>CAWVZF010000006.1:0-45004 GCA_963934665.1 uncultured bacterium | reverse complement strand
TGACCTGTTCTGGACTCCCTGAAGCCCCACCCACATCGAAGTGACCAGCTGTCGCATTAGGCCCCCTGCCCAACCCCAAGCTTGTCTGAAGAGCAAGCACATGAGGAGCATGCCCGGTTATACCTAGTGGAACATAGACCCGAGCCCGACCGATAACCTCTTCGACTGAGCTATCTAACCCACTCAGGCCAACCAATGAATCCGGCAGACTCAGACTACGACGAGCCCGAGCTTTCGCGAACAAAATAACCCCTTTAGAGCCACCAACCTGGTAGGCGTGCGAACGAGCAGTCGAATAGCTAAGGGCGATGCTCAAGTCGCTCATCCTATTTTGTGGGCGATTAAGACGATAATTATTTTCCGGCTCCAGCGAGTTGTTCAGTAATTCAAGTTTTTCCCAAAGCATGCCTGCAGAAAGAGTGACGAATAGAGAATTTCTCCACTTTCGGTGCTGGAATTGTGCACTAGCGGTGAGGCTCCTAGCACGCTTAAGAACGAACAGTGTATCAAGCAGTGCCTCGTCCTTACGTTCTGTTACAAGTGCTGAATTCTTGCCGCGACCCCAACGATTGTTTGCACTTAAGCTCAGGCGAGGGTTACCTAGTCCGGAGTACGTATATCTAAATCCTGCATCAGCACGACTCCCGCTAGTAAAGACACGAGCAGAAGCTCCCCATTCATGTCTTCCCACCAGATCGATACCCGAAGTCTGTATGCCTATGGCCGGGCCTAGTAGTTGACGACTGCGGATGTATAAATCCTCAGTTCGGATCGCGGGTGTCCGCACAGCTTCACTGTAGAGAGGTTCCCAGTAGCGGGGGGCCAACGTTGAGCCTGCCGAATATTTCTGCACGTCTCCCTGATATAAACTTGGTGGTTCTGGATCCTCCAATCTGTTAAACCGAGCATCGGCTGGAGGGGCACTTACAGCTGTTTCCGGATCAAAGCGCACTCGTTCCACTTCCCATCCATCAGAGTGATAACCACTGAAATAAAGCCAACGTCCACTCGGGTCCACGCTAGGGTAGAGCGCTCCAGTTCGGACATTCGTCACGAGCAGGGGGGGGCCCGTCTGTGCTAACTCCTGATCAAAGGGCACAGCAAGTATATTGAAGATTCCCGTGCGATCCGACGCCCAGAGCAAGTAACTCCCGTCAGGACTCCACTCCGGAGCGAGATCAATCGCCCGATCATTCGTAATCTCAGCTACAACCAGCCCACTACTATCCAGAACTACGACATCATGGAGCCCTCCAGTTTTCCAACGCGTAGCCGCAATCCAGCGGCCATTGGGTGAGATGCTAGGGAATGCCCAGTGAGAGTTGGGCTCAGAGATGACAAAGTCATTCACCTCACCGCTTTCAAGATCAATTAAGGCGAGACCATTGGAGCCTCCGCCCCCCGAGACTGCAACAGCCCAAGAACCATCAGGGCTTACCGAAGGATCTGTCAGACGAGCTCCTTTGGTGATGCGCCGAGTCCTGCCATCGGCCTGGGCCTCGTAGAGGTCGTCGAACAGCCTATAGCGGTCAGCATATTCTAGCTGAGCAAAGACGACTGATCCTTCAGGAGTCCAGTCATATGTTGCGAGGCCATTAGTTCGAGTGAATTCCCGAGTTCCTTCACCATCTATCAGACTGAAAGCAAGCTGGGAATCTGAGCGACCATCTGAACGGGCGTAGATTAACCAACGGCCATCAGGTGACACTTTGGGCCGCAGGGCCCAGCGTCCTCCATCTGACAGCCGTTCAGGAATCGTAATGGAGCCATATTGTTCCAGTTGTGAGTCAAGTCCGGCTGTCGTGGAACGAATACTTTCTGTCCACAGGGACCATTCTTCGGATAATGAGGAACCGAATGCGCTTCGACCCGCAGCATTGATTCTATAGGGTACCCACTGGCCTGCTATTGCCTTGGTGAATGCCCCCATAAGATCTGCACCGTACTTGTCGGTGAGGTAATCGAAAAATAGAGATCCATATGCATATGGCCTAACTCCAGCGGGCCACTCTGGGGACTCTCCTTGTGTCTGGCCAATAGTTTCCAGACGGCCTTCGAGCGCTGCGGTACGGAGTATCATTTCATAAAAGCTGCCGTGCACTCTTCCCGCTTCTGTCAGGCTTGACTCGTACCAAGTCGCAAGCCCTTCCGTGAGCCATCTCGGGGTACCACTGGCCGGGAAGAAAGGCCATGGAGCTGCAACCCGACCAAAAATATTTCTCGCTAGCTTACCGATAGGATTTTGTGTGTAATCCAGCTGCACGATGTGAGCAAGCTCATGTGTGATAACCAGCTCCAACCATTCATCGATATGGCCCAACCCTGGGTCGTCAACAGGAGGCCGAGCATAAATAACAATCCGATTCGAAGGCGTAACCCGAGCAAAACCGTTAGAGACATCTGCGTGATCTGTCAGTAGGAGATCGATCGGACCGTCAGGTGGGTCAATCAAGGCTGTGGACAGTTCACGATAGGCTTCTTCTGCCCTATCGGCGGCGCGACGCCCAAGTGTTTCAAGGTGCTCAGGGAAAGTTACACGGAAGTGTTGTGTTTCAATGCTGCGCCATGACTCGTCAGGTGGCACCTGGGCTCGGACCGGCATAAAGAGGAACATCAGACATGCGGTTATAGAAATGATCTTGATTAGATCTTTACTGGTCCCCACCCTTCTCTTACTGGCACACCTCATCAACATCTCATATGCCCCCGAAGCAGAACTATTGGTTCCATCTCGGTTACGCGCTCGAGCGCTTGCGGAGCATATCTCCTGGCGCTACTGAAGAGGTCCGCATATTGAAGGACCGTCCTAGTCCTGCAGGGCAAAACACGTCAGAAGATGCCCGCACCAACTGGCTACCACTTAAGGAGCTGGCGACCCCCGAGGCTGTGGCTATTCTCTCTAAGTTGCTGAGGACATGGAAGCCACGACATAAGACTGCGTTGGGTAGCCTAGTGCGAGCAGGTGCGGCCGGAGCAGTTTCAGCTCTCATATTGGACTTGATAAGCCCCGCAGTACATGGTTCTGAATCTCCTAAGCTGGATCGAGAAACTGGGGATCGTCTCCTTGCGGGCATCAGACAGGGCCTCTTGTATGGTGCGGTTTTGGAACCAAAGGTGCCTGGTCCCACAGTGTTAAAAGGTGCACTTTACGGAACCATCGAATACGCAGTTAACCCGATGGGGGGACTCTCTCAGCTGCTGGCTGCCCACGACTCCGAACACCCCCACTCTACTCTGGAAAATTTTCTGGAAGAATTCGATTCTCATAATCGCAGCTATACGGAACACGTCATTTTCGGGGTGATCCTCGCACTGCTCTACGGCTCTAGTGCCTCGAGCAATGGGATTTTTGTAGAAGACGAAGAAAGGTAGCGCTCGTCGGGGTCGCTCCGAATATAGCTGCCCGGACAAACATCTAATCTGATCTCTTGTGTTTGCAGTTGCGCGCTTTCGCTCCTAGAAGCCTCGTCCTTAATACCCAATAGATGGGTGCTGCCCTGCCTAGAGCCAAAACCTCTAACTGAGCAGAACGCCTGGGGATTCTGCTGGAGAGCTCTCCCCACATAGAGACTCGAAAGCCCGTCCCAATTATCAAGTAAGACATATTGGGCACCCACGCGGTCCGCTTCGGTAAGTTGCGCGCTTGGGTTGTCATCAAAGGGGAATGTTCGACTGGTCAATCCTGACATCAAATAAAATAAGCGGGGTTTTCGTGTCATCACCGAAGAACCTTCAGGGAGTGAATTCTGCATCCAAGCTGCTGCCTCGGCGAATTCTGACACACCTGAACCATAGCACCCCCAGGGCCCGCTGTTGTTCATGATCCGGCGACATGCCGATGCTTGTTCGACCGAGCTGAGCCATGCTCTGCCAGCTGGAAGAAGTACGAATGCAATTACAAGCGCGAAAACGGCATTTTGTGCCAGGCTACCTCGCTTACTGACCGCTTCACCTAGGGCGAGCGCTGCAAAAAGGAAAAAGAGTGGGAACAGCGGAAGTGCGAAGCGGTCCCCTGACCATACTTCTGGCCAAAGCAATATCAAGCCCGCATACAAAGGCAGGAAGATCTCTGCCAGCCCTGCATGAGTTCTTATGGATCGAACCCATCCTATCAATGCGAAGCCAGTCAACCCTATCCCGAAAACTGTAACTAGAGTTCCGCTGCCTCCAATGACCCCTCCAGGTCCGTGACTACTCACATAGGCCCAAAGGTTACTAAATGCTCTAGTTAAGAGTCCCCCAAGGCTGACTGTTCCAAGCGCAGGCTGATAAGGATCTACCATCCAAAATTCGCTTGTGTACTCACCTATACCTTCTCCGCGTCCACGTATCCACCAAAGGAGGGCAGGTACGCCTATCGCAATAGACGAAAAAGTGAGCGGTAACCATCTACGACGCAGAGCAAGCCAACCGAAGAGAGCAAGCAGAAGTGGGAGCCCAGCAGACCGTGTAAAGTAGGCCAAAGCAACTGTCACAACCCCACCAACCAGCCACCACACAGACGCGCTTTCCTGTTCCGAACCCTCAAGCGCCCATAGTGCAGCCATCGTAAAACACAAAAAGATCGGGTCGGACAGAATCCAATGGCTGTAGTACACCAAAGCCGGGGAGATCGCGAGCATGACTGACAACCCCAACGCACCAACTGCACCTAGGCGCCGCTCCGCCCACAAATAAGTGAACCCAACCGCAGCGATCGTGAATACTGCTGAAACTGTCTTCAGAGCACTCCAGGTTCTTGCTCCCATCAGAAGCATCAGTGCAAGCAAGCCTGGAAAGACCGGTGGATACTTCGTATGAGGCATTCCCGCGGGATCGTAAAGATCAGTATAGGTTCCGTGCTCAGCCAACGAAAAAGCCAGTGTTATATAAGCTGCGTTATCACCACCGTTGTGAGGAGCAGGATTGAACGCAACCACAACCACCGCTGTCGAAATAGAGAGCACGAGTGGCAAGCACACCCAACGGGTATACCGGGGTTTACTTGTATTCACCCCTAGAGATCTCCAATTAATGTGCTGATAACTCCACCAGCAGCGTCCAAGCGCCCCAAAGCCTCTTTCGCATCAATATCCAAATGGGCCATTACAAGCGCTGTCTTAACATCGCCACTCGCGCGATCAAGAAGTGCTGCTGCTGCTGGCTGATCGAGGTTCAATAATTCTGACAGAATACGCTCACCTCGATCCCTAAGCTTCTCACATGTAACCTGTAAATCCACCATCAGGTTGCTATAAACCTTTCCAATACGGACCATGGCACCCGTAGTAATCGTATTCAGAACTAGCTTGGTGGCTGTTCCCGCTTTCATACGTGTAGAGCCAGTAATCACTTCGGCTCCTACCAGTGGTGCTATCACGACATCATGCTCTGATAAAAGAGCTGCAGGTGGCGATGTACACAGCAAAAACCCAGTTCTAGCTCCAAGCTCACGCGCCCGGCTAAGTGCTCCGTGCACATAGGGTGTAGAGCCGGAAGTGGCTATTCCGAGAACGAAGTCCCTCTGACCTACATCCAAGTTGGTGATCGCTTCCGCACCGTCTTCAGGGTGATCCTCTGCCCCCTCTTGAGACCGCACGAGCGCCTGATATCCACCAGCAATGACACCGTGTATCCTCTCTGGATCAACCCCGAATGTAGGAGGCATCTCCGCTGCATCGAGAACACCCAGACGACCTGAGGTTCCAGCACCGACATAGATAAGCCGGCCTCCAGCCCGTAACGCCTTTTCCACAAGCTCGATCGCTCTCGCGATGGCTTCTCTTTCATCGCTGACAGCCTCTGCCACCAACCGATCTTCAGTATTGATAAGATCGACGATCCCTAGGACATCTAACTTATCAATCTTCGTTGATTTAGGGTTTCGTTGTTCAGTGAGTCTGGAATCCTGCATGGGCGCTTGTTGGTAGCTAGGAACGTGCTGATCTTCCCGGACTCAGGAACAGTACTTCGTGCCGCGCGAACCCGGCAACGTAAACCACGCGGATATTAAGGATCATGAACAAGACTAGAGTTTTCATAACGAGCCAACTTGTAGCACTCCTCCTCAGTGCTCTAGTAGTCACTTCTTGCTACACAGATGTGTCCACGGTTGATGACAGAGCCCTATTCCCTGCCGGATGGATGTTCAGCGAGAGGGAAGAACCAGTCACCGCATCGAATGGTATGGTTGTATCAACTGATGAACTGGCAAGTCGCATTGGCGTTGACATAATGCGGTCAGGTGGTAACGCAGTGGATGCTGCGGTTGCAGTCCACTTCGCTCTTGCGGTAGTGAACCCCGAAGCCGGAAATATCGGTGGTGGTGGCTTCATGGTAACTCGCATGGCTGATGGTACATCCGCAGCTCTGGATTTCCGGGAAAAAGCACCCTTAGCAGCAACCCGTGACATGTATCTAGATGAGGAAGGAAATCTCACAGAAAAATCTGTCATTGGACACCTAGCAGCAGGGGTGCCTGGGAGTGTGGCCGGTATGTGGGAGGCACACCAACGCTTTGGGTCAATTGATTGGGAAGACCTTGTATCCCCTGCTGTCGAGCTCGCCAATGGCTTCGAGGTGAAGGAGCGCTTCCTGGGCTCGCTTAGCTCAACCATGGTGGAATCATTATCAGATTTCCCTGCATCTGCAGAACAATTCTTACCTAGAGACGGCCAGCCACCGCTGGTAGGTGACACACTTCACCAACCGTATTTGGCAGAGACTCTCAGGAGAATCAGGGACTGGGGACCAGACGGGTTTTATAAGGGAGAGACTGCTGACTTAATTGTGGCAGAAATGGAGCGAGGGGGGGGAATCATCACGCTTCAGGACCTAGCAGAGTA
This sequence comes from uncultured bacterium, assembly GCA_963934665.1. Taxonomy (GTDB): domain Bacteria; phylum Gemmatimonadota; class Gemmatimonadetes; order Longimicrobiales; family Gaopeijiaceae; genus UBA1142. Next base: position 38,180 of record CAWVZF010000006.1, on the reverse strand, counting down.
TACGGCTGAATGGCGTGAACCAATCTCTTTCACGTACCGAGGCCACACCGTCATCTCTATGCCACCCTCATCGTCTGGGGGAGCGACGATGGCAGAAATGGCAAATATCCTAGAGGGTTATGATGTGGGTTCAATGGATTGGCACGGACCAAAAATGATCCATCTGTATGCTGAAGCGTGGAAGCGTTCCTATGCGGATCGTAATCACTACCTCGCGGACCCAGATTTCGTGGATATGCCAATAGACCGTATGACCTCGGAAACCTACGCTCGTGTCCGTGCATCAACGATATCAGAAACCGCAGCAACATCTTCCATAGAAATTGGTCCAGGGATGGAAGGACCTGCGGAAGGAGAAAACACGACGCACTACTCGATTGTGGACGCTTACGGCAACGCGGTGACAGTCACTACAACGATCAACTCTTGGTACGGTAGCAAGGTGACAGTGACTGAAGCTGGCTTCGTGCTAAACAATGAAATGGATGACTTTGCTGCGAAGCCAGGAACCGCAAACCAGTTTGGTCTAGTGCAAGGAGAAAACAATGCTGTAGCCCCCGGTAAACGAATGCTATCGGCCATGACGCCTACCGTGGTTGTCAATCCAGACGGAACACTCCGCATGGTCACAGGCACACCCGGTGGTGCGACAATTATCACAACAGTTTTCCAGACGATCTCGAATGTGCTGGACTACGGCATGAATGTGGTTGACGCCGTCAATGCTCCACGGGTACATCACCAACATCTACCAGACCAGATCTATTTCGAACCTGCAGGCCTAGACCCCGAAACTGTTGCTCAGCTCCAGGCGATGGGTCATACCCTTGTCGAGCGAACTGGCATGTCTGGAGACGCTCAAGTGATTATCGTAGATGGTGACCTTCTCAAAGCATGGTCGGATCCACGCCGGGGCGGTCGAGCGGTCGGGTACTAAGCTTGGAACTGCAGATACTCTCGATTGCTACCTTAAGCAGACGAAATCATGGGTGAACTTCGAGCGATCCTGCCGTACTTCAAACCGTACGGGAAAGCATTCCGTTGGGGACTCTTTTTAGTTCTTCTGGCGAATATATTTCAGGCTGCAGGACCATTCCTCATCAAGCTTGCGATTGATGGGCTTCAAGGCCCGGATGTTGATCGAATCAGAATCGCCTCTTTTGCGGCCACCTTAGTTCTGTTCGCGATCCTTGGTGGGCTGGCCCGTTACGGCATGCGTGAACTTTTGAACGGAATGAGTCGCCGCATCGAATGCGATCTCCGAAACGACTTCTTTCAGCACCTTCTCTCTCTCGACGCGACATTCTACAGCAGAAATAGAACTGGCGACCTCATGAGCCGCGCTACAAACGATACGCTGGCAGTTCGCATGGCCGTAGGTCCCGCCATCATGTATACAGTCAATACAGCAGCAAGCTTCGTATTTACCCTGGCTTTGATGATTTGGATCAGTCCGAGACTAACGCTTTACGCGATGATCCCCATGCTTGCGCTACCTCCAATTGTCATCGTATTCGGGAGGATGATACACAATCGATTTGAAGAGATACAAAAACAGTTCGCCTCTCTTTCGACCTTTGTCCAGGATAACCTGACGGGAGCACGCATCGTCAGGGCATATACGCAAGAGAGAGAGCAAGAGCGGCAATTTGACGCACATAACGAGCACTACCGTACTAGAAACATGGACCTTGCCCTCACGGCGGGTGCATTTCACCCCGTACTTGTCACGCTTGCAGGGTGTGCACTGGTATTTGTCACGTGGATAGGCGCACTGGAGGTCATCGCCGGTGCGATCAGTATCGGGGACTACGTAGCCTTCGGACTCTATGTGGCCTTGCTCGTCTGGCCAATGATCTCGCTCGGTTGGGTTGTGAACCTGTACCAGAGAGGTGCTGCTTCGATGGGTAGACTCAACAAGATCTTATCTACTCAAGCATCTGTAGATATCCCAGAACAACCCCGCTCATTGCTCAGCGCAAAAGGAAAAATCGAATTTCGTGATGTGTCCTTCGTCTACCCTGATACAGAACGGACTGTACTAGACCATGTAAGCTTCATCGCTTACCCCGGAGATACGATTGCAATCGTGGGGCCAACAGGCTCTGGGAAAAGCACGCTCATCGCTCTCTTGGCTCGCATCTACGATCCCACTGACGGCACTGTCCTTTTCGATGACATCCCACTGACTGAACTGGATCCATCCGAGGTTAAGGCAAAGATTGGACTGGTGCCCCAAGACACTTTCTTATTTTCCGATACTATCGCTAAGAACATCAACATGGGCAGCGATAACGGCTTTCCTGAGCCCGTGCATGATGGAACGGTTGATATCACATATGCGACGAAGATGGCGCAACTGCACGAGCAAATCACTGAATTCCCCAACGGTTACGAGACCTTGTTAGGTGAGCGCGGAATCAATTTATCTGGAGGACAGAAGCAGCGAGCAACTCTGGCCAGGGCCCTAGCTCGTGACCCCTTGATTCTAGTTCTTGATGATGCGCTGAGCGCAGTTGATACCCATACCGAAACGAGAATACTCAATGACCTACAGGAAATGATGTCAGGCCGCACCTCTTTCATAATCAGCCACCGCGTATCCGCAGTAATGCGTGCTGACAAGATCCTAGTTCTAGATGAAGGAGCCATTGTCGAATCTGGGACACATGCCGAGTTAATCACTACGGATGGGACCTATACAGGACTACTTCGCCGCCAACTGCTCGAAGAAAATCTTGAAACTGCAGTCGTTGCCGTGGCTAACGCCTGAGACCACAGAAGCCAGGTCAGAACCCTCTATATCCGGTTCAGGATGAATTCCGGAGTGAATCGGGTCAGGTATGCAGCCAAGACTGTGAAGCGCCCAGTCATAAGCAGTATGCCAAGAATTATGAGAAGGATCCCAGAACTCTTCTCGACTAGAGGTATCAAGTGTCGAAATTGCTTGAACACTTGGAGGAACCAGTCAAGCGCAAATGCCGATATCAAGAATGGAACTGCGAGGCCTGCCGAGTAGACCGTCAATAATCCAACTCCTGCCCACAGGGTATCCTGAGTTCCAGCGTATGTTAAAATTGCACCTAAAATCGGACCGATGCATGGGGTCCAGCCAGCCCCAAATGCCATACCAACTCCAAGGGTCCCAAGATACCCAGCCGGCTTGTCGCTCAGGTGGATCCTGCGTTCACGCATGAGCGGTGTCAGCCGGAATACACCTGTGAGGTGTAGCCCTAAGATCACAATGATCAATCCACCAATGCGTGCAATCCAAACCTCATAAGAGAGTAGAAACTGCCCTAAGAAAGACGCGGATGCCCCTAGAAGAATAAAGATTAAGCTGAAGCCACTGACAAAGAGTGTTGAGTGGAGCAATGTTGCTCTACGATTCACTCCTTCTTGGAGATCCTCCAAGCTCATCCCAGTTACAAACGTCAGATAGCTTGGTACAAGGGGTAGCACACACGGCGAAAGAAATGATAAGACTCCCGCCGTGAAGGCGATAACGATCCCGAGATCGACTTCGTTCACGAGTTGCTCTCCCTCCTAATCTAGTTCCGCAGTTGTTGTCGCTTCCTGCTCTCTACTCCGCGCACGTCGTGACTGGAGATACGCGCGAATCCCTGTTGTAAGTCCAAACCACCCTGCTACGACCGCTACCATAGCACCTACAAAGGTTGGAAAGAATGCCGCAATGATCGCAGTTGAAAGAATGATAGCGGATACTGTACCGAGCACTGTCCTACCCTCGCGTCCAATAGGTCGGTCCCCAGCCAGTGAGTCCCCAAGCGCTCCTCTGGCTCGCACAAGAGGTGCCATCGTGATGCGGCTCTGGGTGGTCCCCAAAGCCCGGATCTGCATCATCCTTTCTGGTAATGTGCCCTGAGGATCAAGTGACTCTGTAGCACCTGGGCTTTCAGACATTTCGATCCCACGCTCTAGCTTTTGGCCAGGCAAAACGATCTCAATAGAGGAACTCAGATCGGTAAGGAAGAGATCCTCAAGCTGACTGGCAAGCTTCGTATCGAGTACACCAACGTCTAGCTCCCAATTCCCAATTAAGCTTGCAGAGTTCAGGTTGCTCGACCCAACGCGTGACCAAATACCATCCACAACTGCAGTCTTAGCATGGATCATGGGTCCCTGCCACTCGAAAATCCGGACTCCAGACTTTAGAAGAGATCGATATCCACCCCGTGAAAGGCTTCCAACCAACGGCCAATTGTTGTGTGCCGGCACAAGTATTCGCACATCGACTCCTTGCTGGGCAGCCGCGCCAAGCGCTTCGGATACAGATCTGGGAGCCACAAAATAGGCATCTGTGATCCATATACGCTCCTTCGCTCTTGCTGCAACCCAGTGAATTGTGCGATAGACTCGAGTCCTTCCAGGTTCTCCTTCGATAAGCCAGACTGGCGTGTCCCCAACGTCCGATAGAATAGGAAGTTTCTGGGACAAACCGAGTGACTCACCCATCCCGCACCAAGTAGCTTCAAAAGCACGGGCAGCCGCACTCGCTGCGGGACCTGAGATCTTGACAGCAGTATCCCGCCAAGCCGGTTGGTTCACCCCACCCACCCATTCCACACCCAAGCAGAACCCCCCCACATACGCAACCTTACCATCTAACACAATAAGCTTCCGGTGGTCACGTCTCAGAATCCCGAACGGATCTCCAATCCCAAATGAAAGCGGATTGAAAGCTCGGACATGCACACCCGCTTGTCTGAGAGGCTTCCAATACGAGCTACGTGTCGCCCAGCAACCCACCCAGTCATAGATAACATAGACTGGAACACCACTACGGGCTTTTTCGATGAGCACATCCCTGAACGCTCGGCCGACCCGGTCATTTCGGATCAGATAATTCTCTAGGTAAACCATGCACTGTGCACGGCTGATACCCTCAAGCCACGAGCTAAAGGTGCTTGAACCCTCATACTGGAGTTCCAGTCGGTTACCACCCAAAGTCTTTGACCCAGTTGCGCGTTCTACTTCAGATGCAGGAAACCCTTCTTCATGCTCTCTTAAGTTCTGTGTTCTGATGGCTGACGGATCAATCATCTAGGGCACACCTTGAGTCATCACTAATTGCCCGTGTCACGTCTCATAGAAAAATGCAGCTGGCCATCGAGCGCTAGGGCATCCGATTCCAGAAGCGATAATTAATGAGCTTGTAGACAAGCTTAGCAACTAAAAAATCTGGTGCGTGAATCCCTGGGGCAGGTGCTAATTCGACGACGTCCGCTGCAACAACCTCCCGCTCAGCCAGCACCCGCCTTAGAAATCGTAAAGTCTCGTACCATGAAGCTCCACCAGGTTCGGGAGTGCCAGTCGATGGCACTACTGCCGGGTCGAAATAATCCACATCGAAAGTGAGGTAAACTTTTGGGCCAAGAGCATCAAGCGCACGGTCCATCCATACATCGCTTTCCCACATCTCATCTGCCCAGATAAGTGTTGAACCATCCTGAGAGTTGGAGGTATTAACCTCTTCCTGACTGACCCCACGCACTCCTACAGAAACGACGTCAGCACAATCTAGAACTCGAGCCATCGCTGAGGCATGTGAATCGGCCGTCCCCTCGTACTGCAAGCGAAGGTCAGCATGAGCATCGAGCTGCAACACAGTGAGTCTTTCATCATGTCGGTCGGCCTGAGCAAGCACTGCGGAAGCAGAAATCGAGTGCTCACCACCAAGCATGATAAGAAATCGGTCACCACATACATCTGAGATCCTGGCATACGCATTACGAAGTTCTTCCATCGCAGCCGTTGGACCAGCTCGTGAAAGCTCCAGCCCAGGTAATGTGTGGATACCTAGTAACTGTGCTGGTTCACAGTCAAATTCTTGGTCGTACAACTCCACGTAACGGGATGCTTCAAGAATCGCGCGAGGACCAAGACGAGTACCACCTCCCCAAGAAGTAGTAGCCTCATACGGTACAGGAAGGATGACGGCAGCAGCTTCAGCGAAGCTCCCAGCTACCTCATCGAGACCAAGGAATGTGTGTGGGAGCTCCCATGGAAGATCCCCTAATCCTGGCAATTCCACCGAATCGGAGCACTCACCACCACGACCGGATGCATCCGGGTCACGTCGGTTAGGCAAGCGATTACTTAGCTCAAGCCGTCTCGATCGGACACGTCAAACCTCCGACCGGCAACTCGGCACCTCCTTCATCACAATCCCTACAGAGCCCGTATATCTCAAGCCTGTGTCGCACCGGAACAAAACCGTGCTCACGCCGAACACGGTTCTCGACACCATAAACTTCGTTACTCTCAAATTCTAACACGGTCCCACATTCGAGACAGATGAGATGTTCATGGATAGGACTCTCAGAAAGCCTGTGTTCATAACGCTTGAATCCCTCGCCAAAATCATGCTCTTCCACGAGTCGACTACGCACTAGAAGATCTAAGGTGCGATAGATCGTGGCCTTCCCGATTCTCCCCTCTCGATCTCTAAGTGCCTGCTCAATATCATGCACGGATAGATGCTCATCAGATTCGAAAACGATTTTCGCGATAGCTTCCCGCTGCTGTGTTACCGGAAGGCCCTTGTCCCGAAGGTATCGACCGAAAAGTCGAATGAACGGTTGCCGTGTCGAAAGCAAACTCAAAGCGCAGATCCCCTCTCGATCCAAGCGTCAAAACCCTCCATCAACTCCTCAAACTTTGGTCCCGACCCAGAGATCTCAACCTCTCGTGCTTCTCCAGGTGTCTCCCTAGTTCGGTTAACGACACCCAACATCACCGCAGGAAATCGCTCAGGAAGAGCCTCTCCTTCCTGTGTAAACCAAGTTTCGATACTCACGCCGGCTCCCGAATGCTCAGCTGTATACGCTACAGTAACCATAGCTCTTCGCTGCTGCCCCTCTAGGAAGGTACTCACTGCAACTAAACCTTGCTCCCGTCTCCCACGTCGCACTGGTGGAAATAGCCACAATCTGTCAATCAACTCTGAACCAAAGTGGTCACGCACACGGATCAGGACTCTGGGCAAGGCTTCCGGCACACCAGGATCACGAGAGGATTCAATTGCTTGTGCGCTCGTCATGTATCCCCCTCTAAAACTACATTGGGTTCACGAGCGATCATCTCACGCGCCGCCATTAGCACCTTCTCGATAGCTCCTTCAAGTGGTCCTTCTACCATCGCACCAGATGCCTTCATGTGTCCACCACCACCAAACTGCTGAGCAAGTTGATTGACATTGAATCGTCCACTTGAGCGGAAAGATATCTTTATTGCACCAGTCGTCGCCTTGCTAAAGAGAAGAGCTACGTTGTTACCTACGATAGACCGCGGTACATCCACCATGCCCTCAGCGTCTTCGGCGGTAGCTCCTAGAGCTTCATAAGCATCTGCAGGTATCGTCATCCAAGCGATTCCATACTCCTCGTCGTTCTCCAAAGTTTTGAGAGCAGCACCCAGCAGCTGATATTTACGCAGCCGGGCTCTGCCGTATATGCGACTATACACATCCTCCGAATCGACACCTCTGCTAATCAGATCTGCTGCAATCATATGCGTCCCTGGTGTCGTATTCGAGAAGCGAAACGATCCTGTGTCAGTGAGTACCGCAGCATAGATTCCCAGAGCTACGTGCTCGGTCCAAGGGCCATTGGCGGCAAGAACAAGATCATAAATCAGTTCGCCTGTGGCAGCGGCAGCGGAGTCACGCAGAGAAATTCCGCCAATAGGTTGTGCACCTGGCTGATGGTGATCGATTACAACGGTTCGGAGTTTTCGAATTAGGTCTCTTGTGCGACCGATTCGTGGCACTTCACCAGTATCCAAAACCACAGCAAGATCCGCTTGGTCACAAAGGTCTCGTGCACGAGCGGATCCGGCAGGTACAATCCAACGCTCATCCTCTACAGCAAAATGGAATGTCTCCGGGAACGGAGTTGGATTGATGATCCAAGCCTCAGTCCCGTTGGCTCTGAGCCATGATGAGAGTGCCGCTTCACACCCTGCTCCGTCGCCGTCAGCGTTAATATGGGTGGTTAGGATGGCTGAACGTGAAGCCAAGAGTGCTTCCTTGACTTTACGAACTTGTGCCGCACGCCCTTCTGGCGTCCGGTAGTTCACCGTGGGCTCCTGACCCTAGGGGTGGTTGTTCAGTCACCGCTTCGGCGACTAATGACCCTTTTAAGCTAGGGCCGATAGATAGGATGCCGCTACTCGGCTTTCAGGTTAGTGCTATGGGCAACTTCTTCCGCAACTTAGCCCATGTCGATGCAATATGAACCATGTGTGACGAGGTGGTTCCTGTAATACGTCCGTTGGCCAGAGCTAAACGAAGAGAAGAGGCCTGGTTTGGATGTGGCTGTACTTCAACCGAGACTGAACCCAATTCTCTCAATGTGTGGGCATCCGAGCCTCCGCCACGAAGACTCCCATGGCAGTCAGCAAGTTCTTCTGCCAATCGGTTTTGCTTAGGCTGATGCAATCGCGCATTAAAGATTTCCACGACATCGCAGAGAGGAGCCAATATCTCTGCAAATCGTCCCCCTGCCCCTTTCTTTCCCGCTGCATAAGGATGCGGAAGATATGGGATACCTCCCTGTTCACGAATCCTCTCAATCGTTTCCACTGCGGGGGTACCCTTTGGGATTACTTCCGACAAGTATAGGCCGATCACATCGATGGATTCCGCCGTCTTGACCTCCTCTCCTGGAATGACCATGTCGGGATATGCATCGGCCATGCGCAGAGCAACATCCAATTCGTTGTGATCAGTTATCGCAATACGGCCCAACCCTCGTTCGAGTGCCGTATCTAGAACAGCATCCGGATCAGACAAACAATCGAAACTCCCAACAGTGTGAAGATGAAGGTCCATGCACAATGTTCCCATATCTGCACGGGATTGAAGCTCTTTTAGTAATTCACCTGCTGCGGAATTCAGGTCTTCGAGTGTACCGTTATTTGAGAGAACAAAATCTGCTTTTGACCGTTTGATGGAGGCTTCGATCTGGGTTCCGATAAGCCGTTTGGCTTCTTCAATATTCAACCCACGAGTCTGAATCAAACGCTGAGTCCGCTCACTCTCATGAGCATCGACAAACACTATTACATCAAAGTCGTCTTCCCTACGTGTTTCAAAAAGCAGGGGAATCTCAGAAACAACTAAGTCTTCGCCTTCAACACGCCTGGCTTCTAACCACTGGCCTCGTCGCTCCCAAATCAGTGGATGAAGGATCCCCTCCAGCTTTCTACGGGCTTCTTCATCTGAGAGGATAACTGCCCGGAGACCTGCACGGTCAAGAGTCCCATCAGCAGCAAGGATTTCATCACCGAACGCGTTGCGCACTGCCTGGATGCCTGGGGTTCCCGGGAGCACTACCAGCCGGGACAATTCGTCGGCACTGATTATGGGAACCCCTGATTTCGCCCATTGCTCGGCAACAGTTGACTTCCCAGAAGCAACGTTTCCGGTGAGTGCGACGTTCAGCAAGCGTCAACTCCCTCCCAATGCCAGGCCAGCCCATGCGCATCCATATGGACACGCGTGAGGAAGACCTTCACGCCATCCACGAAGATGCCAGATCGAACAAATAAACGATCGTAAAATACTTTAATGTCAGGCCAGCCACACTGTACAGAAGGGCCCGACGAGCACTGTACCGCATCATTCCTGCCACCAATGACAGAACGGAAGACGAAAGAGGAAAGAGGTTGAAAAACAAGATGGCCCAACCTCCCCATTTCTTGATCCTGCCCTTGAAACGCGTGTAACTCTCCTCACCGATCAGGTCATGAATAACTCGGTGACTAACCACTCTTCCGATACAGTAATCGATGACTTCACCAGCGATCGCTGTGGAGACAGCGATGACAATCAGTATAGCCCCAGCATGTCCCTCTGCTTGATAGATTGGGACTAGTGCCTCTACCGGCATTAAGAGGAAAAAGAGGTACCCAGCGAAATGGATTAGCGCGAAGGACGAGAGGCTCGGACTTCGACCCGCGACAATCTCTTGGCCAAGCCAATAGGAGACGAATACAATGGCAATGACCGCCGGAAGGGCTAGGAGTGCCCTCACTATATGTTTCTTCATCACCGGCCACGTGCTGTAACGAAACTGAAATCGTCTTCTGTTGCACGTACCCGGTCAGGACCATACGAAATGATCATCACTGAATCAGTGGCAACGCCAAGCTCATACGCCGAACCCCAGGGATCACGTCGCTGTTCGTCGAGTGTATAGCGAAAGTCAAGCCAAAAAACCCAGTCACCGCGATCTGGGACGCCTCCTGTAAGACTTTCATATTCAATCACATTCCGCCCGATGCGCTCCATCTCTTCCAGGGCACCCGATTTGATGACTGGTAACACTAGTGGTTCTGTCGCGTCCAGAAGCATTAGTCGAGAATCTGGGAAGTAGTAAACCGCAAAAATCCCAACTATTAGAAGCAGTGCGACCTTAGCCACTGTCCCCCTGCTTCATCTGATTTCTCATCCGTGCTGTCCAAAGGAGATACCGTTCAAGCTCATCATCTGTTGGGACCACATCCGGATCCCCATAAGCCGTTTCCATTCTCCATTTCATATACGATGCAGGAGGCAAAGGAAGAAATGGGGGCCTGCGGTACCAATCGCGAGATCGAAATGCCCATGCAGCCCGCAGTAGGTACGGAACTGTGCGCGGGCGCCTGAGTGCTAGTCCTGCCATTTTCAGGTACAGGGCGCTAGTCCCTCTATTTGTTCGAGGTGGTGACCACCTGGGATGGCAGCCATGTACCATAAAGCTAGGTAGCCTTCGGTCGCTCTACAACGATTTTCTTGAAGCCCGGTGGCTCATTTTCCTTTTGGCTACTTCCCTCTAATGCTAATGTGTGGCCTTACCTATAACTGAGAGCTGATGTCGAATCGACTAGCAGAAGAGACCAGTCCTTACCTACTACAACATGCCGGAAACCCGGTTGACTGGCACCCGTGGGGCGAAGAGGCAACCTCACTCGCACGCGTTCAGAACAAACCGATTCTTTTGTCAATCGGGTACTCCGCATGTCACTGGTGTCATGTAATGGAGCGCGAGTCCTTTGAGGACCACACTGTAGCAGCGCTGATGAACGAACTCTTCGTAAATGTGAAGGTGGATCGGGAAGAGCGTCCTGACATCGACCAGATCTATATGAAGGCAGTGCAGGCTATGACAGGTGGAGGCGGATGGCCGCTCACGGCGTTCCTTACTCCAGAAGGCACTCCATTCTATGGGGGGACCTACTTCCCTCCAGTACCCCACCAAGGCATCCCGTCGTTCACTCAAGTTCTTCGAGCTGCTGCTGACGCTTACAAAACAAGACCGGATGACGTAAGAGGAGCCGGAGAAAAGTTATTAGCAGCTATCAAAAGGGCGTCTGCAGCCACGAAGGAAACTGATGCTTCACTCTCAGATGCCATCGCCGGGGCATATCGCACACTTACCAATCAATATGATCCTGTGCATGGAGGCTTTGGACGCGCGCCCAAATTCCCACAGCCCGTCACTCTTGAATTATTACTGAGACACCACCTCCGCGAGGGTGATGAAGCCGCACTCGAGATGATGGTCTTCACTTTACGACAGATGGCCGCAGGAGGTATGCGAGACCATTTAGCTGGGGGATTCCACCGATATTCAGTTGATGATCGCTGGCTAGTTCCGCACTTCGAAAAAATGCTTTACGACAATGGGTTGCTCGCAAAAGCATATGTGGATGCATACCGCTTAACGGGCCTTGAAGACCTCAGTGTTATCGCGGAACAAACACTCGAATATCTGACAGAGGATATGCAAGCCCCGGAAGGGGGCTTTTATGCCGCCCGTGATGCTGATTCGGAGGGAGAGGAGGGTCTCTTCTATGTATGGACACTACAGGAGCTGGAGTCAGCACTTGGATCAGAGGAGGCAAGACTTTTTTCGCGCGTCTACGACGTATCCGAGGCAGGAAATTTCGAAGGTCGAAATATCCTGCACCTTCCTCACGAACTTGATGCAGTTTCCCAATCAGAGGAAATCACTCGGAAAAAACTGGAGGAAACCCTCAAGTATCAGCGCGAAATTCTACTTGATAAGCGAGGCTTACGTGAACCTCCATTCCGTGATGAGAAGATTCTCGTCTCCTGGAATTCTATGGTCATCAGGGCATTTGCCGAAGCAGGTCCGACTCTAGATAGATGGGACTTCGTTGACACAGCATCCAAGGCGGCGGCGTGGATTTGGACGGAACTCCGTCCTAAAGGTCAGTTAATGAGAGTACTGACCGATGGAGTGGCAAAGATCCCAGCGTTTTTAGAGGACTATGCTGCGCTTGGCAACGCACTGCTTTCCGTGCACGCAGCGACCCTCGAACTGCATTGGCTAACCGCTATCCGCACGCTTTGTGATGAAATGATCGAGCGTTTCTGGGACGAGGAAGACAATGCATTCTATGACACTCCTAATGATGGTGAGAAGCTGATATTTCGCCCAAGAGATCCCTTGGATAACGCAACACCATCAGGGGCTTCCTTAGCTTCTGAACTCCTAATCCGAGCGGGATATGTATTTGATAACAGCCAATATAATGAACTAGCTCTATCAAGTTTTGAGCGGGACGGAGACGCCCTAATGCGATTTGGACCGGCATTCGGAAGAATGCTGTCCGTGGCTGACCGCTCGCTAGCTCCTCCTCTAGAAGTGGCCATAGTCGGAAAGTCTTCCGATCCTCGCACAAGGAGCCTGATCCAGGCTGCGCACAGCGTACCAGCCCGAAACTTAACGATCGTGGGTGGACCTCCAGGTGAGGAAGTAACTGGTATACCACTCCTCGAAGGACAACGCACGTTAGTAGAAAATCCCACAGCATATGTCTGTCGAGAATACGTCTGTGATCTGCCTGTTACAGACCCAGACCAACTACGTAACCAGATGCTTCAATTGTGCGCACAGTAATCACCCCTTCGCAGCATCAGGCTGTTGGCTATCTTAGGGGCCTGTCCCAACCCTCCACACCGGAGTAAATGGCGACCCAAGAGAAGGAGATCCTCCAAGCTGACGATCTCGCGGGCCTGTCCCACGAGCAGCTTCTGCGCTTCTACCGTACAATGCTGACCTCCCGAAAAATCGATGAACGGGAGATCAGCTTAAGAAAGCAAAACAAGACTTTCTTTCAGATATCAGGTGCAGGACACGAAGCCATCGGTGTTGCGATTGCTGAGCATTGTCGTCCTGGAAGTGATTGGTTCTTCACTCATTATCGAGATCGCGCGCTAGTACTCTCCCTTGGACAAACCCCGCTTGACCATCTTCTCGCAGCAGTGGGTTCCGGAGATGATCCGGCAACTGGTGGCAGACAGATGCCCTGTCATTTCAGTGATGTTCGGCTGAACATAGCGAGTAGCTCTTCAGTAGTTGCAACTCAGTTCCTCCAGGCCGTTGGGGCAGCTGAAGCAGACACCAAGATCTCTAGAATCCCTGGAATACGAGACCTCGTCCACAATTTTGACGAAGACGAAATCGTGTTAGTCTGCAGTGGTGAAGGACAAACATCCGAAGGGGAATTCTGGGAGTCACTCAACAGCGCTTGTAACCTTTCCCTCCCAATAGTCTTCGTGATCGAGGACAATGAGTACGCGATCAGTGTCCCAGTAGAGGTTCAAACAGCCGGAGGAAGTATATCGCAGCTGGTCTCTGGCTTTCCAAACCTTTATATAGTGGAATGTGATGGTACGGACATTGTGGACTCTTATCGAGCTGCTGGCGCTGCCATCACGCACGCCCGGGAACAGCGGGCCCCTGCCTTCATCCACGCACACTGTACTAGACCGCACTCGCATTCAATGTCTGATGACGAGCGAGCCTATCGCACTGAGAAAGAGCTAGCTGCTCAAGACCTCCGTGACCCGCTAACGCGGATTTCTACACTACTTGTTGAAAACCAGGTCACAACAGCGGAAGAACTTGAGGGGTTAGAACTAGAAGTTGGGGAGGAAGTCGCATCCGCTGCTGATGAAGCACTGGCTTCTCCGCAAGCTGGCCCAGAAACTGCCATGCGATATCTCTTTTCAGAAGATTCTGATCCTACTTCATCAGATTTCGATACAGAGGACGACCCTCAGTACAGTGACGACAATCTTCTGACAATGGTCGATCTCCTGAATGCTTGTATCAAGAGCGAGATGGAGCGAGATCCGAGAATCACTGTTTTTGGTCAGGATATCGCTGATGCATCCCGCGAAGAAGCACTATCTGAGGTGAAGGGCAAGGGAGGTGTGTTCAAGGTCACACATGGTTTACAGAAGCAATTCGGATCTGAGCGTGTGTACAATACCCCTCTCGCGGAAGCCAATATCATAGGCCGCGGAATCGGACAGGCTATGCGGGGACTGCGGCCTGTCGTAGAAATCCAATTCTTCGACTACATCTGGCCCGCAATGAATCAGTTGAGAAATGAGCTCGCGACAATCCATTACCGCTCTAATGGAACGTATTCGGCACCATTAGTAGTTCGTACGACTTATGGTGGCTATCTCAAGGGTGGGGCGATTTACCACTCCCAGACTGGTGAGACGCTATTCACTCATACGCCCGGAATCCACGTTTGTATGCCTGCAACTGCAGAAGATGCGAACGGCCTGCTTCGCACAGCAATCCGCTGTGATGACCCCGTACTCTTCCTTGAGCATAAACACCTCTATCGGCAGGTCTACAACAAGGGTCGCAATCCTGGGCCAGATTTCATGATTCCGTTCGGTAAAGCGAAAGTTCGGAGAGAGGGCTCGGACATCACCATCGTCACCTGTGGAGCCCTAGTGAAGCGCAGCCTCGACGCGGCTTCAGTCGCTTCAAATGAGCACTCAATCGAGGCTGAAGTTATCGACCTCAGAACCGTACAACCATTCGACATGGACTGCATTGCAGAGTCGGTGAAAAAAACCAGCAAGGTCGTCATCGTTCACGAAGACAGCCTTTCGTGGGGGATCGGGTCAGAGATCGCAGCACGTATCGCTGACGAGTTATTTCCATGGCTCGACGGACCGGTAAAGAGGGTAGCCTCAATGGATACTTGGGTGGCCTATGCACCCCAAGTCGAAGCCGCCATACTCCCGCAAGTCACAGACGTTGTAGATGCAATCGTCGAACTCTCTAAGTACTAAGCCTTGGCACTATTCTGATCCACAGTTTTTGTCTTACCAGAGTGCATAATCGACTGCGACAGTCTAAGACTCAGGGTGTGACTCGAATGGTGAGAATTCCAAACGCCTTGCTAGAAACGTAAACCCAAAGTCACAGGTATATACCGTGTGTTTCCGGTATCACCACTAATGCTGACCAAGCGGATCTCAGCAAATCCACCGAAACCGAGGGCCCCAATTCCTACACCGAAACCACCATGAAATCCACGATTGGTCTGTGCCCCTTCTGTCCCGCCGGCATCAAGACGGTAGCTTCCGATCCCTGCTAATAGATACGGCTGCAGACCTATACCTCCCAGTCCAAGTACAGCACTCAGAGTACCATTCAACATCGTTGTATTCTCAGCCCCTGTCGGCTTAGAAAACTGATGGATCTCACCCTCTCCCCTTAAAGAGACAGGGAATACTGGCACCCCAACCTGCAGCCCGGCTCGACCGTGCAACCCAGTGTTCACCTGGTTAGTAAAGTCACCATTAGGTTGACTGAGCCCGCCCCCGACGATGAGACGAACTTGACCCTCACTTGTCACCGGGGTTAATACGAGGACAAGAATTGCCAGAAGTGTGCATTGTCGCATTCATCGTTCCTATTGCATGGGACAGGAGCATCTATCACCAGTCTCGCACCCGAAGGTTACAGCAAGCAAGAACTGGGCTCGAACCTGATTCTGATGACGAGTAAGCACTCACCCGTCAGCGTGAAAGCTGCAGATCAATGACAGTTAGATCACCGGTACTCAAACGACAGGGAGGCCAGGTTCCACTGACTCTGCCCAGCCCAGGATTCCACCACTCAGGTTGAATACCCGCCTATACCCTGCATTCTTGAGCAGATGAGCAGCAGAAAGACCCCGTTTCCCGCTTCGGCAGTAGACCACGACAGTCATATCTTGGGGAATTTCCGGGATACGACGATCAAGCTCTTCGACCGGTATGAGCCGGGCACCTTGATCGGCAAGACTACTCACTGCCCATTCCCATGGATCGCGGACATCCACTAGAAACGGAGGTTCAGTAGATCCAATAAGTTCTACAAGAGCCTCTGGCTCAATCTCCTCAACAGTTTCCTCTTCTCCTTTCTCTGAAGACACTTCCCCGCTGCTCAATCCGCAAAATACTTCGTAGTCAATAAGTTCTCTTTGGGTTGGCTGATCTGAACACACTGGGCAATCAGGGTTTTTTCTGAGTTGTACTTCACGCCAACTCATCTCGAGGGCATCGAAGATAAGGAGCCTGCCCTCCAGAGTATCTCCAACCCCTAACAGCAGCTTGACCGTCTCCATTGCCTGCATTGACCCGATGATACCTGGTAAGACTCCGAGCACTCCCCCCTCAGCGCAATTGGGTACCAGACCTGGCGGTGGCGGTTCACGAAAAAGACAGCGATAGCATGGGCCATTCTCAGTAGCGAAAACCGAGATCTGTCCCTCCCAACGGAAAACTGAGCCATAGATATTAGGAGTTCCTGTAAGGACGCACGCATCGTTGACGAGATATCGTGTGGGAAAGTTGTCTGTTCCATCAATAACGACGTCGTAGCCTTGCAAGACATCGAGTGCATTCTCAGAGGAGAGCCGGGTTTCATGCTTTATAATTTCGACAAATGGATTCACGTCACTCAGTCTATCTTCTGCACTCTCGAGTTTAGATCGCCCAACGTCATCTGTTCCATAGAGAATTTGCCGTTGGAGATTACTCATATCGACGGAGTCGTAGTCGACAATGCCGAGAGTTCCAACTCCAGCAGCAGCAAGGTATAGAGTCAGTGGAGAACCCAAGCCGCCCGCGCCCACGCATAGGACACGGCCCGATTTGAGGCGTGCCTGCCCTTCCAAACCCACCTCCGGGAGAGCTATATGGCGCGCATATCGGTGCAGTTCACCACGAGTTAACTCCGGTTCCATCATATTAGTTTGCACCCGCAGGCTGGAATGAAGCTCCCGCTAGTACGAGGGGAGTTTGTCACTGTGAAGGCGTTCCATTCACTCCACCTTCAGCCACGACTTGGAAGTCTAGAGCATCGCTCTCCAAGCGTCGAGCCACCTCATCCGGCAGATTAGCATTCCGAGCAACATCAGAAAGTTGAAGTGCGAGGGCGTAGTACTGCCAGGGAATATTCAATGTAGACCGATCCTGCCAGATGTTTCGATTTCTGATACCTCGATACTGGTAGACCGTATCGTAAAGCTTCAGCGACTGATCAAGATCGAACCAGACGCCTCCAAACTCTGCAGTGCCTTGTACCCATCCCTCCGGAGGAGACTCGGCTAACGAGCGCATCTCAAGCTTGACTGCTAGTCCATGGCGGACAGCCCACCGATCTAACCCAAGTTCGCTCATCAACCCACCAGTGGAAGCAAAAAATATTGGTCGCTCATCGATAGAGTCATGGATAATCGACAAAGCCAACTGATGCCCTCGGTTAAGCACTGTCTCGGCAGGGTATGTTACAGCCATGCCAGGAAATGGGATCGTCAAATTCTCAGTGAGACGGCTGGCCCCAACCTGATCCATTTGCTCATGTGTTAGATCCAGGATCGTTTCATTTGGCTTCTCATGCGCGGCGAACAGTCCTGGTAAAATCTCCGAATCAAAGATTCGCTGACGTTCTGGCGTCGTGAGTTCCTGTAACTGTTTCGGATACCACGAAGTGAAAAGATACTGACCTACAATCACTGTTACATCGCTGCGAATCCCTTCCACCTCCTGGAGGTACCAGAGTGGAAATGTGTCGTTATCACCATTCGTAAAGATGATGCCGTAGGGCTCGACACTCATTAAGAGGTCATATGCCCAATCACGAGCTGCGTAGTCTTCAGCACGTGAGGCCCAACTCCAATTCAGGAAAAGCGGTAGGAGAGCCACCAGCATGATCGGTGCTGTACTCACATAGGGCCGAGTATTCCTCACGACCTGCCCAAGTCTATACCATATCCAGGACAGACCTATGCCTGCGAGAAAACCCCAAATCAAAAAACTGACTACATAGAAGTAATCTCGCTCTCTCACTTCGTGTTCAGCTCGATCAGTAATCTCCGGCGAGAGAGAATATCCGTACCGGAAATTCAAGTAGATGATGAGTCCAAATGAGAGTGTTACGATCAGAGTAAGAAGGTATGTGAACATGCTCCGGTCGACACGGAAGACCGAGTAGAGTCCGAGCAAGCCTAGAACTCCAAATAGTACGGTAAATACAGTTCTCCCCGTCCCAGGTAAGGGCGACGGGTTCAACCCCCGAGACCACTGCCAGTCAAAATACTGCATGTACATGGCAAACTGCGCGCGGAAAGGAGCTTTTCTCTGGGTAACGGGAGGTGGTTGGTACTGCCTACGGGTAAGGTTATCGGCAAGCATCGGACATCCGATAAGTCCGTTGGAATATATTGCCTGTGCTGCCCCGATAACGGACTCGCAAGTGGGATCCCCTTCGTTAATTACCGGATCTAACCCAGCCCTGATAGGAAGCACAAAGTTGAAAGAGAGCCCGATCAGTACGAGTGGGACCGCTCGAATGATAAAAGAATTACGAAGCAGGGTTGTTGGAGCAGTAAAAAGGATTAACAGCGTTAGTGCGGGAGCGGGTAGCACGGACATGAGGTGGTTGGTTGATCCTAAGCTCAACAGGAATACCGCCCCCAGCAGATACCGCTCACTACCGGGATCATCTTTCCTGTCATGCCAAAGGATCGCGAGCCAAGTCACCCACGCGATGACTAGTACACTTATCGTGTAAACCTTCTCGTTCACATTTGACTGGTTCCAAACCGTGAACGCTGTGGCCCCCAGAATAGTGGAGGCGACGGCACCAACTATAGCGCACCAGCGATCTTCGAACAGCGCAATTAGTACTCTATGGGCCACCAAGTATAAAAAGCCCGAGGCCACCGCACTCGTAACCGCCGCGAGAAGGTTGATACGGACTGCAACGGAGAGACCAAGAGGAGCAAGTAGGATACTCCAAGCTTTCCCCAACACGACGAAAAGAGGGTTTCCAGGAGGGTGAGGAATGCCAAGGATATGTGCAGTCGCAATGTATTCACTCGTATCCCAAAAAGCCGTCGTAGGCGCCAATGTTAGTACGTACAACGCCAGGACAGCACATGCCGCAAGGGCTGCAGCTAAATACGGCGGCCGGTACCTCTGCTCTGCTCGCTCTATATCAACTTCAGTCATATCACCGGTTGGGTTATGAGAACTGCATGCCCGTTTAGGCAACAGCTAAGCTGACTAGTCCTCCACAGCTATGAAACTGATCTCGAGCTTGGCACCACCAACTAGACCAGCAACCGCCACAGTAACGCGAGCCGGAGCTTCTCTGGGAAAGTATTGCGTATACGCCGCATTCATTTCCGAAAAATCTGCTATGTCGGTTAGGTATACTGTAGCACTAACAATATTACTAAGGTCCATACCGAGTTCGCCCAAGAGCTCTTGGAACGATCTCATGATATTATGTGTTTCCGCTGCGGTCCGGCCTTCGTTCATCTCACGTGTTTGACCTGTTGCCCCGAGTTTACCCGAAAGCCAATACGTCTTGCCAACCTGGATCGCCGGGCTAAAGGGTCGCCCCTCGATTGATTGATGCGCAATTCGAGGCCCCTCCTGAGCCGCAGCTGGAAATGTGACTAATACTGGTAACAAGGCTAATAGCAACATTGCATGCTTCACGAGATCCTCCTGATTGGACCGGGTTTATTGCAAGCGATGATGCTCGACAGATGCATTCCGAGCAAGCCAAAGCTCAGGGATCTGAAACATTGCCCGGGGTTGGCTATTTCGTTTGCTGGGTAGCGATGAGCGGTCGGTTCTGAATAGGTTCGCGCGATGGCACTTGAATTGACCCGCACTGTGCGGTATGTCCGGAGCTGGCTGACTGGACATGCAGATGTCGTAGAAGAAGAAACGACTTTGGACCGTGATGGAATCCGTGTGCCAGCCACAATAGTCAGACCAGCAGGGATGAATTCTCCCCTGCCGGGGTGGGTTATTCTCCACGGGATCACCCGCACAGGTCGTGCCCATCCACAACTGGTTCGATTCACTAGAACTGTAGCTGCCACTGGAATGGTTGTGATCATACCTGAGGTGCCTGAGTGGAGAGAGCTAAGCCTGAAACCTCAGTTGGCCCTACCAACAGTACAGTGTTCAATCCAAGCACTTAAAGAGAATCCAATGGTGCAAAATAGGCCTTACGGTCTTATAGGGTTCTCATTCAGCGCTCCTCATGCACTAGCGGTAGCAGCAGCTGACGAAGTGAGCGCAGATATCGCCGGAGCAGTCGGATTCGGTGGTTACTGTGACCTCGACCGTACTATCACTTTCATGCTGACTGGACGGCACGAGTACCAGGGGAAGTCTTATGAACTAATTCCTGACCCCTACGGACCTTGGATCGTTGCTGCCAACTACCTGACTGACATTCCAGGGTACGAGGAAGCAACCGACATTGCAGACGGACTTCGTCGCCTCGCAGCTATAACTGGTGAGTCTCCAGGCGTGAATGCTAGTGATCCATGTTACGATGCAGCGAAAGCGAAGGAGCGCAAAAAGATAGACTTGGACAGACGATTCTTATTCGATTTTTTTGCTCCTCTCTCAGGAGTCCGACCAGATTTGGCATATGCGGAGGAACTCGGGCATAAGCTGGCCAAAGCAGCACTCAGTGTTGAGCCTAAGATCCAACCCTTCAAGGAACTAGGGGAGATCAGTTGCCCGGTACACGTGCTTCATGGACGCAACGATAACCTTATCCCATTCACTGAAGGGTTACGAATCAAGGATACACTCTCTACCCAGAGCCATTCATACGTAACCATTACAAGGCTCTTCGGGCACTCAACCCAGGACCGGTTTCCTTCGCCCTTTCACGCAGTTCAGGAAGTGACAGTCTTTCTTCGCGCTATCGAACGGATCTTCGGGTTGGTCTAGGCACCTCATCGTAAGGCAGCCCAAAGCGTTCTATTGTGTTTGAGTCAGATAGGCCGCACCACAACTCCTATTCTCTATCTGGCGAAACTCCATGTTCGATCGGCAGGCCCCTTTTCATACGATCCAGAATTCCACCTTCTATGTTACGAACATCATCGAAGCCTGCTGCTTCCAGAATACTGGTTCCGATACCTGACCTATAGCCCGAACGACAGTACAACAGCAAAGGACATCCGCGCGGGAGTCCTGATAGGTCAGCGGTGTGAAGGTGGCCGAGATGTAGGTGTTTGGCTCTAGGAACATAACCCTCGTTCCACTCCGACAATCCTCGCACGTCCACGATAGAGGCTTTTTCTTCTGCTACAGCCCGTTCCGCTTCATCCCAGTTAATACTGGTGGTTTTCTCCAGATTACCGCACTCAACACTCCACCATTCTAGAGCTTTGACATCGAAGAACCCCGCGAGGTCGTCGATCCCGATCAATGCGAGATCCCGCGCTGCCTCATTAGTTGCATCACCGCTCTCTGCTATGAAATAGATCGGTCGGTCATATGGAAGAAGCCAACCACACCAGGTTGGGAAGTCCTTACTCAGTGGTATACTGATCGTTCCAGGCAAATGACCGGCTCTAAAAGCCGAAGCCTTCCGGATGTCGACGACGACAGCGTGATCCGATAACAGTACGCCATGAAGAGCTTCCGGCTCCATACGCTCGAGTATGGTCAAGCCACCAAGGACAGGAGGCCCATCCCTGTTCACTTGTTTCATTTTCTCAAAGTAGGTGGGGGATTCTGGTTGACCCTCAAGCACCATGCTCACGAACTCTTCTTGGGTTTCACACCGGAATGCCCAGTTCGCTAGTTTCTCATACCCAAGAGTAGATGAAGGGACAGATCCAAGCGCTTTACCACATGCTGATCCAGCGCCATGCCCGGGTAAAATCTGTAAGTGCTCCGGGAAGTGTCTGAATCGGGAGAGAGACTCGAAAAGCAAGCGCGCACTGACCACCATTGAGTCAGATACTCCCACAGCCTTCTCTAGAAGGTCCGGACGGCCAACATCGCCTACGAAGATGAAATCTCCTGTCAGCACGCCCAGCGGCTCTGGTGAAGCAGCTCGGTCCGTAATCATGAAAGAGATGTGTTCTGGGGTGTGACCCGGGGTATGGAGTATCTCTATAACGACATTTCCCACTTCGATCTCATCGCCATTATGAACGGCTTGCGTATGCTCCTCTCCAACGAAGGCGTATTGCCAGTCTATTCCGCCTTCTCCAGAGAGCAGTAGCGTGGCATCCGACCTCCTCGCTAGTTGACGCGCTCCAGATAAATAGTCTGCGTGAATGTGTGTCTCTGACACATGCGTGATCGTCAAACCTTCCTCTGCCGCCGCTCGGAGATAGACCTCTGAGTCCCGGTGCGGATCAACCACCAGGGCTACGCCAGTAGCTTGGCAACCGATCATGTAGCTGGCCTGAGCCAGTTTCTTTTCGTAAAAGCGTCGGAGTAGCATCCAGACTCGTTGGATGAGGATTCTTCACATACCCCTAGGATAGCCAAATCGGGTACGAAAAATACACGGTACGATAAAGCTGGTTGAATCGGATCCAGCGACTAAAGTTATCTGTATGTTTGGGATTCGGACACGCCCTAAGATCTGCTGGAGGATTAGTTGATGGAGAGATTCACGCACCACTTACCGCTGGTAATCCTCATCCTCTTGGGTTGCACATCTCACGACACCAATCCAAGAGAAGCAACAGTCTTCAGGAACGTGAACGTCCTTTCAATGGAAGGCGAAACCGTACTTTCGGATCAGACCGTTGTCATCATGGGAGACGTAATCCACGAGATGGGTTCATCCCAAGAAATTCAAACGGTAAGTGGTGCAACCGTGATCGACGCTACAGACATGTACCTAATGCCGGGACTCGCCGAAATGCACGCGCATGTGCCGCCAGGTGATAACCCTCCACGAGATCAAATTGAGGACATCTTATTCCTTTACATTGCCAACGGAGTGACAACGATCCGTGGCATGCTCGGCTCAGATTATCAGATTCCCTTAGCCCAAGAGATTCAGCGAGGAGAGATCTTAGGGCCGAATTTTTATGTTGCAGCACCCTCTCTGAACGGCACCCGTGCAGCAGACATGGTATCCGCTGAGCGTTTGGTCCGTGAGCATAAGCGTGCGGGATATCACCTCCAGAAGATCCATCCTGGCGTTCCACTAGAATCCTGGGACCACATGGCGAGTATCTCAAAAGAAGTCGGCCTAACTTTTGGAGGACACGTCCCTGCAGATGTTGGTCTCGTACACGCAATCGAAACAGGCATATCAACTGTGGATCACCTTGATGGGTATGTTCAAGCCGTCGCCTCTGATGATGTCGTTTCCCAAATCAACACCGGTCGCCCAATCAATCTGCAAGGGCTTGTAAGTAGCGTGGACGAAAACAAGATCAATGAAATCGTTCAGCTTAGTTTGGAGAATGACGTGTACGTCGTTCCCACGCTGTATCTGTGGGAAAACCTATATGGGATAACTGATCCCAGTGAGTTCCTGATGCAACCCGAGATGAAGTACGTGTCCGCCGCTCAACGAGAAGCATGGCGCCGACAGGCTGCAGCGGGGCCCAGAGACAGCCCAGACGTCCTCGAGGAGTTTTTTGACCTCAGAAAGAGGATCCTAAAGGCGTTATCTGATGCCGGTGTAGGTATCCTTATGGGAACTGACTCACCTCAGATGTTCAATGTACCAGGGTTCGCTTTACACAGAGAACTCGAGCTCGTAGGCGAGTCAGGAATGTCCAACTACGAGATACTGCGCAGTGGCACTTCCTCCGTCGCGCGTTATGTGAGCAGCCATCTTGGGCTAGACGGCAATTTCGGCACCATAGCTCCTGGTCAACGCGCTGACCTTGTACTTCTAGGGTCAAATCCGTTGGAGGACCTCAGTAACCTGACAGACCGAATAGGTGTGATGGTCCGTGGACGCTGGTTACCTCGCACCGAGATTGATAAAGGTCTAAGCGCACTTGCCGATAAACACTCACTGGGTAACTAAACGCCCCTGAGGACTACTTTTCTGGTTCTGACTGATATAGCCGTATAGCGCCCAGATTCACCCACGATCATCAGTCATTACTGATCGGACCATCGAGTTGTTCGATCGTAGCTGTCGAGGGCGGGGCGTCACGTTGCAAGCGCCTGGCTACCGCTTCTGCTTCCCTCATGACACGGAGAAGATTTTCTCCGGCCAACTTGCGTAGATCTTGCTCTGTCCAACCCCTACGAGAGAGCTCAGCAAATAGTGACGGGTAGGTTGAGACGTCTTCAAGACCTATGGGCGTGGAGTCAATCCCATCAAAATCCGACCCAATTCCGACATGGTCGATTCCTGCGATTGCGGCTACATGATCAATATGATCGGCAACATCGGATAGTGTTGCTTCATCACTCTCAGAGACAAACGATGGCACAAATGTCACCATGACTACGCCCCCATTATCCGGAAGTCGGCTAAGTACCTGATCCGGAACATTTCTCGGGTGCTCCCTGATACCATTCGCTGATGCATGAGACCAAATCACCGGCGCTTCAGCAACATCGAGAGCATCATTCATGGTTGAAGGTGAAGTGTGGGAGAGATCGACGAGCATCCCCAGGCGGTTCATCTCGCGCACCACTTCTTGGCCGAAATAGGTAAGTCCACCGTGACGCTGCTCATCATTTGCCGCGTCAGCCCAATCGAGTGTTCCATTGTGAGTTAACGTCATATAACGCACACCCATTCGATGGAATGCCCTCAGAGCGCCCAATGAGTTTTCAATGGCGTGCCCACCTTCGATACCCAGCATAGAAGCAATTTTTTGATTTCCGAACACTCGTTGAATATCTGATGCGTCCAAAGCAAGTTCGAACACGTCTGGATACTTATCGATGATCTGATGTGCTATATCGATCTGCTCCAGCTGCACCTTGGCGGCACCTTCCTCCGTTGCTTCAAACGGGATGTATACGGACCAGAACTGTGCTCCCACCATACCTGATCGGAGACGCTCTATATCCGTGTGAAACGAAGTTCTTTGTCTCAGATCATGGACGTCGGCTTCGACATCATGTGGGGCAATCTCACTGCCGCGAATTGCCCAGGGGAGATCATTATGACCGTCGATTAAAGGGGTTGAAGACAAGACCCGCATTGCTACATCGGTATGGGGATCTTGAGCACAGGACAAGGCTCCAGTCGCGGGGACTAGGAAAAGGAGTTGCAGTAGGATTGAACGTCTCATGATCTCAGAATGCTCTTGGATGGCAGTTGCTGCTACGATAGGCCCTCAAGGCCTGTCATCCAAGCCAAGAGAAATTGGAAATGCTAGAGAGACTCGGGAGCAGCCTCAGGTCGGTTCGGCCAGCGCTGCTGTTCAAACAAGCTTATGGCTTCCGCTTGACGGAGTGTCAGCCCTATCCGGTCGAGTCCCTCTAGAAGACACATCTTTCGGAAGGCATCGATCTCAAAGGAAGCAACGAGCGTATCGGATTCAGCGACAGTACACTGTTCGAGGTCTACTGTGAGCCTTAGGGGCGCTTCACGATGTGCCCGAGCTAGGAGTTCTCTCACGATGCTCTCTTCCAATGAGATAGCTGCTAGGCCATTCTGGTCGGCATTCTCTCGAAAGATGTCAGCAAAACTCGGAGCCAAGACTGCCCGGAACCCGAAGTCCTTCAAAGCCCAAGCTGCGTGCTCTCGCGATGAGCCACAACCAAAATTACGCCCCGTTAAGAGTATTGAGGCTCCTTTATAAGGCTCACGGTTCAATATGAATGCAGGATTGATTGCACCACCCTCTTCCGTTCGCCAATCATGGAAAAGAAAATCTCCGTAACCCTCTCTAGATACGCTCTTTAGAAACTGTTTTGGTATAATCTGGTCCGTATCAATGTCCGCCTGATCCAGAGGTGCAACCACACCAGTATGCAGTCGAAACGGCTCCATTACTGTCAGCCGCTCCGGGGATCGGTGAACCGCCCGGCGAGAGCAGTTGCAGCCGCTGTCGCCGGACTCACCAGATGCGTACGACCACCGCGACCCTGGCGACCTTCAAAATTTCGATTGGTTGTTGAGGCACAACGCTCTCCGGCACTAAGAGTATCTGGATTCATCCCTATACACATCGAACACCCTGCTTCTCGCCACTCAAAGCCCGCATCTTTAAATACTCTGTCGAGACCCTCTGACTCAGCCTGACGCCTTACAGCTGTAGAGCCGGGAACAACCATTGCGTGTACACTAGAATGGACACGTTTCCCATTCACAATTCGGGCGACCTCCCGAAGATCCTCCAACCTCCCATTAGTGCAAGAACCAACAAACACTCGGTCTATATTTATTGATTCCATAGGTGTACCAGGCTCAAGTCCCATGTACTTCAAGGCTCTCTCTGCGCTATCCCGGACCTCTTCGTCCTCAATCTCATCCGGATTCGGGATTCCTCCAGATATCCCGGTTACCATTCCAGGATTTGTGCCCCAGGTTACCTGGGGTTCTAGGTCACCGATATCCATCACCACGCTTCTATCAAATGTCGCTCCATCATCGGTCTCAAGAGTCTCCCATTCCGTCTTCAGGTCATCGAAATCATTCGAATTAGGTCCGAATTCCCGGTCTCTTAGATATTCAAAAGTGGTTGTGTCTGGAGAGATCATCCCTGCCCGAGCGCCTGCCTCGATTGACATATTACAGATGGTCATTCTCTCCTCCATAGAGAGAGATCCAACCACTGGACCAGTGTATTCAATGACATGGCCCGCAGCACCCGCAACTCCGACTTCACCGATGATTGCTAGGATCAAGTCCTTCGCAGAAATACCTACTGGACGGTCACCCTCTAACCGAATTTCCATCGCTTTGGGTCTACGCTGTGGTATACACTGTGTTGCCAACACATGCTCAACCTCTGAAGTGCCAATCCCAAACGAGAGTGCACCAAACGCGCCATGAGTGGACGTATGGCTATCACCACAGACAATCACCATCCCTGGACGAGTTAACCCAAGCTCCGGTCCGATGACATGGACAATACCCTGCCGTTCGTCGTCAACATCAAAAAGTCGGATGCCGTGGCTTTGAGCATTTTCTCTCAACACTTCCATCTGAACACGAGCAATCGAGTCTAGCACAGGAAGGGAACGATCTGTCGTAGGTATGTTGTGATCAACGGTGGCTACGCAGAGGTCAGGACGTCTGACAGTCCTGCCGGCAACCTTCAACCCTTCGAATGCCTGTGCTGAAGTAACCTCATGGAGCAAATGAAGATCTACATACAGCAAATCTGGAGCACCCGGATCCGAGTGCACTAGGTGGTTATTCCAGATCTTATCAAGGAGTGTACTAGGTGGGCTTGCGATCACCTCGCTTAAACACCCCAGTCGGTTCTTGCAGCGAAGTGTCGCGCTTCGAGCTCACGAGCCTGAACTCCCTTATTAAGTACGTGTACATAGGCTTGAGCCGAAGCTAATACGACATCTGTAGACCCACCCCTTCCCGTGAAGGTTTGACCATCGACACGTGCCCTAATTGTCACTTCTCCGACAGCATCCCGACCTGGAGTGGTCGCACGGATCTCGAACTCCTCAAGTACAACCTTGAAATCATGAAGTGTTTCCGCTGCAGCAAACACCGCAGCAATCGGGCCGTCTCCTTCCCCTTCAGCGATCCGCGGAATACCATTTTCGTCAAGGACAGTGATCGTAGCCCTTGAAAGTTCACTGCCGCATGTAACTCCTAAGTTATCAATACGATACGCCTCAGGAACGTCCTCCATGACGCCATGATTAAGGATCGAAATAATATCCTCATCAAGGATATTTTTCTTTTGATCTGCGAGTTCCTTGAAACTAGCTGCCACCCTATCTAGTTCCTCCGGCTCTAGCGTATACCCAAGCTCCCGGAGTCGCGCCTCCAATCCGTGCCGTCCCGAGTGTTTGCCGAGAACTAGTTTGCTCTGGGGCACTCCAACCATCTCCGGAGTCATTATTTCATAGGTACTGGGATCTTTAAGGACTCCGTGCTGATGAATGCCAGCCTCATGGGCAAACGCGTTCCGCCCGACAATCGCTTTATTGGGTTGAGGATGGATGCCAGTGAGATACGAGAGCAAGCGACTAGCACGGTAAAGGTGCTCGCTACGCACACCAGTATGATGATCTAGCTCGTCCTCACGAACCTTGAGGCCCATCACGATCTCCTCAAGAGCCGCATTCCCAGCCCGTTCTCCGATACCATTAACTGTGCACTCGACTTGGCGTGCACCGGCAGCAATTCCTGCCAATGAGTTTGCTACCGCAAGGCCGAGATCATCATGACAGTGTACGCTTAATGTGCACTGATCCAACTCAGGTAACCGCGACTGCAGTTCCTCTATCATTAAGTGAATCTCAAACGGCAGTGCATAACCTACCGTATCGGGCAAGTTGATTGTTCGGGCCCCAGCTTGAACGGCCGCCCTAACAACTTCAGTCAAGAAATCTAGATCAGTACGAGTAGCGTCCTCGGCACTAAATTCCACATCCTCCACATAGCTCGTAGCAAGACGGATAGATTCCACAGCCCGGTCAATACATTCACCACGATTGATCCCTAGCTTTCGCTCTAGGTGAGTATTAGAAGTAGCGATGAAAACATGGATACGAGGATTTTCAGCCTCTTGAAGCGACTTTGCTGCCGCTATCACATCCCCTTCATTTGCACGTGCAAGAGCTGTTATGACTGGGTTTTTGATTTCCCTCGAGATATCCCTGATCGCCCTTACTTCATCGGATGAGCTAGCCGCGAATCCTGCTTCAATTATGTCGACACCTAAGTCCTCGAGCTCATGAGCCATCCGAATCTTCTCGGATGCCGTCATACTCGCCCCAGGGGACTGTTCCCCATCTCGGAGTGTCGTGTCAAAAATTTTGATTTGAGCCATAAGAATCGATTCGCACGGTAGGCCTGAAAAAGCGGCGGGCCCTCTCTAGAGAGGGCCCGCCGCCTATCTGGCTCCGTTCCGGTCAGGTTATCCGGTAAGAACCCAGTTGGGCGCCCCCTCTTGGGGCAAGGTAAGGGAGAGCACGTTAAGCATCCTTAACCCGACCCCTAGCGCAACAGAGTTTGTCATATGTTCAATCTCCTCGGTCTGAGCTTCCCATCCTCTCGGGACCCTCAGAACTGCATACAACCGATGGCAATTGGTAAGCACGCCCAGTACCCGCGTCAAGGATTCATGCGAAGACCCGATTGAGTTACGTACTTAAGGATCTGAGAGGTAAGCCGTATCGGTGATTGGTAGCTGCTACTAATAGCGTCCGTAAATAGAGCTTAAACTGAAAGATCTCGGAGTTGGTGAGAGATAGGTCCTCTCTTCTTTCCTATAACTCATAACCGCACATACCTTTGCTGTAATACAGTTTATACTGAAGAAGAAATATGAAGAGCTGGGGCACTCCCAGCACCCTTTGGGAGGATTAATGCGCACACCCATCCATTTGGCCTCTATAGGTCACAAATACCCGCTAAACCGTGTGATACTCACTGTAGTAATACTTCTCAGCACCGTAGCCTGCGAGCAGATTCCAGGTGACTTTCAGAGTCTAGCAGATGAGCATCTTTCCAAGATTGACGGTGCGATCGTGGTTCCCGGCCTCAAGGCTGAAGTTGAAGTGATCCGGGATTCCTGGGGTGTCCCACATATATACGCCGACGACCTTGATGACCTATTTCTTGCGCAGGGGTTCATACAGGCGCAGGACAGATTGTGGCAGATGGACATGTATCGGCGCGCAGGTGAAGGACGCCTCGCAGAAATCTTTGGGTCTGGGGCACTTGAACACGACCGTATTGCTAGGCTAATCAAGTACAGAGGACCGTGGACGGACGAGGAATTTAACAGCTACCATCCTGAAGGGCGCCGCATACTGGAAGCCTTCTCATCAGGGGTAAACGCATACATTCACTATGCAACAGAAGCTGGTGAACTCCCCGTAGAGTTCGAACTCACAGGACTACGGCCTGATCTTTGGTCTGTCGAAACACCGCTGTTGCGAATCGCAACAGCAATGCCGACCGGAGACGCACGCAGAGAACTGTCATTGGCGAGACGGGTCGCAGAGGTCGGGACGGAGCAAGCGAATAGTGAAGCACGCCCTAGCCCGTACCGAGACTTAACTGCTCCGGTCGGAGTAGATTACTCAATCATTGGAAACGATGTCGTCTCTGGCCTCTCTGGCTTTAGGGGAACGATAGTACGACCTGATCTCGTGTCCCCCTACGACACGTGGAGCGACGCAGAAGTGTCCATGAACTTAGGGGCTCGGGAAACTTCCCCTGGCAGTAATAATTGGGCGATCAGCGGATCTCTGACTGCGAGCGGTGAGGTAATAGTTGCGAACGATCCCCATCGAGGGGTTAGTAATCCTTCCCTACGCTATATGGTGCACCTTGATGCTCCTGGCTGGACGGCAATCGGATCAACAGAGCCCGTGCTACCTGGAGTTGCTATCGGACACAATGGGCGCATCGCATGGGGTCTTACCATCGTTGGTACTGACCAATCAGATGTCTACATCGAAGAGGTGAACCCAAATAATCAGAACGAAGTGCGCTCTGGGGATACTTGGGAGCCGTTACGAATTGAATATGACACGATTCAAGTACTTGGAGACGAACCGGAAATCTTGGAACTCAAGTTCTCTCGTCACGGACCTGTATTCTTCGAAGACACCGAGAATTTGAAAGCCTATTCCATACGTTCGACAATGCACGAGCCTGGGAGTACTGGCTATCTGCCCGCTCTCCGCCTGAATGTGGCTTCAAACTGCTCGGTATTCCTTGATGAGTTGGACTACT
Organism: uncultured bacterium; assembly: GCA_963934665.1. GTDB lineage: Bacteria > Gemmatimonadota > Gemmatimonadetes > Longimicrobiales > Gaopeijiaceae > UBA1142. The sequence goes on along the minus strand of CAWVZF010000006.1, from coordinate 7,188 downwards.
GGTTTGCGCCAACTGAGAACATGATCTGTGGTGACGCTGATGGTAACATCGCCTGGCAAGCATCAGCGCTATCTCCAAAACGTGAGGGATGGCATGGAAGGCTTCCGGTTCCGGGAACAGGCGGATACGAGTGGAGTGGCTTTCGAGACGATCTCCCTCGTGAGTTCAATCCTGAACGAGGTTGGGTCGCGACAGCGAACCACGACATCCATCCGGAAGGGTATGACCCGCCACTGTTCTTCAAGAGGCAAGGCCCATTTGCTCGCTTCGAACGCGTGGCTGATGTGTTATCGAGCGGAAGCAATTTTACGGTACAAGACTCCAAGGACTTACAGCACGACGCATTCTTGGCATCCGCTGCTCAAATACTAGAACTATTCCGCGGTTGGACAGCTGAGGACCCTGTCCTAGAACAGTACCGCAGAGAACTCACGGAGTGGGATGCTGTCTTCCGGAGGGAAGATCGTGCACCGGCGATCTTCGGCCACCTTCGTCGGGTCTTGGGTAGCGGAGGAGGTGGAGCACGCTCTGATGTCAATCCTGAGGAGGCACTTGCGACAGCTGTACGTATGCTCAGTGAAGAGCAGGGGGATGACCCATCTCAATGGCGATGGGGTCGTACGCACCGCAGCGAGTTCCCACATTCACTAGTATCCGCTTACGATCTCCCTGAAGCTGAACGCTTGGGTGGAGCTGGAACTGTTGCAGCGACAGGAGCCACTTTTCGTGAGGTCATAGACTTTGCTGACCTTGATGCTTCGGTTGCGACTATCGCACCGGGACAGTCCGAGCGTCCGGGAAGCCCTTTTTACGGCAACCTCACGGAGAGTTGGGCGAATCAGGAGTACTTCCCTCTCTCGTTTAGTAGAGAAGCTGTTGAGGCTAACGAAGCATTCAGATTGTTATTGAGACCTCAGAATTAAAGGGCATACTTTCATCAGTTCCCATTTAATGATCCGATACCCTCTTCAACGGAGAATGTCCAAACCCGCGGTGGAAGGTTCTGGACACCCATGCCAGCAGCAATGGTGATGTACTGACGCCCATCAATCGAATATGTGATTGGGGTCGCCGTCCCACGACCGACCTCAAACGACCAAGCCTGTTCACCACTTCGGGCATCCAGCGCAACAAGGTTAGATCCGGTACCCCAAAACGTTAGATTGCCCCCTGTCGACAGGGTCCCGCCATTTCCTCCGGCTGATGGGGCCCGCCAAGCTTCACGATTAGTAGCGGGATCCCACGCAAGCAAGAGTGTAGATGGTCCCCTAAGCTGAGGACGCTCAGGCCTCTGCTCACTTCTGCCTCGACCCGTTCCAGTGTTCCACCGACCCGGAGTGTACTCCAATTGCTCTGCCATCTGGTAGTAGTACGTGTTGTTCTGAGCAGGCAGATAAATGAGGCCGGTGAGTGGATTCCATGACATTGGGCGCCAGTTATGGGCACCGGTGGGACCGGGTGATAGCCACGCTCCTCTCCGGTTCATCCCGTATCGTGCCTCAGGCGACTCAACAGGACGACCTGTCTGGAGGTCCACATGGGTAGCCCAGGTCAAGTCATCAGCAAACGCCTCTGCCGAAATGAGTTCGCCAGTAATCCGATCAACAACATAGAAAAAGCCATTCTTTGGAGCCTGAACAATCACCTCGCGAACCTCACCTTCAATCTCAAGATCTAGCAACATCAGAGGTTGGGTTGCGGTGTAGTCCCAATCGTCACCTGGAGTTGTTTGATAGTGCCAAACGTACTCACCGTTATCTGCGTTCAGAGCGACGATAGATGAGAGGTAGAGGTTGTCTCCACCACCTGGGCTACGGTACTCTCGGTTCCAAGGAGCCCCGTTCCCAGTTCCTAGGTATAAAAGGTTCGCGGTTTCGTCATAAACCATCGCATCCCAAACGGTGCCCCCTCCCCCAGCGATCCACCAATTGCCAGTCCAGGTATCTGCAGCAACCCTCATTGCTTCGTTCTCAAAACCGTCTGCGGGGTTACCCGGCACAGTATACGTGCGCCAAATCTGATCACCCCTCTCAACATCATATGCTGTCACATATCCTCGAACGCCGTACTCCGCACCTCCGTTACCGATAATCACCTTATCCCCAGCAACACGCGGGGCACCGGTAATCGTATAGTCTGATCCGGCAGGAGTTGTCTGCACCGTCCACTCAACCGTACCAGACTCTCTGTTCAGAGCAACCAGCCGGCCATCAAGCAATCCCACAAAAATCTTGTCTTCGTGAAGAGCCACTCCCCGATTTACATTCCCACAGCAAGCTCCTGGACCTCCGTGGCGTGCGTCGGGAATCGCAGGGTCCCAACGCCATTTCTCCTCACCCGTGCGCGCATCAAGAGCGAATACAAAACTCAGAGGTCCCGTCCCGTACATCACCCCATCCACAACCAGAGGGCTTGTCTCAAGACGAGCTCCTGCTTTCGGAATATCCCAGGTCCAAGCTATTTCAAGACGACTTACGTTTTCGGTGTCGATCTGATTGAGCGGGCTATAACGCGTCTCAGCCAAGTCACGCCCGTGTGCTGCCCATTCCCCCTGTGCCACCGCTGGACTAGGCGTTAAGCAAATCCAAAATGCCAATACCACCAGAGGATAAAACAGAAAGTTAAGGGATGCCTGTGAACACGGATAACCACATTTGAGACTCATCGATCAACCCCCCTCTTGCACTCTTCACGAGCGTGGGCAAGCAACATCCCACGTTCCTAGATCAATACGCAACCCGAATCTCGGGCCCGGTATTGCCATGAGCCGGGTGGGAATCGAACCCACAACCCACGGATTAAAAGGCTCTTTCGTTCTATCGCCAGCAGTGGGCTAGCTTGGAATCGAACCAAGGACCTTCTGATTAAAAGTCAGATGCTCTACCAATTGAGCTACTAGCCCAGAACTCGTTGTTTCAGTTTTCGCTGAACGACCCAATCTAGTCAATCCGTTATTCACTGTCTTGTGTCTGCTATCCACGATAAATCACCGAGCGGTTTTGAATCCAAATCGCTAAAGTTAAGAGCTATAAAGAGTTAGCAAACTGTGAAGAAATGTTTAAAAGTCCGTTGATCTACCAACTGAGCTACCGAGTCATCAAGAAGATAGGGCGCTCTGGCTCATCGTGAAGTATTCGGCACCCATAACTGCGATCGCTCCCGGTCCAGCTGAGTCTCAAAGTACTGTCAAACATCCAACTCATACTGTAGGCCACCAAACGTAATCCGGTGATGGGGAGTAAGTCCTAATTTTTTGATAGCAGCTCTATGCGAGGCGGTACCATATCCCGCATTCTTTTCCCAGCTGTATCCAGGATAGCGAAGTGCTAATCGAGTCATCAGGCGGTCTCTGGTAACTTTAGCGACTATCGAAGCACACCCTATTGAGTGGACCAAACCATCACCACCGACCACCGCTTCATGTTCCCACTCCAGATTCTTAACTGGTAGTCCATCCACGACAACGTGCCCCGGTTCTTCACTCAGTTGGGTCAACGCCCGATTCATAGCTAGGGTCGTAGCATTCAGGATATTGTGCTTATCGATCTCCTGCACTGACCCGCTTCCGATACCTACCGATGAAGCCTTCGTAAGAATTTCAGCATATAGCTCTTCTCGAAGAGTGCGCGAAAGCTTTTTCGAGTCCCCTGCCCTTTCTACCTCAACACCTTCAGGAAGTACAACTGCTGCAGCTATAACTGGCCCCGCAAGCGGGCCTCGCCCTGCTTCGTCTACACCAGCGACCGAACGGCCTGTACTCCAGAAAAGAGTCTCGTAAGCAAGTGTATCGGCCGGCCACTCAGGTTTTTGAGTACCTGGCTTCATCCTGGCCACGGATCAACGCGCTTGGCGTTTCTCCTGTATCCGGGCGGATTTACCACGCCGCCCACGGAGGTAATAGAGCTTCGCACGTCGGACGCGTCCTCTTCTGACGACTTCCACACCAGTCACAGTCGGAGCTTGAAGGGGGAAAATGCGCTCGACAGCGACACCACCGGAAATCTTTCGTACAGTGAATGTCTCGTCGAGCCCTCCACCCTTACGACTAATGCATACACCTTCGAATACCTGGATACGTTCTTTGGTACCCTCACGTACTAGGTAAAGCACACGGACAGTATCACCCGGATCAAAATCGGGGACGGAGTCCCGCGACTCTTCTTTCTCAATTTGTTTGATTACATCTGTCATCTTCGGCTCCACGATACGGCCGGACCCGCTACTGAACGGCCGAGTAACTTAACCGGGGGTCTTCGGAGCGTGAACCCCTCGGATCAGGGTATCTTTACCAGTCTGATATAACCAAGTTGATACGATCTTCACACGGACATGGAGTCCATATGCGTATCCAACTCACAATCCCGGCATTATCACTCGCATTGGTGTCGGCATGCACTGAGATCCCGGATGCCAATGACGGCTTGTCCGATGATGCGCTTACAAGAGCGGAGCGCCTTGAACACCTTCTGTCTATCCTAGCTTCTGACTCGATGCAAGGCCGAAAAACTGGTACACCTGGTTCGACCAAAGCGGCACTTTTCCTCGCAAATGAGCTAGCGAGATATGGGCTAGATCCAGCTGGAGACAACGGTTTCTTTCAAGATGTCCCTCTCGCGCGAATCCAGGTAGACGGCCCGAATGGTCCTCGTGAGCGCCTCGCGCTACCCTCTCCTTCCCTAGATTTTGATGACCTCCCAGCCGAAAACATCATTGAAAATGAAGTGAATGTTGTAGCGCTTATTCCTGGGTCTGATCCAAGCGTCTCCAATGAGGCCGTCGTTATCGGAGCGCACTATGACCATGTGGGGATTGGTCCCCCGGTCGACGGAGATTCTATATACAACGGTGCAGATGATGACGGATCTGGTACAGTGGCAATTCTGGAGATTGCCAGGGACTTGGCTAGAAATAACCGGCCCCGACGGACCGTTGTAATTTTACTAAGCACTGCCGAAGAAATGGGACTGCTTGGGACCAATTGGTATATAGAAAACCCTGTCTTTCCTCTCGAGCAAACAGTGGCAGATTTTCAGATTGAAATGATTGGTCGACCGGATTCACTAGCAGGTGGTTTCGGACGCGGATGGTTGACGGGCTTTGAGCGTACAACGATGGGCGAACAGCTCGTGAACAATGGATCCCCAATCGTAGCCGATCCCCGACCTGATCAGAATTTTTTCTTTCGTAGTGATAACATCGCCTTTGCTCGCATTGGCATACCAGCGCACACCCTATCGTCGTACAACCTGCATGATGACTACCATAGACCTTCCGATGAAGTCCAGTATGTAGATTTTGATCATATGGCGGCGATCGTTGAAGCTGCAGTTGACGCCGTTCGCATTTTGGCGAATGGCCCGAAACCCAACTGGGTCGAGGGAGGTATGGACGGTTTGACGGGCAATACACCTTGACTTCCAACGGAGCCAAGCCTGGTCTCACGTTGACCAGAGACGATTTTGAGAAGGCCCATAAACGAGTGGCACCTCACGTTTATAGGACTCCATTACTAACGTCCCGCTCACTCAACGAAGTGACTGGCTTTGATATTCGACTTAAGGCAGAGCTCTTCCAAAAGGGCGGATCGTACAAAGTCAGGGGGCCCACAAATCTCATAGGTCTGCTGACAGAAGAGGAACGCAGCAAAGGTGTTATCTGCTCATCTGCCGGCAACCACTCACAGGGTGTGGCTATAGCTGCGCGGCAGTACGGCATTCAAGCAGTAGTTTGCATGGCAACAAATGCAACACCTTCAAAAATCGAAGCGACCAAGGGATATGGAGCTGAGGTGGTACTCCATGGATCAATCTGGGACGAAGCCAATGAGAAAGCCCTTGAACTCGTGAAGGAACGAGGGCTGACTTACGTACATCCGTTCGATGATCCACGCCTTATCGCAGGACAAGGCACTGTCGGGTTAGAGATCATAGAGGACTGGCCTGAAGCAGAAATCATTCTCGTTCCAATCGGAGGCGGAGGGCTGATTTCTGGTGTCTCTATGGCAGTCAAAAGTGTCAAACCAGATGTCAGAGTGATAGGTATTGAATCGTCCGGTGCGCCAGCAATGAAGAAGAGTGTCGAGGCGGGACATCTTATCACTCTTGATGACGTGTCCTGTATCATCGACGGACTGAGAGTGAAGACGGTTGGTGTAAACACACGCTCGGTTGTATCACGCTTCGTTGATGAAATCGTGACTATTCCAGACAAACAAATATTTGATGCACTTATCTGGCTGATGGCGAGAACAAAACTTGTGACTGAAGGTGCAGCAGCAGCTCCGGTCGGGGCGCTCCTGGAAGGCCTTGTCGATGCAAGCCCCGGAACAAAGGTTGCTGTAGTCCTGAGTGGTGGGAATTTAGATGTGGACCAGCTTCGAGGGTTGAACTGGAACTAGTTCAGCACGAACGGTAAGACAGGGGTCCGTGTGCCACTAAAACCACCCGACAACTTCTATCAACCAGCGTGCTTTGCCCGCTCTCGAGTCAGTGTTTCCTTTTTCGCTTGCTTCCAAGCCGCAATTTCTTCGTGCTTTCCGGAAAGCAGTACTTCGGGAACTGAATGGCCGCGGTAACTGGCTGGCCGCGTATAAGAAGGGGCACTAATCAACCCGTCATCGTAGAATGAATCAGTAGCAGCTGCATCATGGTCTCCGATTGCTCCCGGAAGTAGCCTGACCACTGCGTCAGTAATAACCAGCGCCGCAATCTCTCCACCTGATAGAATATAATCTCCGATCGAGACCTCTTCTGTGGCGAGGTGGTCAGCAACTCGTTGGTCCACATCCTTGTAGTGTCCGCAAAGGAATGTGAGTTCAGGTTCTACGCTGTAACGAACCGCATCATCATGATTAAAAGTACGCCCTCTCGCAGAAAGCAGGATGACTGGACCTTCCGGTTTGAGATCATCGATTGCCTCAAAGAAAGGTTCTGGTTTCATGACCATCCCTGCTCCTCCCCCGTAGGGAAGATCATCCACTGTCCGGTGTTTATCGTGTGTATAGGAACGAAGATCCGCGAGGTGATATTGCACCAAGCCCGCGTCTCTTGCACGACCCGGAATCGACAATCCCAAGGGGCCATCGAAAAAATCCGGAAAGATCGACACGATGTTGATCCGCATAGCTCTGTAACCTAAAGATCGAGTAAGCCATCGGGCGGATCGATGACAATGTACTTCTCATCCGCA
>CAWVZF010000005.1:0-46109 GCA_963934665.1 uncultured bacterium | reverse complement strand
CACTTTATGATGGCTTTTCAGAGGGCGGAGTGCTTATCGGCCTAGAAAAGCGCCCAATTTAGAGACCAACCGCCGAGTGCTTAACCATTGGATTAACAGTTTCCGAACTGACGGATAGAAGCATGTTCGATGACCTCAAAGCCCAGTTCCGCAAAGCGGTCGAAAACTTCAATGAGGAATTGAATCGCAATGAATGCACCGATAAGGCCGATGACCTTATTGGTGCCATGAAGAATGAGGTCACTGAGGCGATATCTCATATCAATGCACTCCAACTTCAGATCTCCAAAGCAAGAGATCAGATGGCAGAAAAAGAACACATGGCCGAAACATGCTATCGGCAAGCTGAGATGGCTCACAGTATCGAAGATGCTGAGACCGCTGCCGTGGCAACGCAGTATGCAGAAAAACACGAAAGGCACGTCCGTGTCCTCAACAACAAGATTGACGCACTAAATGCTGAACTCTTGTTCCGAGAAGAAGGAGTTGAAGAAATGGTTGAGCAGGTCGAAAAGGCACAGGGCACAGGGAAATCACTTTCCATCGACCCTGCTCCGTAGAGGAAGCACAGCTCAATCTCGCCTGGCAAGAGGATCGGTACTCAGATACAAAGAAAAAGGCGGGGAATGCTGTCAGAACTTTCAGCAATAACTGGTGGTTTCCTGAACGTAGCTGGGTCTGGCTCCTATCCTAGGCTTCCGGTAGATTCGGCCGACCTAAAGAGTAGCTTTCAGAATACCTCTATAGCACCACTGCTGAGGCCGACATTTCGTATGCAAAACTGGATTGGTATAGGGATTTGGATTGTCCTCGGAGCAACGATCGGTTTGGTGATGAAAGTGCTGATCAAGCGCCCAGATGAGACCCCCGGACACACGATAATTTTAATGGTCTTGGGCTCGTTTGCAGCTGTTATCGGAGGGATGCTGGGTGTGGGCATCTTCCATCTTTATCAACCACTCGCTATCAGCCCAGGTGGCATGGCGGGGGGAGCAGCCTTCTCGGCAATGATGACTTTCGTCTACCGATGGGGAATCCGCGGGCTCATCTAGCGAAAAGCTTACACCTTCACTCTCTCCGACTATCTGTAGCAGACATGTCTGAAGTACTGACTTTTATAGAGTCGAATCTTGATCGCTTCCGAACTGAACTCTATGAGTTCCTCAGGATACCTTCGATCAGTGCGAAAGCTGAGCATGTTGAGGATACACGTCGCTCGGCACAGTGGCTGGCAGATCGCATGCAGGATGCAGGCCTAGAGGCCGAGATCATCGAAACCCCTGGACATCCTGTGGTGTTGGGCGAGTGGCGAGGTGCTGGCGAAGCTGCTCCAACGGTCCTGGTCTATGGTCACTATGACGTGCAGCCCCCTGAGCCCCTGGAAGAGTGGGTATCACCTCCCTTCGAACCGAACGAAAGAGACGGTCGTATTTATGCTAGAGGCTCAGCGGATGATAAGGGGCAACTCTACATGCATATTAAAGCCTTGGAGGCACTTCTCACGATAAATGGTTCTATGCCAGTGAATGTGGTAGTGCTCGCCGAAGGTGAGGAAGAGACGGGGTCCCCCAACCTTGTCCCTTTTGTAGAAGCGAATCTCGATAGGCTCGCCTGTGATGTGGTGCTCATTTCCGATACAAGCATGTTCTCGGAAGAACTCCCCTCCCTAGGCTTTTCACTCCGTGGACTAGCATACTTTGAGATCCATGTCTCTGGGGCCCGGAGTGATCTGCATTCAGGAGAGTATGGCGGTGCAATTACAAACCCAGGCAACGCACTGGCGCACATCCTGGCGACTTTGCACGACAAAAAGGGCAGAGTCGCCATCGAAGGGTTTTATGATGACGTCGCTGAATGGGATAGCAAGACACGGGCACAGATCGAGTCCCTTCCTCATTCTGATGAACAGTACCGAGAAGAACTCGGAGTGACACAACTCAATGGTGAAGACGGATTCAGCACCCTCGAGCGCCTCTGGATTCGACCCACATGCGATGTAAACGGCCTACTGTGTGGATACACCGGTGAGGGAGCCAAGACAGTGCTACCTAACCATGCGATGGCCAAAGTCAGCTTCCGCCTCGTGCCCAATCAAACTGATGGGAAAGTAAGAGACCTGTTCGAGAAACATGTAGAGAACGTTACCCCTGAAGGTGTCACTGTTCAGATTAATGAACTCCACGGAGGACGACCCTGGAAGGCGTCCGTAGAGGGTCGTTATTTTGAGGTTGCGACACAGGCTCTAGAGGAAGCGTTCGGTACCACACCAGTCCTGATGGGTGGCGGGGGTTCTATACCGATAGTCGTCGAGTTTGAGGAACGACTGAGCGCTCCTGTGATGCTGGTGGGCTTCTCTCTGCCTGGCTGTAACCTCCATGCACCTAATGAGTGGTTACCAGTTGAGAACTTTGAACGTGGCATCGGGGCACTCGCTCTCTTATACCAGAGACTAGCGAACTAAGTCCTACTGGCACTCAACCTCGCACCATGACCGCGGCCCTGAGTAATGCCCTCGCCTTGCTGATGGTCTCTTGATACTCCCGGGAAGGATCACTATCTGCAACGATACCAGCACCTGCCTGGACATAAGCCTTGCCTCCGGTCGCCACGAGCGTGCGGATCGTGATCGCGGTATCCATGCTCACCCCTCCATAGTTGAAATAACCCACTGCACCGGCATAGGGGCCCCGACGCACTGGCTCTAACTCGTCAATAATCTCCATCGCACGAATCTTGGGAGCGCCTGACACTGTACCTGCCGGGAAACAAGCCCTGAACACATCAATGGCTCCAAGCCCTTCTCTAAGCTTGGCCTCGACTTGGCTCACGAGGTGCATGACATGCGAGTATCGCTCTACAATCATTAGATCTGATACCGTGACCGAGCCAAATTCGGCAACCCGTCCGATATCGTTGCGACCGAGATCCACAAGCATCCGGTGTTCTGCGAGCTCTTTTTCATCTTGGCAAAGCTCATCGGAAAGCAAACGTTCCTCTTCAACCGAGTCGCCACGCGGTCTCGTCCCTGCGATCGGGCGAACAATCACAACATCGTCTTCAACCCGAACAAGCACTTCCGGAGAACTGCCAACCAAGCTGATCTCGTCTAGTTCAAGGAAGTAAAGGTACGGAGATGGATTCAAGGTTCTTAAGCCACGGTACAGGTCAAACGGAGAGGCTTGAAGATCAATCCCAAAACGCTGGCTAAGTACAACCTGAAAAGCATCTCCTGCCCGAATGTAGTCCCGGATCTTTTCCACACCTGCTTCAAATTCAAGCTGAGTTGTTGAGCTATCAAACGGCGGATCAGTCTTAGGTTCCATTGCCAACTGAAGAGGAGGAGGCGAGGGCTGTGACTTTAGCCTATGAATGAGATCGTTAGTGGTTGCCACCGCATCGTCATACGCGGCCCGAAGCTCATCCTGGTCCAAACCGTCCACAGGAACAGCAACGATCGCCATCGCACGACCAAGCAGGTTATCGATTGCCAGAACAACATTGGTGAACAGAAACAGACCGTCCGGAAGTTCTAGGTCATCAGGCGCCGGGTCTGGGAGTGACTCAATCTCTCTCACCACGTCGTAACCGAAATAGCCGACTGCTCCTCCCCAAAACCGGGGAAGACCATCTACTTCAGCTGGCACACGTTCCTTCAGCCTTGTATTTAGGTCTTCGAGTGGGTCATTGGTATCAACCTTCTGCCAGCCTTCTTCAGGCGTCCACCACGAAACTTCGCCACCTTGAAGTTTCCAAGCGCCCGCCGGACGGGTTCCCACAAACGAGTATCGGGCCCATTGTTCGCCGCCAAGTACCGATTCGAGAAGAAATCCAAACGGGGGTTCAGCTAGTTTAGAATAAGCAGTTACAGCTGTATCTAGATCGAAGAGAAACTCTTGCCATACCGGCACCAGACCGCACTTGTCGGCTAGGGCCTTAAAATCATTGAAAGAGGGTCGAATCTGCATGAGCGAAACAATGTCCTCCGAGCATCAAGGAGCGTCAACGGCACTCCTCGCTGTGGACACAGGTGGGACCTTCACAGATCTGGTACTTCTCAGAGAAGGGCAAATCGAAACACTCAAGGTGTCCTCGACACCAGAAGACCCTTCACAAGCAGTGTTAGACGGGATCCTAAAGATCTTTGGGATTACTAATGTGGCCAGCGCCAAGCACGATCCGTTTATCCTTCTACACGGCTCAACAGTCGCCACAAATACTTTGCTTGAACGACGCGGTGCCAAGGTGTTACTGGTAACTAATAGAGGGTTTGAGGACGTAATTGAGATCGGTAGGCAGAACAGACCTCAGCTCTACGCGTTGGTTGGACATAGGCTTCCTCCACTGGTAACCCGTGATGATCGCCTAGGCATCAGCGGGCGAATTGGGCCTCAAGGTGAAGAAATTGAACCACTTGACCCTGGGGAGCTCGAGACCCTCGCCCTGCGGATTAAGGAACACAACGCTGAAGCTGTCGCCATCTCACTTCTACACAGTTACGCCAACGATACACATGAGAAAATTGTTGCAGAAGCCATAGGTGCAATTGGATTACCGCTATCGGTTTCCGCTGACTTGGTACCAGAATTCCGAGAGTTTGAGCGCACATCCACCACTGTGGTCAACGCCTATGTGGCTCCAATCATGAGCAATTACCTCGGGCGTATCTCGAAAGAAGCGGGCGCGACACGAGTGAGGATCATGGGGTCGAATGGGGGTGTGCTCCCAGTTGAGCGGGCAAGAAAAGAACCGGTGCACACAGTCCTTTCTGGCCCTGCTGGTGGGGTTATCGGAGCACTAACCTGGGCTGAACGCTCGGGTAGGGAACGAATCATTTCCTTTGACATGGGAGGGACGTCCACTGACGTATCCTTGTGTCCTGGATACCCACTCAGGACTCGAGAGTTTGAGATCGCAGGGCAACCGACAGCAATCCCGGTTCTGGACATCCATACCGTCGGTGCTGGCGGCGGATCACTGGCCAGAGTTGACGCAGGTGGTGCGCTCAGGGTGGGACCCCAGAGCGCTGGAGCAGAACCCGGACCGATCTGCTATGGCAGAGGCGGATCAAGGGTCACAGTAACTGATGCCCATGTTTGGCTTGGGCGCCTTCCGGCTTCTTCCTTCCTAGGTGGTAGTGAAACTCTTGACCGGGATGCGATCAGTGATCCGCTGGGAGTGATGGCAACAGCACTCGGGGCGTCTCTTGAAGAAACCGCCGAAGGAATCTTGGCCGTGGCAGACACAGCAATGGAGCGGGCCTTGCGCGTAATCTCCGTCGAGCGTGGCTACGATCCAGAGGATTTTACTATCGTCGCGTTCGGCGGTGCCGGTGGCCTGCACGTCACTGAACTCACTGAACGACTAGGAGCTCGCGAGGCCCTGATCCCTCCAGATCCCGGCCTCTTGTCAGCCTATGGGATGTTAGCTTCGCCAGTGACCCGAGAAACCGCTCGCACTGTGCTGCAAGCCACCGATGATTCAAAGGCTGACGACTACATTGAAGACGCACTAGCAGGCCTTGCTCTTCAAGCATGGACTGAGATGGTAGAGGAGGGTGCAGACCCCAATGAACTATCCACTACACTCTGGATTGATGCCCGATATCGAGGGCAGAGCTTTGAGCTACGAGTTCGTGCCGAAGATTGGGTCGAACGCTTCCACAACTTACATGAGGAACGCTATGGGTATCGCCGAGATGGAACGGCAGTGGAAGCGGTGACTTTACGCGCAGTAGTAACTGCACCAGCTCCAACCATCACGGTCCATAAACTCCCGACTGCTGATGGTCCACCACCAACGTGCTCAACCAACGTGGTGTATGGGGATAGAGAGATAGAGGCAACTTTGGTATCTCGCAGTGACTTATGTTCGGAACATGTGTTACAGGGTCCGCTGATCGTTCAGGAATACAGTGGGACGACCTGGGTTCCCCCGGGCTGGACCGTGAAGCCAGATCCCTGGGGATGCTTACATCTTACAAGAGGCCTGGGCTGATACGGCTTGTTGCCTAAGATATAAGCAGATTATTCGAGGGCATCACCTTTGAGATTTCATATAGTAATGGCTAATCAAACATGAATCCTGTTCAAGAAACTGCTTTGCTAGAACGAGATGAGTAGAGCAAGTAAGCAAGCACCGCACGAGAGCTCGAAGGGTGTGGTCGAGGACCTTCGTCCGCCCTATAAGGAGGCTTGGATCGCAGGGGCACTCGTGTTTGCTCTATACTGGCTCACGTTATCTCCTACAACAGCATTCTGGGATACCAGCGAGTATATCGCGACAGGACATATACTTGGTATTCCACACCCTCCAGGGAATCCGCTCTTCGTAGTCCTCGCCAGGACATGGTCCGTGGTTTTCACATCTTTCGGCCTATCCGTAGCAACCAGTATCAACCTATTCAGTGCTTTCATGTCGGCCGCCGCTCATGCTATGTGGTTCCTAGTAGCGCACCACATCCTGCGCTACTTCTCGAGTGACAAACTTTTTCGCCTCGCCGGGGCTGCTACTGCCGTTCTTGTGAGTTCGACTTCCTTTACAGTGTGGAGCCAGTCAAACGTCAATGAGAAGGTTTACACAGTCTCACTCTTCACAATCGCCCTTTTATCGTGGCTAGCGGTCCGATGGCAAGAGAACCTAGGGAAAGGCAAGGACGACAATTTACTCATTCTGATGGTGTTCATTCTCGCCTTGAGTGTGGGAAATCACCTGATGGCATTCCTCGTTGCCCCTGCCATCGGAATCTTCATACTAGTGGTTCATCCCCAAACTCTTTTGAACTGGCGCTTGTACTTAGCTGGTGCAGCCGTAGCAGTAGTCGGACTATCAATTCATCTATTTCTCCCCCTCCGTGCTGGGCTTCAGCCGGTAATCAACGAGGCGGCACCGGCATGTCCGGATGTAGGCTCTGCGCTCTCAGCTGTGGTTACGTATGGCAAAGCTGGCTGTACGGCTTTAGCCGAAGCACTCAACCGCACTCAATACGAGAAGCCACCCCTACTTCCTAGATCGGCCCCACTGGTCTCGCAGTTCGCAAACTACCTTCAGTATTTCGACTGGCAGTGGGCCAGATCTCTCGATGGTAACAACGTTCTCTTCTCTAATTGGCGCCTGCCATTCACGACGCTATTCACAGGGTTAGGCGTATGGGGTGCGATCGAGCACGCAAGGAGAGATCGGACAAGCTTCATTTTCTTGGCTACACTCTTCGTAACCTTATCCGCTGGCCTAGTCTACTACCTGAATTTCAGATACGGATATTCACTTCCCGACCCTATCGCCGACCGAGGACTGCATGAAGTTCGTGAGCGTGACTACTTCTTCATAGTCAGCTTCTCCGTATGGGGGCTTTGGGCAGGGTTAGGCATTGTAACTCTTTGGCGAGAAGCAAGCCGTGGGGTGCAATCAGGCCTCGCAAAGGCTAGCCCAATCCTAGGGTTGGCACTGATTCCGTTGGTTCTGAATTTTACTTGGGCAAGCCGTGCAGATGATTACTCAGCTAGGGATTGGGCCCACAATCTTCTAATGAGCGTCGAGCCATATGGTGTGCTTTTTACTAACGGTGACAACGACACCTTCCCGCTCTGGTACCTGCAGGAAGTAGAGGGCATCAGGCGAGACGTCACAGTCATTGTGACATCCTACCTAAACACTGACTGGTACACGAAACAGCTCAAGAGGATAACTGCACCATGTGATCCGGACACAAGTGCATCCGAGGATTGGTCTAGAATTATTTGTCAGCGTCCCTATACCGCCGAAAATACGTCCGCAGCATACGCGACTGATCCCACGTCTATGCCCGGCAAGGTCTCCCTGGTTATGGCTACTAGCATCAAGGAGCCCACCAAGTCGATTATCCCACTTACCGATGAACAGATTGACCAGGTTTCACAGAATTATGTGCGCGTCGAAGGAAATCGATCCGTTAGGCTAGGAAACATCAGTACTGTTTTGAGAGACGGTGATAGTCTGGTGCCGTGGGAACAGTACGCGCTCGCGCTGATCGCGGAGGTAATCGATGAACGGCCAATCTATTTCTCATCCAGTGGTAACGCTGCGGTATCACTGGGTTTAACTAACTACCTTGTCCGTCAGGGCCTTGCTTACCGATTGAATAACGGTCCGCTGGAGGAGGTTGAGAGCGCTGGGGGTGTTATCCGCATGTTACCCTCACCGTACGAAGCAGTAATAGGTCAATGGGTAGATATGCCGAGGACGCACACTTTGTTGACTGAGGTCTTCGTGCACCGAACGGGGATTCCAGATGAATGGACGCACTGGCCGGATCTCGCGACGATCGGCATCCCTAACTATTACGCCTGGGGATACCTGGCTCTAAGTCAAGCTGCACTGCAGACATCTGATGAAGAGTTGATGGAACAGTACCGTGAGCGTGCTGAAGCTTGGTTGAGACTAGGCACGGGATAAAGCACCAACTCAAGCCTCTTTCTTCATAGATCGAAGATTTCTCCTAGTTCTTCCGCCTCGGCAACTGATAGTACCTTTGCCGCCACCGCGATATCCTGGACTGCATTTCCTACTGATTTGAAGTATGTGATTTCCTCTGGTTCTGTGCGTCCAGCAATCCGACCAAGAACGATGTCTCCAATTTCTCCAGCAATCACGTCCTCTCCAAACAAGCCATCTCTAATAGGCCCTACAATATCTCCAGCCTCCTCAAGTACAGCTTCTTTTTGGTCAACTATAACTCGTGCCCGCTCCACCAGAGTGGCATCGACTTCCCTCATCTCTGTAGTGAATGAGCCTATACCGGTCACGTGTGTGCCAGGCTCTACGAGCGCACCGTCAAACACTGGAGTTGAACTGCTGGTTGCAGCGATGATGATATCGGCTCCAGCTACGGCCTCATCTGGGTCTACCAAACCGATAGCCTCAACTCCGCTCAGTTCACCTACCAGATCCTGTGCAGACGTAGCACTACGAGAGACAACACGAACCTTAGTGATGTCTCTCACACACCGTACAGCCTCAAGTTGGGTCCTTGCCTGTGTACCAGCTCCAAAAAGCGCTACAGTCGTGGAATCTCTCCGGGCTAGAAGGTCTGCGGCGAGGCCACCAACTGCGCCTGTACGGAGGGCGGTCAGCCACGTCCCATCCATAAGAGCAATCGGACAGCCAGTCAGAGTGTCCAGAACCAACACCACCGCATGGATCGCTGGGAGACCTGACTGTGCGTTACCCTCATTCACTGAAACAATCTTCACACCAGCGGAGTCTCTCTCTTTCAAGTGGGCAGGCATGAATAGACTGACTCCATGAGATGTTTCTAACGCTACACGGACAGGGACGGTTGCCTCACCTGCTGCAAGAGCACTAAATGCGTCCCTCATCGCCTCGATGGCCATTGGCATGTCGATAGTGGATCTCACGGCATCGGACGATAAGATTCGAAGCCTCATGGCTTACCTAGGGAAACGGGGAATACAAAAATGTAGGGCTTGAACTACCCCATTACTTTTAATTCTAGCCAACCTTCTACTGGATCGCTTGTGACAAAAGCTCAAACTCAACCTCGAATAGGGCAGCGCGTTGTTATTGTGGGTGGCGGAGTTTTTGGCTGCACTGCAGCCCTAAAGCTACAGTCACGTGGTTGGTCTGTGAGCATAGTCAATCCTGGTACTCCGCCAAACGAAGACGCGTCTTCGACTGATGTCAGCAAGGTTGTCCGCATGGATTATGGTTCGGACGTTTTTTATCACGAACTTGGAGAGATCGCAATCGAAGGGTGGAAATCTTGGAACCGTGACTGGCAAAAGTCCCTGTACCACGAAGATGGATTTCTCATACTCTCGCATGGCCGAATGAAGTTGGGCCAGTATGAATATGAGAACCGTAAAGTATTAGAACAACGTGGCTACAACACCGAACGCCTGACTACAAATCAAATCGCCAATCGTTATCCAGCCTGGGATTTTTCCGAATATCCTGATGGGTACTTTAACCCCCATGGCGGATGGGTGGAGAGTGGAAGTGTCATGGAGCATTTGGTTCACCTCTGTAAAGCCAGGGGTATTCAATTTCATTCCGGCCAGATGCGCCAATTACAATCGAAGGGAAGTCGTATTTCAGGTGTCCTAACTAACGATGGCAATATGGTCACGGGGGAAATTGTCGTCGTTGCAGCTGGAGCATGGACTCCCACATTGCTACCCTGGCTTTCGGATGTTCTCTGGTCCACGGGTCAGCCAGTACTCCATTTCTTACCTGATAACCCCGACCCCTTTCGTGCCGATCGCTTCCCTCCGTGGTCGGCTGATATCTCGACTAGCGGGTGGTATGGATTCCCGGCCCTAGCAGATGGACGTGTCAAGGTGGCACACCACGGGAAAGGAATCCGCATACACCCGGAAGCGCGGGAAACGGTGGGTGTAAATCATGAAGCTCGTACCCGTAAATTTTTGAGTACTGCGATTCCAACTCTCTCAGATGCCCCGATCGTATACCGGAGAATCTGTATGTATTGTGACACTTTTGATGGCAATTTTTTTATCGGTCACGACCCAGATCGGGAAGGCCTTGTTGTAGCAGCTGGAGGTAGCGGACACGCCTTCAAGTTCGCGCCAGTCCTCGGAGAAATCGTAGCCGACGCTGTGGAGCATCAGCATAATAAGTGGGGCACCCGGTTCGCCTGGCGAAAAGCAAGTGCGCATGCAAGCGAAGAAGCTCGCTATACAGGAGAATAACTACTTCCGATAATCACTAACTTACTGACCATACTCTCTCGAACCTATCCTACAACATGCAAATAATTTCTACTTCCAACGCCCCAACTCCTGCGGGGCACTACTCTCAGGCGATCGTTCATCAAGGCATCGTATACGTTGCTGGTCAGTTGCCTTTCGATCCAAAGAATCCTGAGGCACTGCCCGATAATCCCGAGGACCAAACACGCAACGTACTCGAGAACGTTCGTGCGATACTTGAAGCAGCCAACAGCAGTCTGAGTAATACTCTTCAGATGACGATCTATGTCACTGATATCGGTCACTGGCCAGCAGTAAATGCAGCTTATGCTGAAATCATGGGTACACACCGACCGGCGCGTGCTGTGGTGCCTGTAGGCACCCTAAAACCCGGTTGTATCCTTGAGGTTCAAGCTATCGCCGCACAGGAAGTTCCCGAGGATACTGGGATCTAGAGTCCGCGAAGCGAGATATACCAGGCTCACAGAGAGAGGGTGGTCTATAAACCGACTCATCCTATGGCGCTCACGATCAATCAGCGTTTTGGAGTAGCCGTAGATCGTAACATGAACCTGCCTGGACCTGCTGGAGTTGGACGGAGCGCAGGACCAGCAATCGAACCTTCCTCTCGAATTTCCATGATGCAATCAAATAGCTCAGGGCGTGCCCCAACCGCTGTACCTCTACTGACCAGTATAATCCTAGGAACCTCACTTACGAGTTCTTTCATGAGCACCAGGCTGCGGATACCAGCCTCGGGGTCTAGTCGATCAAATGGCTCCTCCAGCAAGAGTGAGCCCAGCCCCTGTCCGACCGTGGCTATGAGAGATGCAGCAGCTAGCCGTATGGCTAGCTTTGCGGCAGAGAGATCCTCCTCTGATACCGAACGCAACGTCTCATAATCCCCTTCGAGTCGTACCCCTCCCCTCCGTAGAGTGATTGCCAGAATTCGGCCACCTGTGAGCCTGCAGACGAAACGGGAAGCTCTATCCAGAAGTACGTCCCTAGCTCGAGCCTCACGAGCCGCACGCACGCGTAAGAGAGCCGACATGACCTGGCCCTGATGGTCATCTCCTGCCACCTCCTTCTCTATCAGAGTGCCTCCTGCGCGCATGCTGCTAACCCTAACCCGCAAGAGTTCGACACGTTCTGATTGAGCCTCCAGAGCCACACCTAGCTTTAGCGCCTTTTCTTCATGCTCTTGGAGACTCGGCGGCTTTAGTTCCAGCTGTTCCCTCCTGCTCCGCCACCAACTCCCGTCTTGGACAACTGATTCCCACTCTTCCTTTAGCTCCCGCAAAACCTCATCATAATGACCCTCCAACACACGACCGCAGAGTGGACAAGGTGCGTGAGGGCCAGCCTCCTCCATTTGGCGTAAGCGTGATCGAAGCTGGCGTGCTCGATCACGGTAGGCATTCAGGGTTGTCTCAGCATCCTGCCTCTCCCTGAGCCAATCCATCATCAAAGCCTCCAGGTCTCCACCTACCTCAACTACCTCTGCTCTAAGTGACCGCAGATCTTCTTCCGCTAATTGAAATTCCGTGATAATAGTCTCAAGATCTGTGGAAGTTGATCCTGGAACATTGTTCTCTACTGCAGGCTTACCAGATCTCAAACCTATCCCAGATTTGTTACCTGGTTCTAGCCGCTCTATAACAGCGTCGACCAGGGCCATCCCACGGGTAACTGCTATTGCTAGCGAAGCACTCGACAACGTCTCTTCTAGGGTTCCTGCATCGGTACAAGCCCAAAAATGCCGCAGAGGTTTGTTGCTAAAGCCTCCTCCAGTCTGAATCAAAAGTTCCCTGACTGATTTACGTGACCGCCCGTCACCACCGATCACTGCTGTCAAGCCAGTTGGTATGGAAGCGCTTACTCGCCCAACTCCAGGGATTTCACCATCAAGTGCATCTAGACCTCCAACTGTATGGACCGTCGGGGCGGCGGCAGTATCAGAATCCAGTAACTCCTCAATGACTGTCCGGGTTGCATCGTTTAGAAGACCATCCTGTTGAAGTTCTTTTTCCAGAGCAACGCGAAGGAGTGAAGGCGCGTCTTCCAATAACCCGTCTGCTGGGAAATGACGTGGCTCTTTTCCAGCTTCGATGGCCAGATGCAGTGCGGAGGTCCGCAGGCCCGATAGCTCTCCGCCCTGTAATGCAAGGAGATCCTGCGGGAAAGCACCCTCAAGCCTCAGGCGCACAATCTTACCCTTGATACCTCCCGGGATCTCTTGGACAACCTCACGTACTCGGCGACGCAGTTGATCGTGATCTCCACCAATAACCGTAATGGGAGCCAGTGCAGCCACCGGACGTGAAGGAATGGCGTGGAATTGATGCTCTCCGCTCTCCAGATTCACCGTTAAAAACCCTTTTTCTCCTCCCGCGTCTGCCCAGGGATCAAGTGCGACACGCTCCAGAGACCCTGCCCAGAGAACATTGGAGCATATTTGTTCTGTTCGGTGTCGACCTCCCAAGGCTATATAGCTCCAATCTTCCGGAACAACTGGTACCGCTGCCTGCTCGGTCTGTTCAGGGGTTCCATGCAGTACCAAAAGATTCCATCGCATTCGAGGGTCAGACTCCGGGAAGGCTGAAGGGTGCCGGACAGTAGCACGGTAAGGAACCAGGCAAGCATGAAGCTCTAGGCGCTCCATGATAATTGAGCGCGTCAAATCGGTGGCTGCCTCTACGTTCGGAAAACTATCCAGTACCGCGAGCGCCCCGGGATCGCCAAGCTGCCTGGGAGTGTCCCTGGGACCGGCAACCATAAATACTGGTGTCTCGGGAAGTGAGGAGCGAAGCAGTTCGAGACCTCGCGCAAGGACTACTACTGCACTTGCAGGAGGATCTGGGCGATCAAAGACATCACCCGAAACCACTACGATGTCAGGATTTAATCGAATGATATCCTGAAGTGCACGCTCAAATGCCACAGAGACATCTCGCTCGCGTATGTCCACACCGTGATCAATACGCCCGTACGCCCGAAAGCCCAGGTGTAGATCCGAGAGATGTGCGAGAATCACTTGGAGGTCGTCAAGCAATAATGGAAGGCGTCTCCAGTTGGAAACCGGGGCAGCACCTTCCTAAAGAGCCCTGTGTACTTTAGGTCCATGGCATCCTTAGGGATGATACTTCAGGCACCTGCACATGAGGTTACAACAACCACCCTGAGTGAGCAGGGCACCACGCATCAGGTTGCCTCGAAAGGAGGCACTGATAGGTTTGGAGCCCCAAATCATACCCGACTCCATCGACCGCATGCAAAGGGAACACCTAGCGATCGCGGTGATCTTAACCCTGGCGACAGGCTGCGACAACGTTGCCTGGGAAGGGTTAGAACTGCGCCTCAAACCACCTATTTCCCCTACCGCAGTATCTTCGGGGCAATTGGGTATTATCCAGGATCTGGCCGACGAAGAGCAATCCCTCAGGATCCCCAAGAGACCAATCCTACTTAGTGGGAAACGGACCGGATCCACAGCTAGGTTAACCGCAGTCGGCGAGGTAAACGGTAATAGTCTCGCAGGGATCTCAAACCAGGGTATAAGATCTGAAAGCCCAGGTGATTTCAGTCTAGAGCTTATAACTCAAGGCTCAGAATGGGTATTATTCTCTGAAGGGACTAGGGTCGGAAGGATGATCGCTCAAGAAGTGTCACTCGATGACAGCTTCTGTACACTAAGGCCTGCTATTTCGGGTATTGTGGAACTCGTATCAGAAGCGAGTGATGTAGAACAATTAATTGCCTTGCCAATTGATGTTGCAGGTTCTCGCTCTTTTCAGCCATATACGGCACATCGTCATAACTACAATCAACGTGTAGCCTCGCTCGCGCTGGCATCTGAGGCGATCCCAAGTGTCGGCGCTGAATGGCCCCCCTCACTCCTGGATTCACGAACGGATATTCATGCTTTCCAACTTCCGGGTGAGCCGAGACGGGCGATTGCAGCGACTTTCCTATATCAGGATCGAATGAATACATCACCTCCTGAACCTGGAGCCTACTCTCTATTCGTGATGGGAGACGCTACCTCTGGGACTTATGAGATAAGCTATATGTGGTACCGGGTCGCTGAGTCTCAGGGAAAAGGGGTGCCGCGTTACCTGGATCATATCGACTGGAATGGTGACGGATCAGAAGAAGTCCTGCTGGAAATACTTGGTTCTGAGGATCGCTGGTTCGCGGGCCTTGCTAGGCAGGACGGCAGATGGATTCGCTCATTTGAAGACTCTTGCAACTCCGCGACTACAGAAAAATGATACGGATCAGAATAGCGCACGAACACATCCGTGAACTCATTCTCTGTATCATCATTCTAGCTACAGCGTGCCAGCCAAATTCAGTGGAAAGAGATAGAGGCACTGCTAGTAACATTATTCTGGTGGATGCAACCGGCCTGGAGGTTACTCTTAAGGAACCGGCGCAGAGAATCATTTCACTCGTACCATCAGCGACCCAGACGTTGAGAGCGCTCGGGGCCATTCATACGGTTGTTGGGCGTACTGATTTCGACATAGAGAGCTGGGTTTTGGATATCCCGTCTGTAGGTGGAGGCCTAAAGCCAAACTTAGAAGATATCATCGCCCTCGAACCGGACTTAGTTGTGCGTTTTGCTGGAGACCAAGATCCTCAAACCAAATCTCGCCTAGATGAGCTTGGGATCCCCCAAATAGCCGTGCGTCCTGATCTCCTAACTGACTTATACGCAAGCGTAATACTTCTCGGAAAAGTGACAGGTACCGAACCTAAGGCTGATTCCATAATCTCGAGCATCAAGAATGACCTTGCTGATCTGCAGAGATGGACTTTCGAAAAGCCAAGGGTCGATACGGCGTACATTCTCGGAGGTTCTCCACCTTGGGTTGCAGGTCCTGATACCTATATCAACGAGATACTAGTGTTAGCCGGTGGCAGAAACGTCTTCTCCGACCTGGGATTCCTGTATGGTTCAGTAAGCCCTGAGCAACTTCGCGTCCGAAAGATCGATGTAGTTCTCATTTCGGACAGATCCCAATTTGATCCCAGACTGACTCCCGGAGCTCGTATAGAGGAGATCGGCAATACCCTAGAGTTCCCCGGGCCGAACATAGCAGAAGCCGCACGACATGTAGCCAGAATCTTGCATGGTGATCTACTGCGATGAGCAAAACAAAACTCGGGTCCCTGTTGGTCGTGGTGCTCGTCGGGATCGGAGTATTGGGCGTTTTTTTTGGTTCGGTTCCACTTCTAATTTCTGAAGTCTGGGCTGCTCTCACTGGAAATGGGCAAGAAGCGCACCGAGACATTGTGGTTAACCTTCGACTACCCCGGATCTTATTGGCCGCATTTGTCGGAGGAGGACTGGGTGTAGCAGGCGCAACTTTCCAGGCTTTGTTACGAAATCCTCTGGCGGAGCCTTATATACTCGGGGTTTCTGGAGGTGCATCATTTGGTGCAGTGTTGGTGCTCAGTATGGGACTTGCTGCAACCAGTTCGTGGACGCTTCCCCTGGCAGCATTTGCAGGCGCACTCATGGCGATCTTTCTCGTATTTCGTGTAGCTATCTCAACTGGTGGAGCGATGGATGTCCGGGTCCTTCTGCTTTCAGGTGTAGTCATAGCTGCTTTTTTCTCGGCCTGTATCGCTTTCATTCTCTCGATTTCTCCTGCTCAAACAGTACAGAGTGCCGTTCTATGGACTATGGGCAGCCTAGCGGGAGCTAACTGGGATCGGGTCGTCATCGCAGGAGCTTATACAATGCCCGCAACAGTTATGCTCATATCTCTGGCTCGGCCACTGAACCTGATGGCAATCGGAGAAGAAACAGCATACTACCTGGGTGCCAACGTGGAGGGTGTGAAAAGAATTTCTCTAGTCGTCGCAGCATTGATCACAGCAGCGAGCGTTTCTGTGGCGGGAGTAATTGGATTTGTTGGGCTGGTTGTGCCTCACACTTTGAGAATCCTGGTGGGATCGGACCACCGTGGACTCCTACCACTTTCATTCCTCGGAGGCGCAACCTTTCTAATAGGAGCAGATTTTGTTGCTCGGCTGATTATTCCACCGATCGAAATCCCAATCGGTGTCATCACAGCGTTTATAGGGGTTCCATTTTTCCTTGTCCTCTTGAGGCGGAGTACGGCAACAAAATGAGGTTTGAAACCACGGATCTTGTCATCAAGTATCCGGAGCAAAGTCGCCCTGCCCTGAATGGCGTAAACATGTCTGTTCCCTCAGGAAGCTTTTACGCAGTCCTAGGACCTAATGGCTCTGGGAAATCCACGCTGATGAAAGGACTCCTAGGAGTTGTAAGGGCAGATCAAGGAAGAGCCTTGATCGCCGAACGCAACATCAGCAAGTGGGATCGCAAAGCGCTCGCTCGCTCTATCGGTGTAGTATCACAATCGGAGACAGTTTCATTCCCGATCACTGTGCGAGAGATGGTCGGCATGGGTCGGTATCCCCACCTTGGGCCTCTTGAGGGAGAAAGCAGCAAGGACCAAGTCGCCGTCCATGAGGCACTCGAGGTTTGTGACGTGACACATCTCATTAATCGAGATCTATCAACCCTTTCGGGCGGAGAATTACAGCGTGTACGGATCGCTCGCGCTCTAGCTCAAGAACCTATGGCCCTCATACTCGACGAGCCCACAAGCAGTCTCGATATCAAGCATGAGATGGAGATTTTGGAGCTACTGAAACAATCCGTGGCCTCTGGGCTTACTGTGATCCTTACAACACATGGGCTGGATTTAGCAGCCCGCTTTTCGGATCACATGCTGCTCTTGTCCGAGGGTCAGGTAGCAGTAGAGGGGACACCGGATGAAGTTGTGAACGAGGAAGCACTCGCTGAAGTATACGGTTGGCCAGTCAAGGTTGAATGGGAAGCAACCACTGGCTCTCCAAGGGTGACACCTCTCCGTTCTTGATCAAAGATTTCGGTAGCTGAAGGCAGAGGTTAGGTATCCTCGTTAGTCATCAATAAGAGCTGAAGTCTACCGCCTCTGAGTGCGCCTTAAGATAGCTCTTAAATCGGGTTGCAGGGATCACTCCTTTTTCGACAGCTGTTTGTACTCCACAGTCAGGCTCAGAAACATGTGAGCACCCCCTAAACCTGCATTGTGAAAGATGTTGGCTGAATTCAGGGAAACAATGATCGAGCTCGGACGGCGGTATTCCCACAAATGCTATATCGCCAAAACCAGGAGTATCGGCGACAAAACCTCCACAATTAAGCGATATGATACGCGCATTGACGGTCGTGTGCCGACCGGTTCCACCTTTGCGTGATAGTTCTCCAGTACGTAACTCCAGTTCAGGATCAATAGCATTTAGCAGGGAAGATTTTCCCACACCCGAGGGACCGATCAACGTTGAAGTACCTGAACATAGTTCTTCCTCTAGCCGGTCCACTCCTACCCCCGCTGCGGCACTCACAAGCAAAACAAGATACCCGATACTTTCGTACAAATTCTTGAGCGGCTCAGCAACCTCTCCCGCACCCGGCAAATCCACTTTATTAATCACTAGAGTTGGCTTGATCCTGCTGGACTCACCTAGCAGCAGAAGGCGATCTACAAGTTCTGGATTAGCCTGGGGATCCTTGGCTGCAACCACCATAAACGATCGGTCGAGGTTCGCAGCTAGAACCTTATGCACCCGCTTGCTTCGGCTTCGCCTAACAAGTTCAGTGGTACGCTGCTCGACACCTTCTATGGCCCAGCCCTCACCCGACTGTTCCAGAGAGACCCTGTCACCTATGACAACTCTCTCTTTCTTCGCTCCCCCCACCTTCAGCCTTCCACGTAGTGATGCTTCTACGACAAGACCATCCTCTAGTCGGACCCGGTAAGAACCCCCACCAGTTTGATCTACCACCCCGATCATTTATGAAGTTCTAGAATGCAAGACACCGGAGAGGAGAATCTTTCTAGGGTAGCAACAGAAAACATGTCTGACCGGGGTGTCGCCGGCCAATAGATCAAGCCGCGAAAGACTCCAGTGCGTCACCCTTACCACCTTCACGCAAGCGACGCAGTGCTCGGTCTCTGAGTTGACGAATCCGTTCACGTGTAACGCCGAGCATGTTGCCAATTTCCTCTAGTGTATGCTCCCGCTCACCTTCTAGGCCGAAATAGAGCCGCAGAACTTTTGCATCACGTACTTCGAGAAGGGAAAGCGCACCCGCGATCGTTTCCGTTAAGAGACGCCCCTCGACTTCGAGTTCTGGCTCTGCGGCTTCTTCAGTTATGAAGCGCTCGACAAGCTGTGAGTCTTCTGAGTCACCGATTGGGGCATCGAGTCGAATTTCAGCAGAGTTCAGAGTCTGTAAAGATTCCACCAATTCTGGTGTAAGATACGTAGCTTCGGCGAGCTCTTCTGTCGAAGGCTCCCGACCTTTCTCTTGCTTCAGCCGCTCTTTCTCTCTGAAAATCCGTGCTAGATCACTTGCTCGGTTCAAGGGAACACGAACAGCACGCCCATGATTCGCAAGTGACGCTAAGATTGCCTGGCGAATCCACCAGACTGCGTAGCTGATGAATTTTACGCCCTGCTCCGGATCAAACTTACGTGCGGCAGTAACTAATCCGACGTTTCCTTCCTGAATCAGATCCGTAAGTGACACACCACGATTCTGGTACTTCTTAGCAACACTAATCACGAAGCGAAGGTTTGCGCGCGCCAATTCCTGGATCGCATCCTGGTCGCCTTTCTGGGCGAGCGCACCCAACTCCTTTTCCTTCTCAGGAGTGATTAGCTCATGACGACTGACGTCTCGAAGATATTGGTCAAGGGCACTCTGTTCTTCTACACTGGCATCGAATCCAGAGAGGAGATTGCCTTTCCCGCGTCGCTTACTCCGCTTCCTCGGAGTCGCAGTGGCCATCGTGTTCTATCTCTTGATAAAGTCCAGCCAGGTGACTAAGCCGTCTCGGCTATCGTTGAGGCCTGGCAAAACGTGAAATGCAAAGCAGTTTATGCTGCTATAATTACTATGTGATGTCAAGTGGTTTGCTGTTTCCTAGGGAGCACCATCAGTGAACCCCATAACAGCTCAGGCTGTTCCATTTGGTCGAGTAATTCTTGCGAGAATATCGTCTGCCATAACGGCACGTTGTTCGAAAGTAAAAACCCTAAGGACGCGTGCTGTCGTGTAAAGATTATCCGCCAATCGCGGCAAATCTAGGAGACCTGGCAATCCTCCTAGGCCTAAGCGCTGAATTTGTCCATCACTCCGTTCAACAAGCACATGTAATTGGAACATGGCCTTCTTAGCTGGAAAATCGATAACCACCTCTCCAGGTTCCAAGTCAAGATCAAGCGCTAGATCGTCTTCAATCGCACGTTTCCGTGGTGAGCCACTAACCACCCAATCTTCTACTTGTCTCCCTGCAAGGTCAGCCGCAGTCAGTTCTAATGCTCTTTTGGGGAGCCGGCGTTGGCGAAGTGCTGGTAACCACCGAGTACCAATACGCTCTGCGGCTTCACCGTCGGCTTCATGTGCTCGGCGACCAATCTCATACAAGAGCTCTTCGTCAGTCGGGCCAACAAGTTCATGAGAAACAAGAAGTCCACTATCTACAGCTTCTTCAACAATACGCTTGTAGAGAACGGTCGCGGCCCTTACAGCGTGATGCCAGTAGACGTTTCGAAACATCTGGTACTTCGCAAATAAAAGAGATTCCAGAGCGGCCACTGCTTTCTCTTGAACTCCCACCTCATACTGGCCAGACTCCGGGTCACGTAATAAGGCAAGCCCCTGTAACAACCGTGAAACGTCAACTTCACCGTAAGGCACACCGGAAAAATGAGCATCCCTGCGGAGATATTCCATCTTATCCAAATCAAGAGCTCCACTTACCAGGCCTCGCAGGGGAATTTGACTCTGACCAGAGATCAACTTCAAAAGCAACTCTGGAGCAGTGGATCCAAGAGGGACAAGCGCATCGCGCAGGGAGGGGGATGCTAAGAACTGTTCACTAATTTCCTCGTGATGAGCCGGCACATACTCCGTTTCTAGTTCCTCTAGTGCATGCGAAAACGGATAGTGGCCAATGTCGTGAAGTAGCGCCGCATAAGGGATAAGATGTTCACCCTGCAATACTTCCGGTGGAATTCTTCGATTCTCGCGAATCCTACGTAGTGCGACAGTCGCGAGGTGATAAACACCCAGGGCATGGTCAAACCGCGTATGTGTTGCACCAGGATATACCAAATGAGTGAAGCCTAATTGCCGTATGTACCGTAGGCGCTGGAACTCCGTAGTATCAACAATCTGGGCCGCTATAGGATCAAGTCTGATTGTATTCCACAGAGGGTCCCTAATGACTTTTCCGGCAAGTTTATCACTCATTAGGCAAACATGTTCGGCAAGCAGATACCTATCTTCAGGCCTCGTGCACTGTCCTGCCACCAAGCACAGTCCGGATAACCTGAATTTCCTTGATCAGATCCGGATCTACATCATGAGGGTCTTCCGCAAGGATCACGAAGTCAGCCAACTTGCCAGCGGTAATCGTACCCTTCTCGTTCTCCTCAAACGATGCGTACGCCCCATTCACCGTGCAGATTCTCAGGGCTTCCTCGACAGTGATCCTCTGGCTAGGACCCCAGACTCGGCCAGCAAAATCTTTGCGGGTCACCATACTCTGTATCGCCATTAGTGGCTCATAGGGTCCCGGGGAATGGTCAGAAGCTGGAGCAACCCGAATTCCAGACTCGATAAAAGACTTGTGGGCAAACATCCACTCCATTTTCTCTTCACCGTATTCAATCCACTTCTCGCCATGATAATGAGCATAGGTGTAAAACGGTGCAGGGATATAGCCACCATTGGCTATGCGCTGGAGAAGCGCCGGATTCACTAAGGAGCAGTGCTCAAGCCGGTGGCGTGTATCCGAGCGAGGATACTCTCTTTGCATCCGTTCATAGGCATTGAGCACCATGTCAATTGTGACATCACCGTTGGCATGGATAGCAATCTGCCATCCGGACCGGTGAGCCTCTTCGACAACCTCGTGAACCTCTTCTTGTGTCATCGTCAGAATACCAAAATCGTCTGGGCGACCCGCATATGGAGTGCTCATCGCCATTGTGCGCTCCGAGGCTGAACCGTCAGCGGAGAATTTCACTGGGCCAATACGAATCCACTCGTCGCCAACCCCAGTGCGAATCCCAGCGGATTGAAGCGCCGGGAAGGTTCCACCTCTAGCCATCAAATTCATGCGTAGAGAGAGAGTGCCCTCATCTCTGGCGTCCTGGTAGGCAACGAACCCTGTTGATCCCGTACCCGCCTGATGAACCGATGTGAGTCCCGTGGCATTCATCTCTTTGCAGATCACGGAGACTCCAGCTGCACGTTCTTCACGAGTTGATCCTGATGGCACATCAAACACACCGCGCGCGCGCTCAGCAACCTTCCCCGTGAGCTCACCATCTTCACGATAGAAGTGACCCCCAAATGGATCTGGGGTGTTAACGGTGATACCTGCTACCTCAAACGCCTTCGAGTTGTATACACCCGTGTGGCCACCACGGTGTCCAACTACGATGGGGTGTTCCCTGCTTACCGCATCAAGGTCTACACGGTTCAACGGACGTCCCTCTTCCTGCTTTGTATCGTCGTACATGTAGCCGACAATCCATTCACCGGGCGGGGTGTTGGCTGCTCGTTCATTCAGAGCATCTTGGATACGAGCAACACTTCCGAGGTTAGTGTTCACATTCTTGAGTGCGTTCAGGCCCGCGTTAGAAGGATGGGAATGAGCGTCAATAAATCCCGGCAAAACCGTCATTCCAGCAGCATCAATCACCTCGGTATTCACGGATTGGAGGTTTTGGATGTCTTCGTTTGAACCAACGGCCATAAAACGTCCGGCCTTTAGAGCAAAAGCTTCCGCGACCGGCTGATCTGCATCCTGAGTAAGCACCTTGCCTCCGATTACAACAAGATCAGCTCTCACATTTCCCGGATCCGCTATCGGTGCACACCCGCTGGCCAGGCCCGCAGCAGCAACCGTGCTAAGTCCCAGGAAATCCTTTCTACTGACATCAGCCATCTTGAGCCTCCTGCGAGTGATTCTTATCCATTTTTCTTGATCCAATCAGATCGTATCGCCCCGTGTGCACTCGAGCCATAAAAGGAGTAAGCAAGCAGAACGACTGCAATGTTTGATCCGGACATGAAACATTCCACCCAGGACTCAAAAGACCGGCCCCACAGCCCTCCGAACCGAGTCAACTTCATCAGCTATATCCCTGTCAACGTCGGTCATCAAGCTCACCGAAATCGTACAGAAAAATCCCGCTATAAAGCCCGGAATCATCTCATAGAGGTCATAGAATCTTTCCTTAAACCAGATTGTCCATACAACAGTCGCCACGAACCCACCAATCATCCCCGCTATAGCTCCTAGCTTGGTAGTTCTCTTCCAGAAGAGTGAGCAAAGAACTACCGGAGTGAAGGCACATGCGATACCCGACCACGCGAATAGGACGAAGTAGAAGATGGATGCCGGTTCGGTCAGTGCGACCACTAGCCCTACCACCCCAATCACGACCGTTACCCCTCGCGCTAGATTTGATAATGTGCGCTCCGAAGCTCGGATCCCCATCGCTTTCTGAACGATATCCCGAACTATTGCAGACGATGCGAGGAGGAGGAGCGAGTCGACTGTGGACATGATCGCGGCAAGCACGACTACAAGAAAGATTCCTGTGAAGAAAGCCGGGAAGAGGGTTGCACTCATCTCCGGCAGAATTGTCTCTGGATCTGCTAAGCCAGGGAATAGCGTGCGGCCTGACATTCCTCCAAGGACCGCTCCAACATCAAAGCCAATGACACAGAGCACTGCCCAGAAGCCACCGTCAATAATTTGCTTCTGATCACGCGCGGCCATGAACCTCGTCAGGAGCTGCGGAGAGCCAAGGAAGGCAAACCCAATTGCGACAAATCCAAATGCGCTGGCTATACCGGCCGCCCCGAGACCAAACTGGCCCATCGGTCGAAGTAATGCAGGATCCGCAGCTGCCAACCCTGTAATCATTTCACTCCAACCACCAGCAGCTGCAATGCCAACGACAGGAAGGGCGATCAGGCACCCAAGCATCAGGACACCCTGTAAGAAGTCGGAATAAGCTACCGCCTTGAATCCACCAACCGTCGTGTAGAACAGGACAATGACCAAGCCAATCCAAACCCCTGCTGTGTAACCAGTACCAAGGAAAGCATCAAAAGCCTTACCAGATCCCGTTAGTTGCGCGGCGGTATACGCCATTACCATGCTCAGAATGATGATTGCCGAGATCCAACGGAAAACGTGGCTCGTGTCCCGAAACCGGTCAGTGAGATAATCGGGAACGGTGATTGAATCGAAGCGGTCCGTGTATTCCTTGAATGGGCGAGCAACCCAGACCCATGCGGAAGCAACACCCAGCACTTCCCCGAGAATAACCCAGAAAGCGTGGACGCCAATCGCGTAACCCATACCTGTTAGGCCCAGTAGGAGCCAAGCGCTTTCCCCTGTAGCATTGGAGCTAAAGGCAATCACCCAAGCGGGCAGGCGCTTCCCAGCAAGGTAGTATCCTTTGAGGTCTCGAGATTCCTTGCTACCCCAGACGGCAATCCCAAGTAGGATAAAGGCGTAGCCAACAAGAACAGAGATGACGGTGGTAGAGGTCATCCAGCACCGATCTCATCTTGGCTCGTTTCTCGGTGCCTGGATGTGATATGGCGCTTTTGGGCTCTATAGAACGCAACTTCAAGTCCAAGACCCAAGCCCACGGCGCAAAAAAGAAGGATCCAAGCATCTATAGGTAGGCTCGACATCACGATCCCACCTTGTTGCAAGCCCTCCCCAATTTCTCGATACCTTCGGCAATTTCGTCAGCGGTGATCAGCAGTGATGGGCCGATCCTAATGACGGTACCGTTAAGCCCACCCTGGCCGACGAGTAGGCCCTCATCTCTGGTTGCAGCCAGCAGGGCTGCCGTGCGTTCCATATCGGGTTCTTTTGTCTGTGGATCCTTCACGATCTCCATAGCCTGCATCAAGCCCATACCTCGAACATCACCAACCCATGGATGTCGTTCTTGGATGTCAATCAGACCTGCACGTAATTCCTTACCTCGGACAAAAGCATTTTCCGGTGCAGATTCCTCTTGAAGCACATCCTGTGTAGCGCAGAGAGCCGCCATGGATACGGGAGTGCCTCCGAACGTTGAAATCGTCTTACCCTTCCAGGCGTGCGCGATCTCATCGGTCGTTATGGTGGCACCTACCGGGGCCCCATTTGCGATGCCCTTCGCCATAACCATGATATCCGGCTCGACACCCCAGTGCTCTATACCGAACCAGTGCTTTCCGGTCCTACCGAAGCCCGCCTGAACTTCGTCGATGATCAGGAGGCCACCATAATGATGAATCAACTCGGCAGCCTTCTGAAAATAGCCGGAAGGCGGAACAACGTAGCCTGCCACACCCATAATGCTTTCCGCAATGAACGCTGCTGGGCGACCATTTGTTGTTGTGATGATGACCTCTTCAAGGTCTTCCACAAACTTGTTCACACATGAGTCGTCACAAGGCTGCTTGAACGGACAGCGATAGGTATTGGGGGACTTGGCATGCTTGATGCCCGCCACGGGAGTTGCTAGCGGCCTCCACCCTGAATGAGCAGTTACGCTCGTAGCCATATATGAACGACCATGGTATGCAACACGTAACCCTATGATTTCACTTCGACCAGTTGCTAGAGACGCCATCATTAAGGCTGTTTCAATCGCCTCAGTCCCTGAATTAGTGAAGAACGTTCGCTTGAGATCTCCTGGAGCGATACTCGCGATCTTTTGCGCAGCTTCCACTTGAGGCCCATTCGCGTAGAGTGTCGAAACATGGCCCAGGCGTCCCATTTGATCAGTCATTGCATCCACAACTCGCGGGTGGCAATGACCTACTGAAGTCGTCAAGATTCCACTAAAAAGGTCAAGGTACTCCCTGCCATTGGCATCCCAAACACGAATACCCTGTCCTTCGGTCAGGCAGAGCGGCTCGGAGTAGAGGTGCAGCATGGATGGGAGGAGGTACTCCTGCTGTCCATCAATAATGTCTTGGCCCAAAACAGCTGAGGTCGCGGTTGGATTCATAGTGCGTTTACTGGGGTCTTGGTCAGCGGTCTCAATTTACCAACGTGATATCACGACTCGCTGATCAGTGAAGAAGGAAATAGCGTCTTTACCCTGCGCCTTAAGGTCCCCGAAGAAGGAATTCTTTGAGCCACCGAATGGAAAGAAAGCCATGGGTGCCGCCACCCCAATATTGACACCAATCATGCTAATACCGGCTTGGTATCGGAACTCTCTGGCAGCCTTACCACTCGTCGTAAAGATCGAGCATGCATTCCCGAACAAGCTGCTATGCATCATACCGATAGCCTCATCGATATCCCTTGCCCTGTTGATACCGGCAACCGGCCCAAAAATCTCCTCTGTCGCTATTGATAGATCCGGGGAGACATCTTCAAAAACTGTAGGTCCAACCCAGTACCCATTTTCTAGGCCTTCCACACTGGCGTCTCGGCCATCAAGCGAGAGTTTTGCCCCGTCAGCTACCCCTTGATCAATGAAGGAAACAACACGATCACGGTGTGCCGCAGAAATCACTGGACCCATATCTGTAGTCTCTTCAAGACCATCACCGAGTCGGATTGAAGACGCAGTATCCAGCATCCTATCTCGAATCTCAGTATGAGCATCACCCACGCCCACAATCACGCTGCCTGCTAAGCAACGCTGACCCGTGGAGCCAAAAATTGAACCAGCACAAGCATCTAGGGCGACCTCCATATCAGCATCCGGCAACACAATCATGTAATTCTTGGCTCCACCAAGCGACTGGACACGTTTCCCAGTAGCAGAAGCTCGTCTATACACGATCTCTGCCACTTTGCTCGAGCCAACAAACGATACTCCTGCGATATCAGGATGGTCACAAATTGCTTCAACACTCTCTCGCCCACCGTGTACCACATTCAACACACCCGGAGGGAGTCCAGCTTCCTCCACTAAATCAATGATCTTTTGGTGTGTTAGCGGATCTTGTTCACTGGGCTTGAGGACCACGGTATTCCCAGTCGCCACAGCGTATGGCCAAAACCAGAGGGGGATCATGACTGGAAAATTGTAAGGGGTAATGACACCGAACACTCCAATTGGTTGGCGCCACGATGCGCTGTCGATACCCTCGGCAATCTGCTCAACGGTATCTCCCATCATTAGAGATGGTATTCCGCAAGCGTGCTCGACATTTTCGATACCTCTCTGAATCTCACCACGTGTTTCTGCGATGACCTTTCCATGCTCTGTTGTGAGCAACTGAGCCAGATCTTCCTTATGCTCATCCAGTAGTGATTTGAGGCGGAACAGGACCCTAGCCCTTTCGGGTGACGGAGTAGATCGCCATCCCGGATAAGCAGATCTTGCCGCCTGAACTGCTTTGTCGACATCGGTGCCAGTGGACAACGGCACGCGCCCAATTTCTCCACCTGAGGCAGGGTTAGTCACTGTAAGGGTCTCCGAGTGAGACACCCCACACCACTCACCTCCAACATAGTTTTGGACCATGGTACTCATATCAGAATCACATCCTTGAGCTGTCACGTGAGCTTCGGGTCGCTGGAGTGCACGTCGGCCATTGAGCTGTCCTTCCGCCACGACCACCCATCACCGTCCGCCTCTCCCGACTTACCCTCTCATCGTCTTCGGAAGCCAGGTACACCAGTGAGGCTGCCAGAACTGCATTGTTCTTAAGATCATCGAATATAAGCTTATCGAAGGTATCACGGTGTGTATGCCAAGTATGGGAACTGTAGTCCCAGGAAAGTGCCCCTAGGTTGAATGCGGGAGCACCGTGGCAGACAAATGAAGCATAGTCTGACCCGCCGCCTCCTGGGTTTCCTGGTATGTTCAGATTGACGCCACCTGCGACTTCGGCAGGAACATGTGACAGCCAGTTAGCCAGGGACGCTCCAGCTTCGATGAAGCCCTGCGCAGAAAGATTTACGATTCGCCCAGTGCCATTGTCTTGATTGAATAGCACTTGCAGGCCTTCGACAATTTCGGGATGATCCTCCGTGAAAGCCCTCGAACCGTTGAGTCCCTGCTCTTCACCACTCCATAGACCAATCAAGATCGTTCTCTTCGGGTTCGGATAGACCTCCTTGAGAATCCGCATTGTCTCAAGCATAAGAAGCGAACCACTTCCATTATCTGTCGCCCCAGATCCCCCTTCCCACGAGTCATAGTGGGCTGAAAGCATGACATACTCATTCGGGATCTCGGTCCCCGGAATCTCACCAATCACATTGTATACTGGCACCTCCCCCAGATTCTCCGCCTCGGCGGTTAAACGAAGTACCGGATCTTGCCCATTCTTAGTGAGACGATAGACCAAACTGTAGTCCTCGCAGGACAACTCAAATGTTGGAGTATCTCTGTTATACGCATTAAAAACCCTTGTCGTACCATATGAGCCCGGCCACTGGGAGGTAATGATACCGGCCGCACCAGCTGCCTCGAGTTGGGTATGTAAGTCTCGGCGGCGCCCATCCACAGATCCAGTAGCCTGAAGATTCCTATTCCACGCTTGCTGGCCGTTGGTTCTGTCTTCAGCCATACGCTCTGCGGATCCAGGCATAGCAAACTCCGACCATTGCTCATTCGCTCGACAGGTCGGTTCTGGAAACGAGAGCATGACCCACTTGTCATTTACTGTGGCCAGAAATGCCTGCCAATCATCCGGAGAGCGCATGTCGGGCACATAGGTAACCTCAGCATTGATCGGACGTCCGTCCGTACCAGGGCTCCAAGCTAGAATCCGACCTTCGAGTGAACGGACACGGGGAGAGATCAGGTCCACGTGACTTGGGCCCCGATTCCAACCCTCCCATGTCCCGTAACGCTCCGTGCGTGCTTCGATACCCCAACTCCCGAGCACTTTGACAGCCCAGTCCTGGGCCATCTCCATACCTGGTGATGCAGTCAGACGAGGTCCTATTGAGTCAAGCAGCGACTGCGCTAAGCTCTCGAAGTGTGAGTTATCAATCGCCTGATCCCAAATGCCTTGCAGTACTGGGTCTTCGGTCGCTAAGCGTTGTGCATCCAGGTCTCTTGGTGTTGAGCCCATACTCATGATCATCACAACGAGTCCAGCGTATACCGCACGTGACTTTATCACCATCTCCATCTAGCCTCTCCTTGGTATTTCGTTACTCACCGCAAATCTCTAAAACCCCCAAACATTCGCTGTATAATCTCGGTCAAGCGATCGTGCGGCAGTGCCGGAACTGTATATCCATTAATACCTGTTAGCGTCTCCGCAGCGAGCATAGCATTTAGGATCGCTTCCTCGGTCGCATGGACAGAGGCTGAAATAAAAGGATTTAACCGGTCATTCGGCAGCATTTCCAAGCCGACTGCCGTTGAGCGCTCCGCGGCTGCCGATCGGTTCGCAGTCGTGAATCCAATGAAGATATCTCCTGATCCGTTGTATCCCATGCCACCAATACGGGCCAGACCCATGGTCGTACGGGTAACTAACCGCTTGATCTGTGTGGGTAAGAGTGGTGCATCGGTTGCGAGAACAATAATGATTGATCCAGAACCTTCTGGGATTGGTTCCATTTTACCCGCTGCTTCTTCTCCGTTATCACACCACCGGACACCTGAACGCCGCAGCTCGGCCGGGATCGATCGATCTGCGTAACATGCAGAAGGTTCAGGCAACATCTCACCAACAGGCACACCTGCGACTCGCAGATCACTGCGAGAACCCTGATTGCATTGGACCAGTATACCCACGGTATAGTCGCCTACACGCCGGGACGAGGACCCGATGCCCCCCTTGAAACCGTGGCAGCGCATGCCTGTCCCCCCTCCGACCGCACCCTGCTCGACCGCGCCACTACGAGCTCCATCGAGCGCGGCGAACGCATGCTCAGCTGTGACATGGAAGCCATTGATATCATTCAAGCTGCCATCATAGGTCTCAGCTACAACAGGAAGCGCCCACAGAAACGATGGATCGCGATCCCGTTGCCAAGCGATCACTGCATCACGCACAACCCCGACGCTGTGCGTGTTCGTAATCAAGATGGGCCCCTCAAGTAGCCCAGAGTGTTCAATCCAGGTTGTGCCAGTCATTTCACCGTTGCCATTCAGACTGAACCAAGCCGCAAAGGTCGAATCTCCGGACTCGCGACCACGCGGTAGGATCGCAGTAACTCCTGTCCGAATGGGCCCCTGTCCAACAATAAGCCGACCTTGGCCCTCTATAATTGTCGTGTGTCCCACCTCGACCCCTGCCACATCAGTGATGGCATTATTCAGTCCTGGTTCACCCTGTAGTGGAATACCAAGTGCTCTAGCATTAGGGACCTTTTGTGCGCTCACCTTTAGGACGCCCACCAACGGGTGATAACCATCCATCCAAGCTGGGACCTCCGGGGTATCCAGGGTGAAGCCCAAGATCATTAGCAAAAGCAGAAAACGCATTCTTCGGGGTCTAGAAACGTGCATGGACCGCTAAAGCCCTGCCAATTTTTTCACGTAGCTGAACTCTGATTTCTTCACTGACTGTACCGAAAGACGCCCGTATCGGATGAGTTCCATATCGGCCAACTTCGGATCTGACTTGATCTCGGATAGTCCAAGTGGCTCATCCACGTCCTTGATCTTTGAGACAAATTCGACATCGACCATCCACCAGCGAGGATTGTCCGGCGAGGACTTAGGATCGAAGTAGTCACTGTTTTCATCAAAGGCATAATAATCTGGGTACGCCTCCTTACACACACGGGCAATACCGACTACCCCGGGAGGTTTAGCATTCGAATGATAGTAGAGAACCTCATCACCGGTTTTCATACTCCGCATATTGTTTCGAGCCTTATAGTTCCGCACACCCTCCCAACAAGTAGAACCATCTTGCTCGAGGTCTTCGATCGAATAGACGTAAGGTTCAGATTTCATCAACCAGTACTGCTTCGCCATGAACTGTTAGCTCCTGAGGTCAGTAGGGGAGCACATTATGGGGCCAGGAACCCGCAAAGGCGACCCGGCTGAATCTTATGCCCTAGCAGAGCCAATCTCGACCTTGATCCCTCTCCATTTCCCTCGTTTGAATATGATCACACTGAGGATTGCTCTGGTAAGATGGCCAAGCACTATCGCCAACCATATATCAGCAGGATCAAGAGTCGAAAATGTTTGAATACCCCAACAGAGCCCGATCGGAATGATCATCTGTGAAACAATCGATATGTAGAGTGGGCTCTTGGTGTCTCCGGTACCCTGCAATCCTCCTGTAAAAGCTAACGCGACAGTTACGAAGAGCCCCGATAACGCTAGGTAGCGCAGCAACTCTACACCCAAGTCGACAACAATAGGATCATCCATCCCGAATACTCCCAATAACCGGGTCGGGACCAACAAGAATGTGGACCCAATAGCGGTCGCGAGCAGTAGTCCAAAACCAGCGGCTACATGCACTGCTCGGCTCGTACGGTCAGGGTTACCAGCTCCGAGATTCTGACCGGCTACTGCTGCGGTAGCGCCCATAATTCCTACGGACGTCCATGTGATGAATGAGAAAAGCTGTGTGTAGCTTACTACGTACGCAGCCTGTGCCTGAGCACCCATCGTGAGTGAACCGATGAAACCCAACAGAATGACGCCACCCACATTCATCGCTATGCCTTGGATGCCCGTCGGGAGCCCAAACTTGAAGAGCTGCTTGATAATCACGTAGTCGGGACGCCAGCTCATTCCGCGTTGGAACTGCACTACCCATCGGCCACCAAATAACTTGAATAACGCGTATACACTTATAGAAGCACCCGCAATGACGGTCCCCATTGCGGCCCCGGTGGTTCCGAAGGCGGGAATTGGACCCATTCCACGAATCAAGATGACACTGAGTGCGATATTGAGGATCGTTAGTGCAATTCCGAGTCTTAAGGGTGTCCTCGCATCACCTGCTGATCTAAGTGCACCACCTAGCATGAAGAACATCAGCATACCGAATGAAAAAACGAACATAATACGGAGGTAGGGTAGCGCTTCAGCCTGCACCTCAGCCGTTGCGTTTACTAGATCAAGCAGGACCGGTGATGCCACATAGCCTATTGGCGCCATGACTAGCAAGACGATCATAACTGATGTCAGAAATGCCTGGTAAACCGTTCGATTCACCTTTTCAGGCTCATTCGCACCCGCGAACCGAGCCACAAGAATGCCCATTCCTGTGAATAGTGAACTAATGAAAACGATGACGACTAAGAAGATTTGCCAGGACACTCCGATTGCTGCGTTACCAACGTAACCGACATAGTTCCCGACCATCGTGTGGTCTATAATGCCCTGCACCCCACCGATGATATTCTGTAGCATCGTTGGCCAAGCGAGCTTCCATACGGCCCCCCGGATTGGCCCTTCAACAATTGATCGGTCGAAGCCGATGTGTTTAGTCTGATCGCTCACGGAATCACCCGCTCGCTGGCTATCAGAACCTTACCAAACCAGATGGAACTTGCCCTGCCGACGGAACACCCAATGACGCTCGCCTGTGGTATCCAGATAGGCTTCTTCTTCCTGTCGACATGATGCCGGCTGTTCCCCCCATTCTGGTATAGGGGTCGTCGCCTGAAGTTCAATTGAATGCCATGTAGAAGGAAGCAAGACTGCATCCCCCCTGACCGGGACACCTTCCTGCCCATCCCACCGGCCAATCAAGGGTCCAGCTCCGTGACCGTGATCACCGATCGGATGCGTATATACCGTGCCATCAATCCCTTCAGCCCTCATCTGCGTCAGGGTATTCGCGAGAATCTCATTGCCGGTTAATCCAGGTTCCATATGAGTAAGCAGAATGTCCTGGAGACGGTTTGAGTTCTTGAGGCATGTCTTCAGTCCTTCTGGCACAGACATCTCATTCTCTCTTAAGACATAGCCCAAGTGTTGCGTGTCTGTATGGAGATTGAGACCCACAACTCCAAAGTCAGTCCAAAGCAGATCCCCTCTCTCAATAACCGTAGGTCCAGCGGAGTTGACCCCACCTGCTCTCTGCACATCTACAGAAGTATGGAACCAAGTAGTGTAGCCTAGGTCACGGATCTTCTGGCGCATCCACCAGACCACATCCTCTGTAGTAGTAACCCCTGGTGTGATTACCGCGTTTGAAAAAGCCTCAGAGATAATGGCGTGCACAGTTTCCTCGATTTTCTGGTATCGAGGCATCATTTCAGGAAGACGCAAGGCTATATAGTTCATCGCCAACCGCGGCTCGTGTCTAACCCGTTTGCCATACTCATCACCCAGG
This sequence comes from uncultured bacterium, assembly GCA_963934665.1. GTDB lineage: Bacteria > Gemmatimonadota > Gemmatimonadetes > Longimicrobiales > Gaopeijiaceae > UBA1142. The sequence continues at coordinate 13,040 of CAWVZF010000005.1, read as the reverse complement.
GCTTCAAGTAACTCTTGCTGTTCACCCGCATGGAGCCCATCTGAAAAAGCCCAGACAGGATCAACATTGAGAACGATATTCTCTGGGTTTCGGTCTTCCACTAACTCACGGAGCAAATTCCATTGCTCTGAGCCAACAAGCTCTGCCGTCGGCTGGGTCGGGGCAGGCCGAGTGGAGCGAAATGCCTCAAAAACCCCGCCCTGACTCGTACCACCAAGTGCTATCCGCTCAAGTGATCCGTTTTCTTCTCGAGTAATCACGTAGATAGAGCGTCGGCGAGCAGCAAAGGTGGTCGGAGCAGTGATAGACCAAAACACAGGATCTTCAGCATACTCCCGCATCGAAAGAATCCACATATTCACATCATATTCTTCCATAAGTTGAGGAAGAATTCTCTCCATCCGCATCTCCAGCCATGCCTGCTGCTCAAGAGCTTGTTCTCGTAAAGATGGAAGAGGATGAATTCGAGCTGGGGCCTCCTCGGGAACCTTAGCTGGCGCTTGGGCGTGGAGCATACTCGGTGCTAAATACAATACAAGGAGACCAACTGAGGACAGCTTTAAATTCATTGATCGTGCTCCGGTCAGCTTCTGATATGGTCTAATGGCCGGAAGAAGCTATCCACCAGAACTAACCGTCGCTACGGGGTTGGTTACCCACCCGTGGCCGGCTGGATGAGTGTCAGGCCTAGGGGAGATTCGGAAGTCCCAGAAACTCTTGAGACCAGCAAGTACTCACCGTGGACCGGCCGAACGAACTTCACCTGACACTTGATTTGAGAATTGCTCGAAGTTCTCTCGAAACATTCCGGCCAACCTGGACGCTGCAATGTCATACTCATCGGAATTATCCCAAGTTTTCCTAGGGCTAAGAACTACACTAGGTACCCCTGAGATGACTGTGGGCACGGCAAGTCCAAAGACCGGATCCGTATCAAAGTCCCCCTTGTCCAGTTCACCGCTGAGTGCGGCATTCACCATTGTCCGCGTGTAGGAGAGTTTCATCCGACTACCAACGCCGTAGCCACCTCCAGACCAGCCAGTATTCACCAGCCAAACAGTAGCTCTATGCTCCCTAAGCTTTTCTCCCAACATCTCTGCATAGACACTTGGATGTCTAGGCAGGAATGGGGCTCCAAAACAGGCACTGAACGTGGCCTTGGGTTCTGTGACACCACGCTCCGTCCCTGCAACCTTAGCGGTATAACCAGAGAGAAAATGGTACATCGCCTGTTCGGGCGTCAGTTGGGAAATCGGGGGAAGCACCCCAAATGCATCCGCAGTAAGGAATACAACATTACTCGGGTGGCCGGCCCGACTTGGAATCACAGCATTGGGAATGTAATGGATGGGATACGAGGCCCTCGTATTCTCCGTTATGGAACCGTTATCAAAATCTATCTCTAGGGTTGCCTCATCTAGCACCACATTCTCTAAAATCGTGCCAAACATTTGAGTGGCCTGAAAGATTTCGGGCTCACCCTCGGAGGAAAGGCGAATCGTTTTGGCGTAACAGCCGCCTTCGAAATTAAAGATCCCATCTTCACCCCATCCGTGTTCATCGTCACCAATCAGTCCTCGGGCAGCATCAGCTGATAGGGTTGTCTTTCCAGTACCTGACAGACCAAAGAAAAGGGCTACATCACCCACCGCACCCACATTTGCCGAGCAGTGCATTGGGAGCACACTAGACTCTGGGAGCATATGGTTAAGTACAGAAAAAATTGACTTCTTGATCTCACCTGCATACCGAGTGCCAGTTATGAGCACCTCTCGTGCGGAGAAATTCACCACGATCGCCGCCCCGGATACTGTGCCGTGGCGTTCGGGATCAGCCTTAAGGTGTGGAGCGTGCAGCACAGTAAAATCAGGGCTGAACTCAGCCAATTGATCTGACTCCAAACGAAGGAACATGTTGTGCGCAAAAAGAGCATGCCATGGACTTTCACTGATAACGCGCACACTCATACCGTGCCTTTCATCCGCACCAGCACGAGCGTCATGGACGAAGAGATCCCGGTCATTCAGATGAGCAATGACCTCCTGCCTCAACGCGCTAAAATAATCTGGACCCATTGGCACATTCACACTGCCCCAGTCTACCGATTCCTCCGTAAGTTCATCACGCACGACAAACCGATCATTCGGTGAACGTCCCGTATGTGGTGCAGTAACAGTTGCAATCCCACCCATGTGCACCAATTGACCATCTCCACGAGCGAAGGACTCCTCATACAGCCGAGCAGGAGAGAGATTCCAATAGATACCGCCCTTTGGATTCAGGCCGTGGTCGCTAAGGTCACGCAAGTCTGATTTTTTTAAGTCTTCTGGCATGGAATGAACTAACTTTTTGTAATCCTGGGAGACCCTGTCTGCTGTGAAACAGGCATAAGAACAAAAAACCCGGACGAGACTCGTCCGAGAAGCAATCAAATGTGCTTATTTCTTGCCTGCCAGTCTACTGATGCAATCGTAGATAGGTTAAGAATGTCCTGAACAGCACACCCCCGCTGTAGGATGTGAACCGGCTTGTCCATACCCAAAAGGACTGGCCCGATCGCATCCGCGCCTCCTAATTCATCTAAGAGTTTGTAAGCGACATTCGCTGCTGAGAGGCGTGAGAATACTAGTACGTTGGCCGGACCACTTAGATGTGTGAACGGATAAACTTCGCTCAATTTCATCCCATCAATCGCGGTGTCTGCCTGCATCTCTCCATCAATTTCCAGTTCAGGATTACTCTCCCGGACCATATCTACAGCTTGGGCCATCTGGCGGGACTCTTCATGGGAGCTGGATGAGAAATTAGAAAAACTCACCATCGCAACTCGTGGCCGAATCCCTAAATCTTGAACAAATGCAGCAGTCTGGAGCGCAATATCCCTCAAGGTCTCCGCATCAGGATCGATGTTCACGGTGGTATCCGCAAAGAAGAGCAGCTCTCTCCCTGGAAATGCCAACATGTAGAATCCGGAAACCTTAGCTACACCAGCCGCACGACCCACAACCTGCAAAGCAGGACGTAGGGTTTCTGCGTAACTAGCCTCAATCCCAGCAACCATAGCATCAACCTCTCCAGCCTCAAGCATGCTCGCTGCAAAGTAAATCGGCTTGTACAGACTCCATTGCGCCTCAGCTAACGTGAGACCGCGCCGGGCTCTGCGGCTAAACAGCGTCTGCGCAAAATTGTACCTTTGCTCTGTGCACGTAGCCGCGTGGACAATCTCAACACCATCCAGACTGACTCCGAGTGAGTCCGCTTTCTCCTGAACCCGTGGTGGGCGACCAAGTAATATCGGCTTACAAATACCATCTTCCACCATCTGGGCAGCCGCCAGAATAACGGTGTCGTTGTGTCCCTCAGGGAAAACAATCTTGGCGGCCTTTCTGCGTGCCCGGGCAGTCATCCACCTCATAACTTCACGACCCGGCCCCAGTGAAGCCCGAAGCCGGTCTTCATACTCATCTAGGTCGAGTGTAACGCGCGCGACTCCAGTTTCCATGGCTGCCTTAGCGACAGCCGGAGCAACGTGGAATAATACCCGATGGTCGAAGGGCTTAGGGATCAAATATTCTTTGCCAAAACTCATCTCTGAGCCTTCATATGCCCCACGAACCGTGTCTGGCACCTGCATTCGCGCTAAATCAGCAAGCGCCTTGGTCGCAGCAAGCATCATATCTTCATTGATCCCTGTCGCTCGTACATCCAAAGCGCCTCGAAAAATGAAGGGGAACCCCAGTACGTTGTTAACCTGATTGGGATAATCAGAGCGCCCAGTTGCTATCACCGCATCGTCTCGAACCTCCTGGACCTCCTCAGGTAGGATCTCGGGGTCTGGATTAGCTAAGCTGAAGATGATGGGGTTAGGCGCCATAGATGCGACCATCTCTTTCGAGATAGCCCCTTGTACAGATAAACCAATGCATACGTCTGCATCTGCCATCGTATCCTCAAGGGTCCGCTTGCTTGTCTTTGCTGCAAACTTTGCCTTGTATTTGGTTAGATCTTCACGACCCTCGTGTATTACACCTTTTGAGTCACATATGAGGATATTGTCCGAGGTCACACCGATACGGAGTAAATGTCTTGCTGTAGACAGTGCAGAGGCACCAGCGCCATTAAATACCACCCTCACCCGGTCAATCTTTTTCCCGACGATGTCAACAGCATTTATAAGAGCAGCAGCCGTAATAATTGCTGTGCCGTGCTGGTCGTCATGAAAGACTGGGATATCCAACTTTTTAGCCAGTACTTCTTCGATCTCGAAGCATGCCGGAGCAGCGATATCTTCAAGGTTTATCCCACCGACTGTTGGCTCCAGCAGCTCGCAAAAGCGGATCACTTCCTCTGGGTTTTCAGATGCAACCTCTATGTCAAAAACATCGATCCCAGCGAATCTCTTAAAGAGAACTCCCTTCCCCTCCATCACAGGTTTAGCTGCCAGGGGTCCTATGTTGCCAAGCCCTAGAACTGCAGTCCCATTTGAAACTACAGCTACTAGATTCCCACGAGCAGTGTACTTGAATACATCATCCGGATTTGAGTGGATCTCAAGGCAAGGTTCAGCAACCCCGGGTGAATACGCGAGCGCGAGGTCGCGCTGGGTAGTCACTGACTTAGTTGGTACAACCTCAATTTTGCCCGGTCGACCCTTCTCGTGATACTCGAGAGCGTCCTTTTTCCTATTTGGCATTTTGGGGACCTCCAATGCGTGGGGCGGACCTTGGTGGACAATGAAGCGTACAGAAGCGCTAAGGATTGCGTCTAATGAGTCACTCCACAACTGAAACGGCCTAGCCTCACATGGAAAATGCTCATCGGAGCTCTCTCAGGGTGCTGGTCGGCATACTCACGATGCTCGTTTCGTCACCAGATCTTGGGGCACAAGATGTCGAAGCCGAAGGTGTATGTGAATTAGGCCGTGTAACAAGCATCGTCGTGGATAACCGTCCTATCTTCCAATTGGAAACACTAGAAGAAGATAGTCCTCTGCGTTGGGTATACCGACTTGCGAATGCCCTCCACATAACCACACGCCAGAGCTTCATACTGAGAGAGATCTTGTTCGCCGAGAACGACTGTCTCGACCCATTCTTGCTTGAAGAGTCCGGCAGAATTCTGAGGCAGTACCCTTTCATCGCGAATGCAGATGTTGCCCCGGTAGAACAACCAGACGGAACATATCATGTTCTTATCAACACCCAGGACGAGTGGACGACTAAGTTCGACTTAGGAGTCTCAATCGACCAGGGAATTCAATTAGAGAGAATTGAGCTGACCGAAGAGAACCTCTTCGGCCAAGGCATCCTGGCCGAAGGATACTTCGCTCGAAGAAGAGAACAGCGTGATGCTGGCTTCTTAATTGAACAACCTCGCCTGTTTGGTACCAGAACGGATGCTCTCTTTGGGTACGGTCGAACCCGAGTGGGTAACTTCTTTGAGCAAGAGCTAGCGTACCCCTTTGTGGGGGAGGTCGGCAGGTTTGCGGCACGAGAGGCTTACCGCCAACGTGACCAACTCTATACATACGCGACAGGTAATCCGGTCGACGTTACTCAGGTACTGCTCCCCCTCCAGGAAGAGTGGCTCGAGATATCTTTCGCAACGAGGTTTGGAGAGCCTGGTCGTCTTGGACTTCTAGGTTTGGGCTTGTCACGGGACCGAATCGAGTTTGGTGGCTTTCCTAACGATGTCGAAGTGGTACTAGACAACGACTTCGACAACACTTTCCCCGGCTCGGATCAACCTCAAGAAATAATATCGTCACAGATCAACTCTTCAGCGACTGCCCGTATTAATCTTATGCTGGGGTTACGCCAGATCCGATATATTCGTCCCGCGCGCCTCGATACTCATGCGGAAGTGATCGATGTACCCCTAGGCATAGATCTCGGCCTAACCGTTGGACGAAGCATCCCAGCGTTTCGAGTCAGGGGTCTTGAGAGCCATGACGATGTGTTCACCCGCTTCCGCATATTTGCCGGACACAATTCTAATCAGGTATTCACGTTCCTCAATATCGGCGGCCAAGGCCGACATTCGTTCAGAAGTGATGGATGGCGAGATCTCTTCGCTACAGCAGATTTCTACACGTATCTGCGTACCGGAGCCTCGTCTGCACACACACTATTCTTCCGCACGTCCGCTGCAGGGGGATGGTCAGTTAAAACCCCCTTTCAGCTCACACTCGGCGGACGGGAAGGAGTTCGGGGCTTTTATGAAGATGATATTCCCGGCGCCCGACGTGTCCTCTTCACCCTTGAAGACCGCATCTTCCTGAAATGGCCTTCTCCAGATGTGGTCGATTTTGGGTTTACGCTTTTTGCAGATGCGGGGCGAATGTGGGCGGGAGAAGTGCCCTACGGCACTGATAGTGGATGGCGCGGCACAATAGGCTTCGGATTACGAATGGGTTTTCCAGCGAGCACTCGCGCTGTGGGACGAATTGACCTTGCCTTTCCGATCAACGATCCCGTAAGCAGAGGACCAGTGTTCCGGGTCACTCTAATCGAGCTACTCGGGATTGGTTCTGGGTTCACAGATCACCAGCTTCAGAAAGCTCTCCGAAACTCGGTAGGACCAGACTTATTTCTTACTCCAATGCGCTAAAATCTGAGTAAGGGTCCTGAAGCTTCAACAGGGTGTAGAGGGGGGGGGCTTTGACCTCGCAAACAGATTTTTATAGGTTCAGAGCCCCCTAAAGGGATTTCCCGGCTGGTTGCTCCGACCCTGATAGCCCAATAACTACAAGGGTTGTCAGGGCCGACTTAGCTTAGCCAGCCATCAGCGCTCCTCCAGAGTGGGATGATCGCAAACGCATGTTTACTTCCTCCCGTGGTCTAGATTCCTTTGATCAGTATCTGCAGGATGTCGAAAAATATCCGTTAATTCAGGACCCACGAGAGGAGCGAGAGCTTGCTCGTCGAGCGCGGGTAGGAGACAAAGAAGCTGCCGAAAGGCTTGTCACAGCAAACCTCCGCTTCGTCATCTCTTATGTGAAGAAATATCAAGGCCGTGGCCTTGGACTCTCGGAACTTGTCTGCATTGGTAACGAGGGCCTGCTGAAGGCAGTTAAGAAATTCGACCCTGACAAGGGCGTAAAGTTTATCTCCTACGCTGTCTGGTGGATTCGGCAGACAGTACTTCAGGCACTAGCCGAGCAAACTCGCTCTGTCCGTATTCCGCTGAATCAGAATTCTAATCTCGCGAAACTTGCACGCACAAACACTCAACTAACGCAATCACTCGGCCGCACTCCAACCGATGCCGAAATCGCCAAAACAATGGAGGAGCCAGTTGAGACTATCCGAGCCCTCCGGCGTGTGGCAGCATCGGAATTAAGCCTTGATGCCCCGATCGACCGTGGTGACCGAGACAGTGCTAGTTTCGGAGAGCGTTTCTCGGGAACCGAGGCATCCGACATTGAGGAAGACGTCGAAGCAATCGCCCGTCGAGACTACCTTGAGACAATGTTTGATGAGTATTTGACTGAACGAGAACGAAAGATTCTGTATCTGTATTACGGGCTTGATGATGGCGAAGAGAGAACACTTGAGGAAATTGGATCACTCCTAGGTGTTACGCGTGAGCGGATTCGGCAAATTCGTAACCGAGCGTTCGAGAAGCTTCGGGATAGCGCTCATGGTGATTCTCTATCGGGATTCTGGGCCCCCAACTGACTCAAGGTTGAATTAGACCTTTATAGAGAGGGCCCCGTCCTGTTGGATGGGGCCCTTTTCTTTGTTTTGGAGCATTCGGATTAGTGGCAACAAAAGAACTTCAGCGTCATATACAAAGCAGCTACTGCGGGGACTAATCGTTTACGCCCAGCTTACTTGGTCAGACTGATTTTCAGCTGCCATCGCATCAACCTTTACACTCATACCAGGTGCTCCCGACACCCGATTCCGCCACTAGCGGAACGTTTAACTTCACAGCTCCTTCCATTTGATTCACTACAAGATCGCGGGTTTCCTGAATTTCATCCTGAGGCACCTCAAGAAGAAGCTCATCATGAACTTGTAGTAGCATTCTTGCTTCACTATCCGCTGCACCCAGGGCTTCGTGGACATCCAGCATTGCTTTCTTCATCAAATCGGCTGCAGTCCCCTGTATCGGGGTATTTTGGGCTACACGTTCACCAAATTGCCTGACGTTCCAATTACTCGCTTGAATTTCTGGCACGTAGCGGCGGCGACCCATGAGTGTTTCGACATAACCCACCTCTCTCGCCATATCGATTTGGGCATCAAAGAATTTCCGAACGCTACTAAATCGCTCAAAATACATCTCAATAAACTCATTAGCTTCATCTCGTGAAATGCCGAGGCGATTGGCTAAAGAAAATGCTCCCTGCCCATACAGTGTAGCGAAACTGACGGTCTTAGCCTGCGCTCTCATCTCGGGTGTCACATCTTCAACGGAGATGCCAAAAATCACTGCTGCAGTCTGCCGATGTACGTCGACACCTTCTTTAAAGGCACCTACAAATGCGGAGTCTCCCGAAAAATGCGCCAGCACACGTAACTCGATTTGAGAGTAATCCACCGCCAAGAATAGGTTACCAGGCGCTGCTATAAAGCCTTTACGGATTTCCCTACCCACCTCAGTCCGAATTGGAATATTTTGAAGGTTAGGGTCACTCGAAGACAGCCTGCCTGTTGCAGCCACGGCTTGATTGAAACTCGTGTGGATCCGGCCAGTTTCTCCATTCACAAGTTGAGGTAAGGCGTCCACATATGTGGAGCGAAGTTTCTCCAACTCTCGGTAGTCAATCATCAAGCGTGGCACGGCATGACCCTGAGCTGCCAGTTCCTCTAGGACTGAAGCATCAGTAGAAGGCCCTGTTTTGGTCTTCTTGATGATCGGGAGACTCAGATTCTCAAAGAGAACCTGCCTAAGCTGTTGAGTTGAGTTCAAATTGAACTCACCACCAGCTTGCTTGAAAATGTCTCCTCCTATTAGGTCAAGCTCACGCACCAGCTTGGAATGCATCTCTTTGAAGAAATCACGGTCGATCTCTATCCCTGCTAGTTCCATGTTGACCAGAACGGGTATGAGCGGCGCCTCTAGGTTCACCATAAGGTCACTTAACAAACGCTCTTCTAGGCGTTCTTGGAAATACATAGCTAACCCACTTAGAACGTCCACTACCTCACACAGATAAGGCCCTGCATGTTCTATGGGCACATCCGAAAATGATCTTTTACTACTCCCACTGCCGACCAAATCCTTGCGGTCACAGATTGTACGGGATAGTTCCTTCAAGGCCAGCGAGGCAACCCCGTGATCACGGCTCCCTGGATCGTATAAGTAACTCGCTATCATCACATCAAAGAAGAAACCACGGAGCCTTACCCCCGCACGTGCAAGCGAAAGAGCTGTCCGTTTCAGATCATGGCCAACCTTCTCTATCTCGGGATCTTCTAAGATCTCCTTGATTGCAGCCAACTCCCGACTTTTCAACCCGGGCAGGTTCTCCACCGTCTCTTGATCTTCACCTTCAAGGGTCAACTCGAACGCTTTCTGATGCCCCAATGGGAGATAACTAGCAGCACCGTTCTTGGTCGAGAAAGCAAGTGACACCAAATCCCCAACAAGTGGGTCCTTGGTCGTAAACTCTGAAGCAATCGTAACCCGGCCTGATGCACGGATATCCTCAACAAGATCTGTTAAGTCAGATTGCAGATCTAGAATTTGATAGGAAACATCGTTCTTCTCAGGCTCTTCCTCGCTACTTGGCGTATCGGAGCTAACTGCGGCTGAAAATTGTTCGGTGAGTCGGCGAAACCCTAGTTCAGCAAAAACATCTCGGAGCACGGCATTATTGGGTTCCTTGACCTTGAGTGAATCGAGATCTAACGGAACATCGAGGTCAGTCATGATCGTAACCAACTTCTTCGATAAACGAACTTTCTCCGCATTTTCTTGAAGGGACTTGGAAGCCCTTGGGGGCTTGAGCTCCTCTGCATGAGCGATGAGTTCTTCTATGTCCTCATAGTGTTGTAGCAGAGATGCAGCAGTCTTTTGACCTATGCCCGGGGCACCTGGAACATTGTCTGAAGAGTCTCCAACTAGAGCTAGGTAATCTGCCACCTGGGAAGGCGGGATCCCGAACTTGTCGCTTGCATTGTCCTCTGTCACCCATTCAGAGGCTACGCCTGTCGCACCACCACGTCCCGGATTCAAAAGATGGATTCCCGGCCCAATGAGCTGATAAAAATCCTTGTCACCCGAAACAATCACTGTTTCGAGGCCCTGAGCTCTAGCTTTCATGGCAAGCGTACCAATGACATCATCGGCCTCATATCCTTCGAGTTCTACGACCGGATCATTAAAACCATCTAGGATATCTCTTATGCGTCCCAGACTAGCCCGCAGATCATCGGGCATCTTTTCTCGTGTGGCCTTGTATTCCGGATATTCGACGTCACGGAACGATACACCTGCATCAAAAACCACAGCTAAGTAATCAGGGTCAAAATTCTCACGTATGTCCAGCAAGAAGCGGGTAAAACCAAAGGGCGCAGAAGTATTCTCACCTGCCGCATTCGTAAGGGGTCTCTTGATAAACGCAAAATAGGAGCGGTAGATCAGCGCATAAGCGTCAATCAGAAAGATCCGAGGGGTGTCCTTGGAGGGAATGCTCAAGAAAGAAAATCGTCCTTAAAGAAGTCTCCTCTCAGCCAGAAAAGGAGAGGTTTAGGTTTTATAGCCCAAGAATCTTCATATCCGAACAACATTATAGGCCTGGAGACCGCAAGCTGATCTGCACTTCGCTACAGAAAGACACAGTGAGTGTTCCTGCTTCTAGACCTAGCGAGGTCAGTTCTGTCCATAAAGGACCCGATAAATCCCAAGGTTCCTCCTAACGTTCTTGACATAACCCCTGGTTTCGACAAACGGAATACGCTCTGTAAAACGGAGTAAATCAGAGATTTCCGGGTACTGCTTCCACCGAGTCGCCCGAGTTGGACCAGCGTTGTATGCTGAGAGAATAAGCGGTAGCACACCGTCGTAACGTGCACTCATTTCCACAAAGTACGCAGCCCCTAGATGAAGGCTGACTTCAGGTGACGCCAAGTGCGTCTCCTGGAAGTCTGAAGGCCCGTGTACTCGCGCAAGCTGAGCACCGGTGGGTGGCATGACCTGCATTAGTCCAATTGCTCCAGCGCGACTGACGATGTCAGCCTTGAATGCGGATTCTTGCCGAATGATCGCCGCAAGAATGATCGGATCCACCCCCCATTCCATGGCCTCTCTTCGGATCAAGTCGAGGTAGGGGAGGGGGAATGCAACTCGGATCAGGCGAGAGTCCCACTCATGTCCTTCGTCACGCAACGCCCAACCCAAGTTGATCCCATCAATCGTGCGACCCCGGGCAATTAGGCCTTCAGCTAAACCAAGCATGTCGTTCTTGGACGTTCTTGCTACTTCTCTGAGTCTGTTAATTTCGGCAGCGGCAGCCTGCTCAAGTCCCGCTTCAGTAAACAAGTCGATGTCGCTAAGTCCTTTGTTCAACCATGGTGGGATAGCAGGATCATCTGCATCTGAAACATTCATCGTGTACAACTCACCGAGGAGCTCGGCCCCTATCACCGCATAGTATGAAACAGGATCCCGGGTTTTGATCTGTCGGATATGCTTTTCGGCAGCCGTAGTATCACCCAACTCCATACGCATTCGTCCAGCCCAGTATGATGCTTCTTGCCAACGTCGTCCTTCCGGAAAATCCTCCAGATATCCCTCAAAGACTCCTGCGGCTCTTTCTCTATCCGAACGCCCTAAGTAAATCTGGCCTGAACGCATCCTAGCCTGTCCAGCTCTAGCATGGGTTCGAGCGTTAGAACTTAAGACAGCATATTGGCGCAATGCCGAGTCTAGTTCACCCCGGCTATCAGCCTGGTTTGCTCGTGACCAAGCTACTTCTGCGGCTTCCGAACTATTCGGATGCTCTTCGATCAGCCAGCGCCTGAGCGTCCGAACATGTTCATCTAGCCCCTGTCTTCTTCGGAGCTGGGCCCACAATTCAAGGTTGCGCCCACCGATACGATCATCCGTGGTTACGTCTCGAATTGCTCGAAATTCTTGAATCGCTTCTTCCTGTCTGGCTTGTACGGTCCCCATAAGTCGTGCACGCTCGACACGCATCGGCAGGGGCACCGACATCCCGTCTATCGTGTTTGCAGAAAGGGCTACAACTCTATCGTACCCCATAAGAGCGCGGCGTCCGTCACCTGCGCGATCGAGGATACGCGCAAGTTCAAGGGTCAACTCCCGGTTGGTGTCTCCCAAATCAAACAGTTGCGCTGCAGCTCGATCGCGAAAAGTACCAGGAGCTTCTTCTAAGCCTTCCAATAACAGTCCGCGTGCTGTAGCTGTATCCCCACCAGCGAGGAGAAGCTCCGCGAGCTCGATCGCTGCAGTCGCCCGACGGTCACCAGTGAGCTGTTGGTATGCTTCACGAAAAGCTTCGGTCGCCCCAATCAAGTCCCCTGCTTCGAGCAAGGCATCCGGCAAGAGACGCCAGCTGGAGAGTCGGGCTAGGGGCTGCTCTATCATGCCCAGAAGGTTTTCCACGAATGATACGTTACCGTCCTGGGCTTCTCCCAAGGCTATTTCTAGCGCAATCCAACTCTGAGCACCCAAGTGTGACTCGAGTTGACGTAAGCTGACGAGGGAAGCCTCTCGTTCACCAGACTTCCACAGACTTCGAATCCACCTCGCAATAGATGCCTGATGTCTGGTCGCCCCTGACGAACCGAGGTCCACATAGCGACCATATGACTCAGCCGCCTCTTCCCACTGTCCCTGGGCCTCCCAGGCTCTACCAAGTAGATAGAGCCCAATGGCACCTGACTCTTCAGGCAACCATTCAGCCCCATTCAGGAGTTCAGCTACAGCTGACCAATTCCCCCAACCGGCTTCGGCTCGGGCAAGAAGAAGTACATCTTCAGGCCCCCCGGCTGCAGCCTCCTCCTCTCGGAGCATTCGAGCAGCATGCCAAAACCGGCCAGCTTCGAACTCAACCAGTGCGGAGT
>CAWVZF010000004.1:0-47121 GCA_963934665.1 uncultured bacterium | reverse complement strand
ACGTCAAATCAAGTTGATCGACGTACGGAAGGTCTGCTACATCGATTGAAAATGTCTCAGAACGAACCCCTGCCGCTTCAACAAAGTACTCGGTCGGATTGTCGACCCCGAGCAGCAGCGCTTCAAAATCTCCCGATTCAGTGGACAGCATGGTGATCCGCTGAAAAGTTTGGTCCGAGCCTTTGCGTGTGAAGATCGACACATCACTGGACTCGAACCCGCTAAGCATTGCGGTCACCAACTGGTCAGATCCTCGGGCGATCGTTGTATCACCAGGTTGGATATTGACTTCATAAGGGTTCACCGCCGCTGCAGCTCTGGTCGGGAGAAGCAGCGCTGCCAGCCCAAGCCTCAAGTGGCTCGGACCGAGTAACACCAACGAGAGACTAAGTAGTGCGATACCAGTGATGACCCCAGTTAGTCTATAAAGGGCACCTTGTTCGACGCGTCTTCCGCCTTTGATCTTCCGGGCCCTGGTGAGTGCGTTCTGGACCAGGTGGTCTCCCAATACTGGTGAAAAGGCTTCATTAGGGGCCTCGAGCGCGGTGACCACTGAATGTTCGAGTGATGGTTCGTGTTCCTCCAGGTAAAGCCCAACCCGCTCATCGCTCACCCGGTGGAATAAATGGCGTAGGATGAACCAATAAGTGGTTGCTACTAGCGTGCCCCAGGTGAGTATTCGAAGCCAGATTACAGAGGGGGCCGAAAACCGCATCTGCTCAAGGCTGACCGCAGATACTAAGAGTACTACTCCGGTGATTGCAGTGATCCAAGTTAGGCCGCGGAGAAAAATTCGGGTTCTCCAACGGCGGCGTACACCCCTGACGACTGTCAAGATTTTGCCCTGTGCCATCCGTCTGTCGGAGTCCCTCATTTGCCTCTCCTTAGTCGCCCTGGCTCAACCTAGGGGCCGATGAGCTATACCACCACAGGATAGCGGTCTCTCCCTAGCACGACTTGGCCCTTAGAGGGCTATGGATGGCTACGTCGTCGTCAACGTTGCAGCTGCAGTTCGACGGGACACCCAGTTCGACATAAGCGTCTCTGCTGCCAGTAAGCCGAATGCTGCAATGAGTATCCACCTCCAGAGAGCCTGTCTCCGTTCTTGGTCTTCCATTTGAAGGTCAGTCGCTTGGATGAATCCCGACGCAGCGTCAGAGTTTGGGACAGATGACGTTACCTGCGCTACTAGTTCCTCTGGATCCAGAGTAGTGAGATTGGACTCTTCCAATTCAACATTGACTGCGACTACGAAGGGGCGTTCGGGATCTGATCCAGGCGGTCTAATGGTATAAAATCCACTCTCATCGAGTGCCAGATATCTAGGTCCGTCATCGGAAGAGAGATCGATCGATTTCCCGGAGGGTGTAAGAGCAACCTGCTCTCTACCATCTGATAGTTCTGCTGATTCTGCTGAGACCAGGCCTGCACTCTCTAGTGCCACAGGGTCGGCAAGGTCGAGGACTTGTCCGATCATGAACCACGGAAGTGCCTCGGTGCGACCGCCGATGTACTCAGACACTCGATGGATGAATGGCAAATAAACCGGTTGGAGGGCCAGGTCATTCCAGAACGAGTCCAACGTCGAGGTCCAAACAAGCACTCTACCGAGCCCGTATGTTTGTTCAGCGAAGGCTACGGATCCGTCATCAAATCGAGCAAGGACACTCGCTGAGTCGGAGAGTACGAAGTTACGAGTACGGAAAAAACGTGCACCAGTGAAGTCACCACTCCGAGGGCCCGAAAATGGCTCAAAAACTGGATGTCCATACTCAAGATGCCCAAGCCGTCCTCCACGTCCTTGGAGGCGATCCTGGGGCTCACCTGCGGCACCTGGAAGAAGATCCTGTGCCGAGGCTGGCCAGCCTGCTCTTTCTCCTAAAACAACGAGAAGTCCACCACCTGCCTGGACAAAATTCCTTAAGCGTTCTGCCGATGCCCCATCGATCCTGGCGTCGTTGATAATTACGGCATCAGTGTCATCTAAATCTTCTACCCGGACATTGTTGGTTCTTCGATGGGTCAAGCGGAACCTGCCATCATCTGAGATCTCCAACGCTCTGCGCAGGTAGAGGCTAGCGTCCGTGCTTCCACCACTTCCATCGATTACGAGCAGGGACAGGGCTGTCCCAGGTGAAACAACAAAGTTCTTCACGTCATCAGCAGTGAGTTCATCAGTAGGGATGCGGATTGAGCCTCGAGTATGAGGCTGTGAAACTGTAAATGGTTGGAACGTGACGGATGTGGCTCCATTGGCATCGAGTGTCAGAGTTCGGGTCTGAATTTCTTGCCCATCTAACTCAAGGCTGACATCTATTTCACGTGCATCTACCCCTCCATTACGGGCTATGCGGGCAGTGGGTGTGATCCGTTCGCGTCCCGAAACTGCCTGGCGGATCAAGTCAACATCTGTCACTTGGATGTTGTCCGGGGGATCTTCAGAAAGTTTGATTGAGATAACCTTGGCACCAGCTGGCAAGTACACACCTTCGTCTCCAGCCCATCCTATGCGTTGAAAATCTGAAAGCAGATAGACTTCACCCATGGGTAGCTCTGATTCTTCCAACACTGTTTGGGCGACCTTGAGGGCGGGTCCGAAGCTGGTTGATGAGGAGCTGATACTGAGGGTATCTAATGCTGCGTTGAGCCGAAGGCGATCCCCTGTCGAGCGGGTAACTACTCGAGCTCCTTGCCCAAAAACCACCAGGCTTGCCCTGTCCAATGGTCCGAGGTCCGCGAAGATCTCACGAGCTTCTTCGAGTGCTCGAGTGAATTGGTCGCCGATCTCCATGCTATAGGACTGGTCGAGCAGAACAACGATCTCTCGTGGCCCTGAGGCAGCTCCTAGGCTCAAATCAGTCCGATCAAGAAAGGGGCGAGCAAATGCTAGTGCGAGGAGTGCGAGGGCAAGTGAGCGGAGGGCGAGGAGTAGCCAGTGTTGAATGCGTCGTCGTCGCTGTTCCTGGAAGGGGATCCTTTCAAGGAACATCAGTGAGGGAAAAACGACTACGTTCCGGCGTTGCCGGCGTGTCAGGTGTACAAGGATAGGTACTACAATCCCGGCTACGCCAAGCAGAAACAGCGGTACGAGGAAAGCCAAGCTCATCGCTTACGAGTCCAGCGTTCACGGGCCAAGAGGTACTGGAAAAGCGCTAGATCGAGTGGTTTGGAGGTATCCAATAGCACGTAATCGATCCGGTTCTCAGTTAACCGGCGTTGCACCGATTCCACATGTTCGGCTACAAGGCGTTTATAATCGTCCCGCAGCCGGCTTGGTATCACTGGAATCTGTTCGCGCGTCTCAAGGTCTTCAAAGCTCGATGAGTCTTCAAATGGAAAGCTCAATTCAGCAGGGTCGAGTATGTGAAACACGATCACGTCATGCCCACGGGCTCGGAGCAGGCTTATTGAGTTGAGGACCTCCTCGGGACGCTCGTACAAGTCGGATATAATGACGACGATCCCCTTACGGCCGAGTAGTTCAGTAATCTTGATCAGAGGTTCCCTGAGACTGCCAGCCCGGCCCGCGCTCGCTCTGTCGAGTAAGTGTAAGATCGTGTCCAAGTGTTTCATCGACGGCGGCACGTATCCGACTATGTCGTGATCGAAGGTCACAAGGCCGACACGGTCTCTCTGCCTATTGGAGAAAAATGTGAGACACGCTGCCAAGTATCTCGCATAATCCAGCTTCGAGACTTCATGGCTCCCATAGCTCATCGATGCAGAGACATCCAGTAGGACACTGAAATTGGCATTCGTGTCTGCTTCAAAAAGTTTGATGTAATGTCGGTCAGATCGGCCGAATAGCTTCCAGTCGATGCGTCGGATATCGTCACCGGGCATGTATTGGCGGTGTTCTGCAAATTCGAGGCTGAAGCCTAGATATGGTGAGCGATGAAGGCCGGTTAAGAATCCATCCACTACGGTTCTGGCCAAAAGTTCCAGGTTGCTGATCCGAGCCAAGACTGCGGGATCAAGAAACTGTGCTCCTGAATGAGAGCCGCGCGCAACCGCCATTTGCTACATCCCTGAAGACGGCAAGGGCACAGCATCTAATAGCTTGTCAACGATTTCTGCCGAGGTTCGTCCCTCCGATTCAGCATGGAAGTTCTTCAGCACGCGGTGGCGGAGCACCGGGTGAGCTAACGCCCGTATGTCCTCAAAAGAAACGTGATAGCGTCCTTGTGTGATTGCTCTCGCCTTTGATCCAAGCACTAAGTACTGCGCTGCACGAACTGACGCGCCGTAAGCGATCCATTCGTTGACAAAGTCAGGGGAGTCTCCGTTAGCGCTCGGGCGGCTGGCTCTAGTCAATGCTACAGCATATCTGAGGACGGATTCCGATACAGGAACCCGCCTTACTAGCTCCTGAAAGGCTACTAAGTCGGCCCCGGTCACCGTATGGCTGAACTCGGGCTCCAATATGCCGGTTGTTGTCCTCACAACTTCTAGTTCCTCATCCTCTGTCATGTGGTCTATGATGATCTGGAACATGAACCGATCGAGTTGAGCTTCAGGAAGAGGGTAGGTTCCCTCGAGCTCAATCGGATTCTGGGTAGCGAAAACGTAAAATGGTTCCTTGAGCTCGTATGTGCGTCCCTGCACTGTCACTCGGTGCTCTTGCATCGCCTCGAGTAATGCAGCCTGGGTCTTAGGCGGTGTGCGGTTGATCTCATCAGCAAGGAGAATATTTGTAAACACCGGCCCTGGTGAGAAAACCATCTCTCGTCGGCCGGTGTCGGCTTGTTCTTGAATAATGTCTGTACCGGTGATATCGGACGGCATCAAATCTGGAGTGAACTGGATTCGTGAGAAATTAAGATCGACGACCTGAGCAATCGTATGGATCAATAATGTCTTGGCGAGACCTGGCACGCCGACCAAAAGACTATTCCCACCAACGAAGAGTGTAAGTAGGACTTCCTCTATTACGTCCTCTTGACCGATAATGAGCTTTCGAACCTCACTCAGAATTTGCTCCCGTCCGTTTTGCATGCGTTCGGCGAGTGCTATGTCGTCGGCGTTATCGAGGGCAACCGTTCCGATGGCTTGTTCCGCCAAGGCTGTCTCCAGTTCAAATGGGGCTCACAAGGCCCCGATTAGTCGTTCAGCGAGCAGTTCCGCGCAATAGTAGTCCGATCATTAGTGCGTGTGTCCGTACACGATATAGTTGACTCCGAGCTTGTACGCTTCATTAGACAAGTCGATCGGATAATATCCCTGATCCGAGTATTCCCAGTACTCTGCGATGTCATTATTGAAGTTAAAAACCACCATCAGTCGTTGTGTTGGGTCGTTGTCTTCGAAGATCCCATACCATTGCGGGTTTCGTGGTCCGTAGGGCGGGATCACCTTCAGTGGTTCGATTTGGAAGAATGAATCGAAAACGCGGTGATCGTGTTCAAGCGGAGTGAGCGAAAGACCAGGCAACGCCCGCTGCATGTGGTAGGCGAAATTTGCCCATTCGTTACCACGTTCGTTACGAGTGTCATCCACTATCAAGAATCCGCCCTTCAACAGGTATGCGCCAAGACCTGCGACTTCTTCTTCGGTGGGATTCCAGCTACCAACTTCAACGATGTATGCGATTGGATACTTGAAGATTTCTGGGTCATTCAGGCGGAGGATATTGGAGCCCTCAGTTTGGGAATCAACGAACGTTGTCTCTTGGATGATGTTGAGAAAATTCCGTTCAGCCCTTGGATAGTCATGCGCCCAAGCAGGCTCACGTCTCCGGAAGAATCCTGAAGACCCTCTCCCGACATCGTACTGCACTCTGAAGAAGTGATATTTGCCGTCGTAGGGTAAATTGGTATCGCTGTACGACTGCAGATTCCTGCTTGAGAGTTCGGGTATTGTATTTCTACCTCGGTCACTCGCCATCCACCCAATCCCAGCTCCAGCGAAGAGCAGGGCCACCAGCAATCTGGTGCCCTTACCAATCATGATAAGCCAGATCGCAGGGTGAGCAGCAGTTCAAGAGCGGCGTCAAAGTTAGGGGCAATTTCGAGTGCCTGAAGCACCGCACGGCGAGCGCCGGTTAGGTCATCTGCCTCTTGGTAAGCGATCGCCAGTGCGTAGAGTGCTTGAGCCTTGTCCGTTGGATTCAGAGCGACGACGGCGGCCCTCTCTCTCAACGCCTGGGGATAGTTGCCTACTTCTGCGTGGAGTTTTGCTAGTCTCTGATGAAGTTCTATCTCATACGGCCATACTAGTACTGCTTTATCAAGGGCATCTGCTGCTTCTTTCGGGCGGCCCAGTTGCTCTAACACGTCCGAGTGCATTGTATAGGCGTCATAGTTCGATTCCGATCTCTGGACGAGCTGTGACAAAGCCTGTTCTGCGCCAGTTAGATCACCGACTCCGTTGTAGGCTTGGGCTAGATACCAATACGGACTGTCCGGTCCTCCATAGTCTGGGAAAATATTCCGTGCGGCTTCTAAGTGAGGCTGAGCATCGGTATAGCGTTCTTCTCCAACAAGTGCCGCGCCAAGCCTGAGTCTCCCGATAAAATCACCAGGGTGCAGCTTGGCGTAATCTTCGAGTGCGGTGATATCCGAGCCGGATAGAGGAGCCTCTCCCATTTCTGCCAGCCCACTCAACGGAGTGCGGAAACGATCCTGTAGGACTTCCTCAAATTCCTGGTCAAAATCTTCAAGATCTATGCTGAGTAAAGATTTAAAGAGTTCTGCCGTGGTCTCGCCACTTCTATATCCTTCCAACATCTGTCTGATGGCGGCGAAGCCGTAACGATCCTCAATGACTTCAAAGACTAGAGAAGATTGGTAGTAGGAGAAGATGACCTGCTCCGGATAATCAGGTCGCATGAATCCATCATTAAGCTCACTGACCTTCTTGAGGTTCCCGTCTGCTAACGCCCGCAGGAACGGAATTGTGACCTGATGACCCCACCCCTGTCGGGCTTTCCGTTGTTCGTGAACAGCGAGCCCCTCGGAAAACCATCTGGGTACGCGGTTATCAGAGATTGCTAGGTGAAAGGTGTGCGCGAGTTCATGCCAGAAAACTGATGCCCAGTTGTAGTCCCCTCTCTCTCGTGCACCAGGCGAGTCCATTACCAAAACACGTCCGAAGCTTACACCGAGAGCACCCAGACCTGCTTCTCCTAGGGTTCGAACTGAGAAGTCCGCATGGCTTGGAAATAGCTCAGCGCGCACAGGAAGTAGGGGTTCGCCGCCGTAACGACGACTGAGGCTCTCATAAGCTTCCTCAGCAATGGGAGCCAGATACGTTTCTAGCAGGTCAGATTCAGTTCCATGAAGAAAAAGCTCAAAGTGATCAGTCTCATGGATTTCAAAACGCTCAAAAGTATCGAGCAAATCAAGATTATTCTTAAACCAAGGGTTGTACGGGTCCCCCTCGAAAGCCCGCATGAGGTGAGTTCTGCCTTGCTCCACATCTCCTAGACGAAGTTCGTTCATTCCTAGGAGTCCCCATGCGGTCCAAGAGTACGGATCAAGTTCGACTGCTGCCCCAGCTCTAATCACTGCGTCACTATATCGGCGCGTTTGCACAGCCAATTCGGCCAACTTGATGTCGAGCCCAGAGTACCTTGGGTTCAGTTGTAGTACCCGTGTTCGAACTTCTTGGAATTTTTCGAGGTCACCACTGAGCAGGTGTGTGCCAGCCAAAGCTGTGAGTGCGACCAATGAGTTTGGATTAATAGCCAATGCCATTTCGGCCTGCTCGTAGGCATCCTGATATCTTTCGCGTGTGAGATGTTGGTTCGCTAGTAGCGCGCGAGCTTCCAGATGATTCGAATTAATTTCGAGCAGTTGTCCAAGGACCCTTCCCGCATCTGACGTCCCATCAAATTCAAGGGCTTTCGCCAGGCCCAGAAGTGCTCCTGGATGTCTAGGGTTTACTCCTAGCACTTTCTCGAACTCAGTTTGCGCATTGGTGCTCGAGTATTTTTCTAGAAAGAGTTCTCCAGCCCTGACGCTTGGTTCGTGCCACGTGGGAGCGATGCTTGCTGCCTCATCAAAAGCACGCAGTGCATCCTGGAACAGATCGGGGCTAGTCCGGCCCAGGTAGCTCACAGCACGCCCTACAGCTACGAGTTCGGTAGCACTAAGCCGTCCGTCAGAGGCATTATAGATGTCGATGAAGCGATCGAATCGAGGCATCGCCTCATCGATCTCACCTTGAGAGAAAAGCAGCTCTGCGAGATTGACCTCCGCCGTGAGGGCATCACTTGCATTCGCATCGATGGATTCTCGAAAGGCTGTAGCCGCCTCTTCCAGCTTTCCTCGGATCACTAGGATTTCCCCTAGCGTATTTGCGAATGCACCTGGGCTAGGAGCTTCACGAGCGAGAAGCTCAGAGGCATCATACTCCCCGGTGGAGAGCAGGGCCTGAATCAAGTCGCGTCTTACGTCATAAGAGGACGGGTTATTTTCGAGTATGGTGCGAAACGCGCGAGCTGCATTTTCATATTCTCCGGTTTGCAGTGACTCGCGTGCTTCGACGGTCGTTTGTGCCTGGAGAGATCCAGCCGCTAGAACACTAACGAGTATAAGCGCGGGGTAGCGGGTCACAATCCGTTGCCCTCTATGGCGCGGATTTCTCTATTCTTAAGAGCAAGCTCAACAAGCAGATCCTCCATAGCTGCCAGATATGCTTCTTCCTGCATAGCATCACGGAGAACTCTGAGTTCGGTAATGCGGGCTTGGATCTGACTTCGCTCTTCGTACAGTCTCACGAGCTCAGGGTTCTGGGTAACCTCTTCCTCCGTTGCGGAGATATCACCCAGTTGAAACCCTGCTGCGAGCGAGCCATCAGGCTCATTCAAGCCGACTTCTTCGCTTCCTGTGCCATCCCCATTGTCATCCAATACAGCATGTTCTGTAAGGATCTCGTTCTCATCTTCATAGAACCGGATAACCTCTTCACGGGCGTACTGATAGGCTTCTAGTAATGAGATTCTTTTGTCCTTATCCAGATCAGCACTCTCACCTGTGATTGCCTCAACGAAGAACTGCGCAAACTCAGTCGCATTCCGCTCGCGTTGGGTACGGGTAGCTGTGATGATGATCCGGTTAGGGCCGGATAAGGGTTCGAGGAAGCCCCCGCTAGCGCTGCCAGTATGTACCAGCGCTAGGGTCTGCGATGGGAATTCTGCTAGCGCCATCTGTAAATCGCTCGGTGCAAGGTCGGGGCCAGTGATGTTAAACCGAGCCTCAGCTTGGTCAGAAGTTCCGTGTCCAATGAGAATGACAAGAAGTCGATCCGAGGGTCCTGCTTGCTGGGCAATCTTGCTTAGGTAGCTCAGTACATTGGCTCGTGTCGACTTATCAGTGACAAAGTCAGGAGCGGACTCTGGTCTCTCGCCGAGATAAGTGACATGCTCTGCGAGTATACCATGTTTCGCAGTAAAAGCCTCTCTTAGAGCGACCGCTTGGGTATGGAACCGATCGCGGTAGTCGGCATTACCACCGAGTCCAACCACGATCAAGGCATGGGTCCGTTCCTG
The DNA here is from genome assembly GCA_963934665.1 of uncultured bacterium. Classification (GTDB taxonomy): domain Bacteria; phylum Gemmatimonadota; class Gemmatimonadetes; order Longimicrobiales; family Gaopeijiaceae; genus UBA1142. Next base: position 37,631 of record CAWVZF010000004.1, on the reverse strand, counting down.
GGCACTTGCCTGCTCAAAAGATGTGCCAGAAAGGCACATGAATACCAAGACCGGGCCCAAGAGGGCTAATGAAGCCTGCGGTCTAATCAAATTAGTCCCCGAATTCTTCGGAAGCCCCATTCGGCACCCATGAGCATCAATAGGAGGAAAAACAGAAAGGGCATATCCCACAGGTCTAGTTCTTCGATCAAGGTGACTCCGGCGCCTGTCACACGAATATCTTCCGGAAGACTCGAAACATCTTCTGGGGTATAGAACTGACCTCCGGTCTCATCGGCGATCCGGCGCAGTGTCTGCGTGCGCCTCGACGCGCTGAAGTATTCGTCGTCACTCGGGGCTGTGTAGAGATAGGTCTTGTCCGAGCCTAGAGTCTCTCCATTCCTTTCGGCCGTTACTTCAACCTCATACTCACCTTGTTCTAGCGGACGGAACTCTACAGAGTACTCACCGTCCCTTTGGACCGTCCAACTGACGGGGAGCTCCTCCACTGTGCCTGTTGGACTTGTGATTCGCGCTGTCACAGTTGCGTTGTTGACTTCGATATAGCTTGAGTCACCTACGTTGGTCACAAGCTGAACGTTTTCTCCTGGTTCTACCTGTTCCCGGTCCGTTACTGCTTCTACGGCTTCTGGGACACCATCGACGAGCCACCTGATCATCTGTTGCCAGAAAGTTTCATGACTCTGATCCTCGAGTGGCACATCAGCGTGCATCTGCCAGAGCCAGGAATCCTGGATGGTAAGGGCAATAGATTTGCCACGACCGTATCGTTGGAACGCGAGTACGATCTGTTCAAGAGCAAGCTGTTCCCCTGAACCAGACAAGAGTGCTGTAGCACCAGGACGGACCTGGGAGATTGGATTGACAGTGGTGACTGAGGGAAGCGAATCCCATCGTTCACGCACCTGGTCCTGCTCCACTCCGAGAAGCACCGCGGGATGTGTTAGTCCAGCGGGTGTTGGAATTACGTCTACTTCCGCGAAGAATCCCTGAGGGTCATCTGCAGGAGAGCTAAGGACCACCGGCATCACTTCCTCCACCGGGGTGCCCTGCCAACCTCCTTCTGCGAAAGCCCCATGGCCACCGAGCAATAATAATCCCCCGCCTCTCTCGGAGACGAAGTCCGCGATCATTTGTAGTTGGTCATGCGTGAAGAAAGATGCTTCAACACTCCCAAGGATTAGCGCCCGATACCGGTACATCTCTTCACGGCTCGTGGGGAAACCGAACTCTAGCTCACTGCCGTCGTCTACATCCAATCTCAGAAACTTACTTTCCGCAGTCCGCTGTAGGACTACGAGTTGGATATTTTCATCTTCCTCTACCGCACGCCTCATAAACTTTACTTCAAAGCGAGGTTCTCCTTCGAAATAGAGGACTTTTTCACGTTCTCCTCTGACCTCGACTTGCACTGAGCGAGCGTTATTTCGATTCACCCGTTCCTCTGGTTGAGGAGGAATACGGAAGCTCACGCGTCGAGGACCTACTCCTTCCAATTCGAAATAAATTCTGGCTACAACCGGTTCTCCATCTGGCCCGAGCTCAACCGTTTCTTCTGCGATAATCTGAAGTTCGTCCTCAACGATCAGGGGAACTGTGCCGCCTTCAAATCCCGTCTGGGTAATTACTACATCAACAGTCAACGAAGATCCTTCTAGCACAGCCCTTGGCATCTCGATCCGTCCGAGTTCGATATCGGGGGTGATGCTCTCTTCTCCAAGCCCAACTGTGAAAACTGGAATACCGGCGGCCTGCAGGGGCACCAACGATTCAGCAAGGGGTTGGTTGTCATTATCAGCCCCATCTGTAATCATGACCAGTCCAGATAGCGGCACACCCGAAAGTTCTTCTCTTGCAACATCGAGTGCCCGAGACAGGTTCGTGTGTGTGCCCTCGTAGGCTAGTTCCGATGGATTATCGACTCGCCCAGCGACATCAGAGAAACGAAAGAAGCGAAGAGCGAAACGATCGGAGAGTTGCTGGAAGAGTTCACTCTCACCGGAAGCGAACTCCTCATTAATGAAAGAGTTTCGCAACTCGCCGTTCTCATCCGCGAGCAACATGCTTTGTGAATCGTCTATTAGGATCCCAACAAAATTTTGTTGCGGGACAACAGTCGACAGAATCAGTGATGGTTGGAGAAGGCAAACGATGATGACCGCAAGCAGCAAAACGCGAAGTCCTGCCATCACGCCGCGGTCCGTGACCGTGCTTTTCCCTCGGGCAATCGTATAGCTGGCGACAGTAGCTGCGCCTAGGAGTCCGGCAATAATAAGCCATAGGCGCAACGACATCGGTGCTCCAAATGTGAAATCACCCTGTTCAAAAAAGAGCGGGGGATACTTGAACAGGAACTCGAAGATACGTTCCATCTGTTTCCCCTCAGTGACTCATCGCGTAGACGATCATGTTAGCCCCCATTTCGTACGCGTACGTCGAATATTCCAGAGGGTAGCGCGGATCCTCAGCCCATTCCCAAGCATCGCCGAGATCGGTATTGAAGTTGATGATGACGACAAGACGTCCAGCCTCATCATATATGCCCTTAACATAGGGGACGCAGCCATAGCATTCAGCCGGGTACATAGCACGCCCAATGGCAGGCACCTGCTTCACTTCATCAATGTCGTAGTATGCTGAGTAGATCGGGTGATCAAGGGTGATGTCGACAATCGGATGGTCAGGGTAAACTCGGCGGATATTGTACTCAAAGACATCCCATTCACGTTGACCCCAGAAGTCGTCCACGATCAAGAATCCCCCAGCATCCAGATAACTTCTGAGACCCTCAACCTCCGGGTTAGTCATATCCATACCGCCGACTTCCACAGCGTAGATTATTGGGAAACGCCGGAGTGTCGGGTCGTCGAGCCTGATAGCGTTGTCCCAATCGTAAGCGTTAAGCCGGACTAGGCGCTTTAGTACGACCAAGAACTGCTGGTCACCCTTCGGATAGTCGGTCGCCCATGATTGCCCCCAACCGCGGCGACCCCAACCTGAGTAAATAGCCCGGGTCCAATAGAAGGGATAACGACCGGGTATTTCATTTGGATCCATGCGAGGGCCGCGAGAGTCCACAAATGAGGGGCGGCTTACCCTTGGTGGGACTTGCTGGCTCATGAACTCCGCACCTGGTGGAGTAAGGTACGTAGCTTCTTCCACCGAATCGGATACGCACCCTGTGTTGAGCATGGTGAAGAGTGCCAATGCTAATAGAGCAAGGTGGAGAAGTGAGCGACTCATTAGTTGTTTAGTTTAGGTCCTCGAGAGCGGCAGGATCGCTGGCCAATCTTTATGTTGGGGGGAATTCTGGCCACTTGTTTGTCCTCGTGCCCCTTGATCGAGCACGTTGACGACGTTGTATGGACTTTTCCCCTCTGGGGCAAAACTCAACCGCGGCCGAGTTTGTGCCTGAGCAGTGACGTAAGGCTCTCCACCTTCCAGCGCAAACGGAAGAACTAAATTATTGACTCCGTTGCAGGTTATCGCTTTCGACTTCAACTTGCCGTGTGGGCCCCGAAGGGCCTGCTCTTTTGGTTCTCGTATTCGCAGAGGATGACCATGCGGTTCTTATCAGCCTTATTGGCACTTTTCATTTCGACTCCGCTTGTTGCTCAAGATGGTACACGAGAAATCACAGCGGATGACTACGTCCGAGCAGAGCGTTTCCTCTCGCAGAATACAAGTGCCTTGGTCTTTGGTGCATCGGTGAGCCCACAATGGCTTGAGGATGGCCGATTTTGGTACAGATCGACGGGCCCAGGGAGCACGGAATTCATGATTGTTGACCCTTCAGACCTGACTCGCGAAAGCGCTTTTGATCACGAACGGATTGCCACCGTGCTCAATGCAGTGTCGGGAGGGGACTACGAGTCTTCAAGATTACCTCTGGGTGGCTTAACACTTGAGGGTGATGTGCTTACGGCGACCGTCGGACCACCTGGCCGCTTCTGGTGCAACCTGACGGAATATTCGTGTGAACCCGTTTCAGGCAGTGCTAGCCCTGCAGTTTCACGGCTAGAGGTGATTTCTCCAGATGCTCAAAATGCAGCGTTTATTCGTGATCACAATCTTTGGGTTCGAGATCTTCGTACTGGAGATGAGTCGGCGTTAACCACCAATGGAGAAGAAGATTTCGGGTATGGTACGAACAACGCTGGGTGGACACGTAGCGACCGTCCAATCTTGAAGTGGTCTCCAGATTCAAGGAAGATCGCAACTTTTCGGCATAACGCGCGTGGTGTGGGAATGATGTATCTCGTGAACACACAGGTGGGGCATCCGCAGCTTGAAGCATGGCGGTATCCGCTCCCTGAAGACTCAGTGATTTTTCGGATCACCAGAGTGGTTCTGGATCTCGATCGTCCAGCAGGTGACCGAGTAGTCAGTCTAGCGATGCCTCCAGATCAACATCGGTCTACCTGCAGTGACCATATCGCCTGTGGGGGCACCTTTGGAGATGTCGAGTGGAGCGCAGATAGCGAGCATATCGTATTCGTTTCGAGTACCCGCGACCACAAAAGTGCCACGGTCAGTATCGCCGATGCGTCTACTGGTGCCGTGACCAAGCTTTTCGAAGAAGTAGAAGAGACATTTTACGAGTCGAACGGTTGGGATTTTTTGTCCTCATCGAATGAAATCTTATGGTTCAGCCAAAGAGACGACTGGGGGCATCTATACTTATACGATGCTGGAACTGGAGCTCTCAAGAGACAGGTCACCCAGGGAACCTGGAACGTTCAACGGATCCTGGATATCGACGAACCCGCTCGTACGATCACTTTTATTGGTAATGCGCGAGAGTCGGGAGACCCCTATTTCCAATACCTCTATCGGGCTGGACTCGATGGTGGCGCTGTAGAGTTACTGACACCGGACAGTGCGAATCACAGTGTATCGCTTTCTCCGGATGGAAAATACGTGGTCGATACGTACTCAACACCGGTTGTTCCGCCGGTTACGGTCCTTCGTGATAGAGAAGACGGACGTCGTATCCTGACTATTGAAGAAGCAGATATTTCCCATCTTCAGGAATCAGGATGGCAACCACCGATGCCGTTCAGTGTCAAAGCGCGAGATGGAGAGACGGATCTCTATGGGTTGCTTTTTCGGCCGATGAATTTCGACTCGGATGGCTCATACCCGATCGTTAATTACCTGTATCCTGGACCACAGGCCGGGAGTGTGGGGAGCAGGAGTTTCCGTGCATCGCATCGTGATCTGCAAGCGATCGCTGAACTCGGTTTTGTCGTGGTTGAGCTTGACGCTATGGGTACGCCTGGGCGCTCAAAGACATTTCACGAAGCCTACTACGGAAACATGGGAGACAATGGACTTCCCGATCAGATTGCTGGGATCCGCCAGCTAGCGGATCAGTATCCGTGGATGGATATCGACAAAGTTGGAATTTATGGACACTCCGGAGGCGGTTTTGCTGCGGCTGCTGCAATTATGCGTTATCCCGATTTCTATGATGTCGCCGTGTCACAGGCCGGGAACCACGACCAGCGAAACTACGAGGATGATTGGGGTGAAAAGTGGCAAGGACTCCTTGTCGAGTATCCTGATGGTACAACTAATTATGACAATCAGGCCAACCAGCTTTTAGCGGAAAATCTCAAGGGTAAGCTTCTAATCGCACACGGTACGTTAGACTCTAACGTACCCCCCTCGAACACGATGCTTGTCGTGAACGCTCTGATCGCGGCGAACAAGGATTTTGATTTAGTCTTAATGCCGAACCGAAGACATGGCTTCGGTAATGAACCGTATATGATGCGAAGGCGTTGGGACTATTTCGTTCGGCATCTGCTTGGTACCGAACCTCCTATCGGCTATCAGATCGGCGAGGTAACAAGGCCCATCGGCTAGGGTCCGCAGTGTTCATGAATTGGGATGTTGACTATGTCTCATCCGAGACTGTCAGGCTCTCCATGACGATATCTTCAAGCGGCCTGTCCCCGGGGTTGGTCGAGACTCGGCCAATCTCCATTACGACATCCAGTCCCGAGGTGACCTTACCGAAGATCGCGTGTTTGCCATCCAGCCATGGTGTAGCAGCCAATGTAACGAAGAACTGCGAGCCACCCGTGTTTGGCCCCGCATTAGCCATCGAAAAGATGCCCTCCGATGTGTGACTCAGCCCAGGCGCAAACTCATCTTCAATCGTATAGCCCGGACCTCCCGTTCCGGTTCCTGTTGGATCGCCCCCTTGGATCATGAATCCGTCGATCACCCGATGAAAGATGATTCCGTTGTAGTAGCCATCACGAACCAGCTTAATGAAGTTGCCTGCGGTTTTGGGAGCAACGTCCTCAAACATTTCAGCGGAGAAAGTGCCTAGCGTGGTCACGAATGTGATTGTTGGATTGGCCATGTCGTCTCTGAGGTTAGAATGGTGCTTACGGTAACTGCATGGCTTCTGACCTGGAAGTGAGTCCTCTGTTCATTTACTACTCGCGGCTAAGTGGTGGGGTGGGTGATTGCCAGCCGTCGGGATATATCAGTACAGTGAGCCTATGAGCATAACGATTAGAAACGTAGTCGCCTCACATACTGTGATGGCGATAACGGTCATGGCGACAGCTTGTATGCCACCCCTAAAGCTTACACCGAGTGACGCCGCAAGAGTGCTCTCCACCCAGACCCTGCAAGCACCAGATCCTGGGCTCAAGGGGCCATATGATGTTTTGACACTCTATTATGGAAGTGGGGCAGACAAGAATCGACTTGAGTATAGGGATTCGGTTTCCCTCATCACCGACGTGGTGGATGCGTCAAAGCTTGTAAATCTGGGTAGTACGGCGGGTAGTCGGAATCGTTACTGGGGGTTCAGTCCCAAAGAGATGCCCCTCAACGCTCGGGTTTGGTATCCCGATGGAGATGGACCATTCCCTCTGGTCCTGGTCGTTCATGGAAACCATAACATGAAGGACTTCTCAGACCCCGGATACGATTACCTGGGCGAACTCCTAGCGACCAGAGGATACATTCTGGCTAGTGTCGATGAGAACTTCATCAATGGCGGTATCCGAGGAGAAAATGATGCTCGTGGCTGGTTCTTACTCAAACATCTAGAGGTTTTTGAAGGTTTCAATCAGGAAGTGGGTAACCCCTTCGAGGGCAAGGTCGATATGGATAATATTGCTCTTATCGGCCACTCAAGAGGTGGAGAGGCTGTGGCCAACGCAGCAGCCTTCAATCGGCTTTCTTACTATCCAGACGATGCTTCACTCGAGTTCAGTTTCGACTATGGAATCAAGGGGATCATCTCCGTCGCACCGGTCGACGGGCAGTATCTACCTACAGGTCGTAAGGTCGTAGTTGAGGATGTAAGCTACCTGACTTTCCATGGTTCTCATGATGGTGATGTCACCAGTTTTCATGGTTTAAGGATCTACGACCGCCTGAAGTTCAATGAATCAGATCTCTTCAATTTCAAATCCGCGATCTACGTTTACCGTGCAAACCATGGGCAGTGGAACACGGTTTGGGGCTCTCATGATGGGGGTCCACGGAGCGGACGCTCACTCGACCTTCGGGGATTGATCGACGGGGAAGATCAAAGGCGGTTTTCAGAAATCTATGTCTCAGCGTTTCTCGAGGTCGTGTTGAAAGGTGACAAGCAGTACTTACCGATCTTTCGCGATCATCGGGTGATAGGTGGCTGGCTGCCCTCGACGATGTACATCACACGGTTTGAAACTAGCGGCTTTCGGCCACTCGCTACGTTCGAAGAAGACATCGATATTACAGTTGGCACGGAGCCAGGAGTTTTGCTGAAAGGAGACTCCTTAGAAACTTGGAAAGAGGAGTTGCTTGCACTCCGTTCCAGTAACCGCAGTAGTACATCGGCGAGTCAGGAAAATCAGGCGGTTACTATTGGTTGGAACAACCGTATCTCAGGGTCTGACACTACCCGTCACGGCCCTCCTGCCAAGTACTCTCTGGAACTGCCGGGAGGGTTGTCTGAACGTTGGCAGCTTAGTGAGGGTCATACACTCGATTTCATGTTAGGGCCCACAAACTCAGTACCAAGTCCGCGGAGTGATCCAGACTCAGCAACATCGGATGAAGAATCTGACGGTCGTAACGAAGAAGGGGCTCGTGGCGGCAGCCCAGGCGATGAAGCAGAGTCGGAGGTGGATCTCAGTGTAGAGTTAGAGGATGCTATGGGGATGGTTGCCAGGGTCACCCTAAGTGACTACGGCGCGATCCGTCGGCCTTTAGACACATGGATACTGCGTAGAGCTGATCAAGAGCGCGCGCGCTTTACGGATCACTGGGAACTGATACTTCAGACTTACTCTATCCCGCTAGGAGATTTCAAAGCTCAAAATCAGGGATTAGATCTTGGGCAGATTATGACGATCCGGTTTGTTTTTGACCGTGTCCATGCGGGGGAGGTGTCTATTGATCAGATAGGCTTTTCTGATCTTGATTCCGCGTTCCTTAGTGCTCGAGTTGAAAGAAACTATTGAGCTAGCTTCTATCGCCTATCGCCAACTCACGCCAAACCGGTGTGTTCGAAGCTCGCTTTGCTCCATGCCTTGGAAAGACCACTCAAGCACGAGATTGTCACCCCAATAGGCAAAGCCGAAAGTGAACGGGCTGGCATCTTCGTAAGATGGGGTCCGCTGCACACCAGCTCTTGCAACAAATGTTCTGCCGCGTATCGGCCAGTAACTGATCTCAAGGCCAGCAGCGGGGATGGTTGCAGAATCCTCTTTGAACGTCCTGACTTGGGTTATGGCCGCAGTAATCCCGTAGTCGAAAATGCCGAGCTGCATTCCAGATGAGCTGACGCCGAGAGTCATTCGGTCGGCAACCTGATAATCTCCTAAGTATTCTCCCGCAAACAGCCTGTCCCCGTTGTTCTGATATGAAAGACTTGTGGTGAAACGCCCTAGATTTTTTGAAATCCCGGCGTCAAACCACACGGCACCATCGCGTGCCCGAGCAGCACTATCGACAAACTTGTTAAGTGCTACACGCTCTTCAATCAGTTTAATCGCTAAGCCCAAGTTGATTCCCTTGATTTCACGTGCATAGCCGATGGTAGCTACTCGTTCCGAAACTGGGAGTGCGCCAGCATCAAAGAGGTGGGCCTGCCCGCTGGGTGCGGTATATCCGCCTGGGCCAGGTGCTCCATATTGGAGTACCTGAAGGCCTATACCGATCCCTCCCCCAAACCATTGTCTAGCTGCCGCCGCAGTCGATGCCCAACTCGCTGGTCCCCATTGTTGTACATCCAGGCCGAAGCTCTGAAGTCCCACCAGGAGGGCTGGATTGTAGAACAGAACGTCAGCTTGAGGAGCGTTCGTCATATATGCTCCACCAAGGGCCATAGCTCGTGTTGAAGCCGGGAGTTCTAGAACGCGCGGGAGAGTATGGTAAGTCTGTGCAGACAGCTTTGTGGAGCAGATGACCACAAGGGCGCTAATAAGCACTGCTATCCGAATCATGATCAACTAGTTCGGGTTGTAGGAACGATGCTGGAAGCTCGAACCCGATAGGGAATACCGGCAATAGTCGGGACACCTAAGAGTGAATAGTGCCTGGGAAATATCAGCCAGATTCTGATGCTACTTTGGGTTGGCATTTCCGGATATGTTTGGGTACGCGTGGAAGATTTTCTTTGCCATTAGTCACTCTGGCTATGGTCGATGATTAGTGTCCGGTGACAAGATGGGCAGGTAAGTAGAGCCCGATCCCGCACGTAGGCAACATCGGAGCGCGGTGGTATATGGAGGTGGTCCAAGAGAATATCACAGTTTGGGCACTTTGGCGTTGTCTGCCTGCGAAAGGCGTTTAGTAAATCCTGTTTCTGTTGGGCTGTGTAGCCTCTTGATTTGGCCATTTCCTGAGGTCGGAAAATAGGGGATACGTAAGTTTAGCTTGTCTCCTAAAGATATGACGTAGTCGTATCCATGCCGAATGTCTTTAGTAACCCTATATACAGTAGGTGAAATTACACATAGTACTATCACTCGTAGCACACGATAATTTAGACTCCAGACTCATATATCTGTGGCAGTAGCCCGACTTATCCAGTGACATACGAAGACCCAACCAGCCAGGAAGCCAGGAATCATGCGGTCTTTAGGCTGTTTTTTACCTTGACGCTCTCGCGGGTGTGCCTTACAGTTACTTAACTGTGACCTGCAAGGCTCGGAAACACTCGATTTCATGCGGCTTTTCGAGTGATCCAAAGCTAGATGGGAGAGAGTTCTCCAGGCCTGCAAGAATGGCGGCTTTGGCCGCGACAACATACCCATCTAAGTGACAGGAGCAGCCAGATGAACAAGTCCGACCTAGTGGACGCCCTCGCGAGTGCGACCGGCATGACCAAGGCTGATGCATCACGTTGTGTGGATGCACTCTTTGGCCCAAGTGGCGGGATCATCTCCTCTGCGCTCAGAGGAGATCGCAAGGTTCAAATCACCGGCTTCGGTACGTTTGAAGCCAAGCATCGTAAAGCCCGCATGGGCCGTAACCCTCGGACTGGCCAGTCGATTTATATCGGTGCCACCAAGACACCGGGATTCCGGGCAGGGAAGGGTTTAAAAGACGCAGTCAAAGGGTCGTAAACCCCCCGAAGTTACGTACTGGGTATCTGATCGAAGCCGCAGCGGTCAGGTATGACCCGAGAGAGAAGAGGCCGTGTCACTTTCTAGGTGACACGGCCTCTTCGCATTTCGCCTGAGTCAACTGCTTCTAGACTTATTTAGACGCTGCCCGCCGCTGCCCCGTTGCGGTCTGTCATAATCAGCACGCACAGCACGCCCACAGATAGTTTTTCCATTAAGTGCTCCGATGACATCCTGAGCTACTGAATCGTGAACTTCCACGAGTGTATGACTTTCCTTGACATCAATGCGACCGACCGTGTCTCCCGATACGTTTGCTTCTCCTGTGATCGCACCCAGAAGATCACCGGGCTTTAGTCCGTCTCGGGTACCAACTCCGACGAAGAGTTTGGCCCATGAGGGCACATTCGTTGGGGTGTTCGGAGTGGAAGCAACCTCAGTCGTGGCTGAGCGTTTACTCAAGAGAGCAAGCGCTGCAGCTACTTCAGCGGCGTCATATTCTTCGAACAGCGATTCGAGGGTGAACAAGTACGGTGCAATGTCTTCCTTTTCTATCACGCTTCGAATTGAATCATGTAGCGCAGCGATCGGACCAGCACTCTTTTTAGTTTCGGGCGGGAATGGAACAACTTCGTAACCTGCTTGTCGAGCGGTTGCACGGAGGTGTGGTATCTCTCGGGGCAGGACCACTACGAAGTTCTGATCCGAACCGCCATGGCGCCGATCAAGATCATCCACATCTGCGGGTACGTCGCAACTAATGATAGGTATGTGCCTGTTTCCAGCGATAGCGCCCCGTACTTCGAGTGGATTGACACCCAGCCACACCGGAACTTCAGTATCACCGGGGGCACCGGCGAGGTAGCCGTGGAGAGTTAAATAATCCCCGACATCAGCTGCACGGTCGTCATTGCGGCAGTAGAGCAGCACATGTGGTGTTTCGGAGGCTAAGACACTCTCTACAACCTTGAGTGCTTCGTGTTCATGTGGCTCGCTTGTGATCCGGAAACGCAGTGTACCACGCTTTGGCCCATCAGCTACTGATGTATCCACAGAGGGCAAACTGATCGCACGCTTCAAGTGCCGTTGGCAGAAGTCTGCAACAGCAGTTGTAACAGGCAGAGAAGTGACGATTCGCTGTGTTGCACTGGCTAAGTAGCTTAGGACGAGTTCGACTTCCTCCAGGCCATCGAACTCATCGATTTGGGTTGCTTGGTCCAGAACGATTGCCTCTACAGACTCGAGTGCAAGTTCATGGGTGGTACAACTTGCTAAGACATCGCCAGGTGTTGCGAAGAGTAGTGCTGCTTGTTCCGGCTGTACCCATTGAGATCCTAGAGCCCCCACAACCTGTCCAACGTGACTGGCGATCGAGCTTATCGATTCGGCTAAATCATTAGCGCGGTCACGTGAGGGTGTAAGCACAAGAACCCTGGGGTTTCCCTCTTGTAAGGTATCAAGGCGATTTAGTAGGGCTGTTGCCCACGACATAGTCACCCCACTCCCGGGACCGGCTGCTACGATCACATTATTCTCACGATACACAAAAGGAATGACCGATTTCTGTATCGATGTCGGCTGCTCAATCCCTTCGGCAGCCAGCGCTTCAACTAACTCGGGGTTTAGCCCGAGTTCTTCGAATGAATCCATTTTGAGTGCTACTTCAGGTAGGATCGCCAGAACCTGGGCCACCGAGATCACCAGGTTCATATGGAAGGCGATTCAAGAGTTTTTGCACCTCGTAATCCATTCTCGATGTTCTAAGTTGGTTGGTAGTAGCCACAACATCAGTGTAGGGGCCATGCCGATGGGCGGTTAACGTGACCGTCCCTTCAGCACCGTCATATGTAGCACTGTGACTTGAGTTGTTTGCGCGGGCTAGCCCAACAATCTGAGGAAGGAAGTCTTCGGCTTCCGAAAATACTTCACTGGGCGAGAGCGCTGTCTTACGCTGATAACCGGCCATATCTGTGACTATGTTCTGTGTGTTTGATAGACTTGGGTGCGTCCGGATCCCGAACTCCACTCAAGTCACGGCTAGAAAGGTGCCGATCGCTTCGTCGTTGTGGAAGTCCCTTAGGTGCTTATGGTCTCTGATGAGTACCGGTGGGACTTCAGCTTTCAGCGAGCGAGCGTACTCAAGGGCATCAGAGACTTCAGCTTCATATCGGTCGATGTCTAGGACTGCCTTGGTTTCACTCAACTCTAGTCCTACAGACTGCCCAATAGCCACGAGTACATCAACGCGACCTATATCCTTGCCCTTATGTAGGAAGGCTTCGAAGATCAAATCAATGAGTTGGCTGGCCTCATCTAGTCCAGATGCACGGGCATGGTATAGGAGCTCGTGAGCTTTACGAGACCAGGGCACCAGGCGTGGCTTTTTTAGGGACAGGCTGAATTCTTCCGCTAGAGCTTCTGCTTGCTTCCAGCGTTGAAGCCAAAAGGGGTGGTCAGCGTCCATCAGTTCTGCTGGTGGGGGACGGAGTTCAACCGGTATGCGCTGTACAACGGTTCCCGTTGTTTGTTCGACTGACCCTACCTGTAGGTGAGCAAAGAAAGAGAGCGGGTCGACGACGTCTATCAGCAGGCACGGAGACTTGTAAATCATGGAATGAGAAGGTGGTCGAACGTGCTTCAGTGGGCCAGAGGATTGGGTGCTTCCTCCGGCTTCGGGGTCCCACCATATTTCTTTCCCAGATTGCAACTTAAAGGAGTGTCATGTCCTTCAGCGCCAATATCGAAAGACTCAAGCCTTCGGCGACAATTGCAGTTAGTACCTTGGCAGGGAGCCTGGTAGCTGAGGGCCGTGATATCGTCAATCTTGGAGCAGGTGAGCCTGATTTTGACACACCCCTATTCATAGCGGATGCGGCAGTGCACGGTGTCAGGTCAGGCCGCACACGCTACACACCGCCTGCGGGCCTCCCTGAACTTCGTCAAGCGATTGCGAATCACCTCGGCATGCGCGCAGATCGTGAAATTAATTGGCAGGGGGTGGTGGTCAGCGCCGGCGTTAAGCAAGCACTCTTTAACACGTTTTTCTCTCTCTGTGGTCCTGGTGACGAAGTATTGGTTGCTGCCCCATACTGGACGACCTATCCAGACTTGGTCATGCTCGCACGAGCTGAACCTGTGACAGTTTTTGGAGCTGAAGCCAACAGTTTCAAGGTTGTGCCATCAGACCTAGAACGTGCTGTTTCGGAGAAAACCAAGGGGCTCGTGTTAAATACTCCGTGCAATCCCACCGGTGCGATTTACTCCCTAGCAGAACTCAAGGAACTCTCTGCTTGGGCCAAGGGCCATGGGATCTGGATAGTGAGTGATGAGATTTATCGCAATGTGTACTTCGGTGAGGAAGGCGGTGCAGCTCCGGGCATCCTTGACTTGCCAGAGTCAGATCTCGGTAATGTCATTCTGGTTGATGGGGCTTCGAAAAGCTACGCAATGACTGGATGGAGGGTTGGATTCTCGTACTCAAGTGTTGAAGTTGCTCAGAAGTTCACTGCACTTCAGAGTCAGATCACATCCAATACAGCTACTCCTTCTCAAGTAGCGGCTGTGGAAGCGTTTAGTAATGTGGAGGCAGCTTCTTCGGCGATCGCTGAAATGGGGGTCGCCTTTCGACGCCGGCGCGACCTTGTCGTCACCCTAATGGATCAACTTCTCCCTGATGTCCCGTACATTCGACCCGAGGGGGCTTTTTACCTCTATTTTCGCGTGGACGGACTTTTTGAAGCAGATGAAGGTGATGCTACGGCTTGGTGCTCGAGGCTCCTGCAAGAACAAGGTGTAGCGCTTGTACCGGGTGCTGCATTTGGTGATGACCGGTGGGTGAGACTCAGCTTTGCAGCAGCGGATGCTTTGATTGAAGAGGCATTCGAGAGGATTGTAGCGATGGCCAGACCTGGAGCTGCCGTCTAGGAGGGCGGTAAGGGCTGTCTCGCTTTAAGGAGCGTTCCTCGGTTGGTGTACAAACACCAGACTGGACGAGCAGAAAACTGAGCACCGCTCCGCCGGGGCCGGCTCCCACAATGATGACTTGAGGTCCGGTCTCGCTAGCTATCACAGATCAACTTTCTTCCTCTCGGCGACGTCCCCTGATAATACACGGGACGTAGTGCTACTACATCTACACTGATAGTAGGGCTATCAAGCAGCGCGAAGTTGTTGAAGCAATCCCTTGCAGGATTGGTGCACCAGTTGGTAGACATTTTCGAAGCCGCTGGCCCCACCATAGTAGGGATCAGGGATCTCGTCCCCATTCTCACCATTGGAGTCATGGGAGCAAAGGAGTGTGATTTGGGTGTCGCTGTTGGTTTCTGACCTCAGTTCCTCCAGCGCCCTTAGGTTCTCGCGGTCCATAGCGATCATATAATCAAAGCGTTCAAAGTCTTCTATCTGAACCTGTCGGGCCCGAGAATCCAGATTGATCCCGTGTTGTTGAGCTACGAGTGAAGCTCGACCGTCGGGTCTCTCTCCGACATGCCATGCGCCTGTCCCTGCAGAGTCAATCGCGAAGTGATCGCCTAGTCCTTCTTCTTCTACAAGGGATCTAAAGATCCCTTCAGCCAGCGGGGAACGGCAGATGTTTCCAAGGCACACAAAGAGTACAGAGGTTTTAGGGGCTTCGTTCAAGCTTGTATCCACCGGGTTGCTAGATCAGTAGTTGCGAAGGTGTAGGTCATCATAATCCAGCTTATAGCGCGGCCAAGTTGTTATTGCGTTACACCCCTGGCAAGGAAGCTCGTTACTTTTCTCTCAATCGGGCTTTCCAATAAAAAACCATTGGTGCCCAAACCTTCGGATAGATAGTGAGACCACAATATTGTGTGTTAACACCTTTACGGACTTAGATCTTTCAGAACAACGTCTTGGTGCGATCGAAGCACTCGGATGGACAGTTCCCACTCCGATTCAAGCTGAAGCAATTCCGCCGGGTTTGGCGGGTACGGATGTAGTGGGGATTGCCCAGACGGGAACCGGTAAGACAGGGGCGTTCATGATACCGGCCTTGGAACGGCTACGTGCGGGAGCTGGCCTACAGGTGCTTGTCCTATGCCCAACACGTGAATTGGCACAGCAAGTTGCTGACGATACGGTTTCACTTGCCATGGGGACGAATATCAGGACTGCCGCAATTTTCGGTGGGGTCGGGTATGGGCCTCAGATCGAGGCTTTGGAGTCAGGATTCGAGGTGATTGTTGCAACCCCCGGGCGCTTCATAGACCATGCTCATTCAAAGCGTGTCGACTTGAGTAATGTTAATTATCTCGTGCTCGACGAGGCTGATCGTATGCTTGATATGGGTTTTAGGCCTCAAATAGAGGAAGCCCTCAGGGGGATGCCCAAGAAGCGGCAGACTATGCTCTTCAGTGCAACGATGCCGAACGGTGTGCATGATCTGGCACTCCGTATCACCAGAGAAGCAATCTGGGTTGAAGCTACTCCTCCAGGGACAACCGCAGAGGGGATCGAGGAGATTTTTTACTCGGTTAAGCCAGAGAAAAAACCAGATCTCTTGGCTGCGCTTCTGAAGGAACCGGGCTGGGATCAGGTTCTTGTTTTCACGCGCACGAAAGCTGGTGCTGATGTACTAGATGCGCGGCTACAGCGTGAAGATATCCGGACTGATGTATTACACTCCAACCGCCGGATGCAGCACCGAACACGAGCGCTGGAGCGCTTTGCCCAAGGTAAGGTAAGGGTGTTGGTCGCAACCGATGTCGCACAGAGGGGACTCGACGTTGACGGGATCAGCCACGTAGTCAATTACGATATACCACTAGATCCAGAGGACTACGTGCACCGCATCGGACGCACGGGGAGGGCTGGTGCAACTGGTACGGCAGTAACCTTTGTGACAGGCGCTGATCTGGGCGCACTGAAGAGCCTGGAGCATCGGTTGGGGAGAGAGCTAACCCGAGTCCACATTGCAGAGTATGACTACTCCGGCGCACCAAGGGCCGAATCGACTGCAGCCGCAAAGAAGAAGAGTAAAACCCGATCCCCACAGGGTCTGGGATCGCGATCGACTGATGATCTCACGGCCGAGGAACTCGAAGCTCTTTTGGATCCCGAGTCATGAAACCCACTGACTATTAACACAAGCAAATTGCTAGTTAAGGGTATAGATGATCTTCAGGAAATACGGAGTGTCCTTCCAGAGTATTGAATTAAACTTCGACTCCAAGGCGTTGAACGAAGTGGGGTTTCGCCGGAACCACCAGAGGTCTATCGGGGCAGATAGCTTCCGTTTGGAATATGAGTTGGTCGAGACCCGTGAAATTGTTGCCGAAGCTGAGGGCGACGTACAGGACCAGACAGAGCAGCAGTTGCTCGACAAACTTGAAAGAGCGGTGGATGCTCTCAGTAGTGATTTGGAGGAGGGCGAGGTGTTGGTAATCGAGAATGAGCAAGGCCGTGATTACCCAAAAACTAAACAACAGACATCCAACGTGATTGTGGATGGTGAAAATCGCTTGCACTTCTTCTATACAATCGCTCCACCACTAAGGATTGGTCGGTATCGATCTGTCCCGCAGTAAGCCCAGTTACCCGAGTTCGACAGCTAACAGCTACGCCTAGCGGATTCCGACTGGTTTTCCGTCTAATTGCCAGGAAGGGTCGATTTGAATCTTAAGGTGGGTGAGGGCAGTGACCGCTATGTCTACAATGAAGGTCGAGTCCGGAAGGATTGGTGTAACTACTGAAGGTCCGTTTGCCAGGAAGTAAATCGTGCGTTCCTCGTCACTGTTTCCGCCGTGCCCACCGTCGGAGCGTCTCCCGTGATCTGTGCTTGAGAGAACTAGCCAATCTTCCTCAGCATAGGTAACACGGTCGTGAATTGCTTTCATAAGTATGCCAACATGTTTATCTGCTAGTGCTATTGCATCTCGGTACTCCGATCCTATTGAGCTATGCTCATGGCTGATTTCATCCGGATTGCCGAGGTAGACAAAGAGAGCATCAGGATTTGAATTTTCTAACTGCTCTACTGCGAGTTGGACAGACTTCGCGTCGGCCTCAGCCCAGCCCAACTCATAGCCGTCGAGGACGAGCTTAACGTCTACCGCATCGCTTATAGGTGGACTGCCCTGATCGGAGTGACCGAGTGGTGCCCAGTCTGTGACTGCAAATGTTTCCAATTCGGGTCGAATCTGCTCGATCCGGGTTAAGAAATCGGGAAAATCAATGTAGCGCTCACCCTCAAACGAGTTGTCTGTCACACCGTGCTTATCCGGCCACACACCATTGAGCATAGAAGACCAACCTGGCCCGCTTACCGAGGGATAGCCCGTTATCGCGTGGTTCGAAAGAAAACCTTCTGCTGCCAGTTTATCGATGTTAGGCGTATTCACATCCATCAAGACATCAGGTCGAATGCCGTCAATCCCGATCACCAAGACCTTAGGCGTTCGCACATCCGGTCCGACTTGTTCCCGAGTCGATTCGGCGCAAGCAGAAATACAGCTGAAGAGAATCAGGAAGCTTAGTTGGCACCCATGCTTTATCACTCGAGTCCTCACGATTGCGCGTTTGCTAGGTTACACCCCTAGATTGGTGGCATAGCATCGCAGTTGGCAATTTATGCCGCCATATCAAGACTAGGAGTGATCATGTCGGTTAGAAGCGTGGATAGCCTGCCCACCGAAGATGTAGCGGCTGGAACCGGGACGAAACGTCAGGTCCTTATCGGGGCTGATGAGGGCCCAAATTTTGCGATGCGACGTTTTATAATGGAACCTGGTGGGGGTATGCCCATGCATACCAACACTGTAGAGCACGAGCAATATGTTCTCAGGGGAGCCGCTCAAGTTCAAATCGGGGAAGGCACACACCATGTGAAAGCCGGAGATGTGGTCTATATCCCGGCGGGTGTTCCGCACAACTATAAGGCTGACGAGGGTGATGAGCCCTTTGAATTCATTTGTGTGGTACCGAACGGACCCGACAGCATCGAGCTGGTTGGCTGCTAAACTTCCTCCGTCATCTCATTTTCAAAGGCTATTCCTCGTCAGGTAATGCGAGTGCGATAATCTCAGCTGGTTGGCCCCTTCTTCCGATCGCAACCACTACGTACTGCTTACCCTCGTACATGTACGACATCGGTAGCCCAACTTGAGTACCTGGGATCTCAATTTCTGCCAAGATATTTCCGGTTGCCTTGTCGTGAGCTCTGAAAACCGGATCACCCGATGTTCCTTCGCCTGCGAATAGCAGGGTGCTTGTCACAAGCAAGCCGGCACGTGACGGCTTGCCAGTCCTAGGGAGGTCTGCAAGCTCGAGCTCAAGAGCTTGGGCAATCCGGGGGCGTGTATCACCGTTAGCGATCATCCAGGCGTGTTCACCGGTTGTAAGGTCGATCGCGGTAATCCGTCCCCATGGGGGTTTTACGATTGAAACGCCCGGAGCTACTTGTGCTCCGCCACCACCTCTGATGTAATCCATATCGGAGCGGTTACCACCCTCTACAAGAGCTAGCACAGTCGCCCTCGTATAGGACCCTATATAGAGGTGACCAGTTTCCGGATCCAGCGCTCCACCCTCCCAGTTCGACCCACCTGTAGATGTAGGCAGCGAAAGCATCCCTCTCGTGCCATCAGGGTGATTAGCCAAGGAAGGTGGTGCATAGATTGGTCCCATCCGGTATTGGCTAGCCACTTCGGCTGCTCGGGCCCTGATCTCTGGTGTGAAATCAATGAGATCGTCTTCGCTAAAGCCCTGTCTGTCAAAAGGTGCGGGTTTGGTTGGAAATGGCTGTGTTGGAGACGTCCACTCACCTGGAGTATCAGTCTGAGGTACAGGTCTTTCTTCAATTGGCCAGATTGGCTCCCCCGTTATTCGATCGAACACGAACACGAAGCCCTGTTTCGTGATCAGAGCTACGATCTTGCGTTCTACTCCTTCGATCACGAGATCTGCGAGTATTGGTGCAGAGGGATTGTCCCAGTCCCAGATATCGTGGTGGATTGTCTGAAAGTGCCACACACGCTCACCGGTTTTCGAATCCAGGCACACGATGCTGGTCGAAAAAAGGTTGTCTCCATGCCTATGCCCACCGTAGTAGTCACCGGTGGGAGCTTCTGTAGGCAGGTAAACAAAACCAGTTTCAGGGTCATGTGACATTTGTGCCCAGACGGCCGCGTTACCTGTGTAGGACCAAGAATCATTTTCCCATGTATCAACGCCCAGTTCCCCTGGTTCTGGGATGGTATGGAATGTCCAAAGAAGATTTCCTGTGGCAGCATCGTACCCACGGACATCACCAGGGGTGTTAACCCTGGATGGTGGTCGCGCACCCACATGGTGTGCCGATCCAACAACGATCACGTCACCGACGACGGTTGCCGTGGAACTTGCTCCGATAGAACCGACCATCTCGATACCGTCACGAGCCCTGTGGTTCTCCATGAGGTCTACGATTCCTTGCTCACCAAAGCTCTCAACCTCGTATCCGGTATCCGGATCGAGGGCGACCAAATGATATCCTGGGGTGACAACCAAGATTCGACCATTTCCATCTGGGTCTTCCCAATATGCGACTCCTCGGCCCGAATTTGGTCGAGGGGCTGCTTGGAGGCGTTCCCCTTCGTCCATTCTCCAAGTCCATAAGGTTTCGCCGGTCCCAGGGTCGATTGCGACCACGCTGCGACGTCTCCCTGCTGTAGCATAAAGCACACCATTGATCATCAATGGTGTCGCCTGTGTCTGAGCAAATGGGTTTGGTCCAAAGTTCCTAGCATTCCAACGCCATACGATTTCAAGATCAGATGCATTAGACGCATCGATTTGGTCTAGCGGCGTATACCGCGTATGGGCGGCGTCTCCACCATAGACGTGCCACTCGCCATTGGCTGTTCCTTGAGCAAGCAGAACAGAGGGCAGGAGGAGGAAGGCAAAAACTGCTGATACTGATAAGGAGCGCTGTTCCATGCGCGGTGCTCCAGGCATTTGGAAACTGAGTAGCAAGAAACCTGCGTGCGATGTGCAGACCTCGCCAGAGTTACAAGATTTAGCCGATCAAAGAGAATAATTGCCGATCTATGCCTAGGCAGGGCCGTTGCCGTGTGTCAGAGTGCTCGGTACCGTGCTTCTTACACACAGGCCTTGGATAGATGAAACCATGAAGATCGCCATTCCAGCTCTAGCATCCCTGCTCATTATTACCGGAGCTACCTCCCTTGGGGCACAGCAAAAACGCGCACTTGATCACGCTGACTATGACATTTGGAATCGAATCCAAAATGTTGCTGTTTCCAGTGATGGTCTGTGGCTTGCCTATAGGCTGGTGCCAGGAGATGGAGAGGCCACTCTAGTGCTGCGGAGCCTTGGCGATACCCGCTCACTAGAGATTGAGCGAGGTAATTCTGCACGCTTTACGGCGGATGCCGAACATCTGATAGCTCTTATTAGCCCAATGGAAGACTCTTCAGACGAAGACGAGGACGCAGAATCAACGGATTCATTGGTTGTGGTGAGTTTGTCGGACTTGTCCACTTTTCACCGAGAGAGAGTGCAATCGTTCAGTATGCCAGAAGATGCGAGTGACCGGATTGCATACTTGCTAGAAGAGGAAGACGCTGCGGACGAGGAGGAAGAGGGAGATCCAGAAGAAGGCGAAGATGATGAGGCGAATGAAGCTCCCCGCACGGATGACGGTAGTTCGTTGGTGCTACGGGAACTCAGTTCTGGGCAGGAGCAGAGTTTTGAGAATGTGGTGAGCTACGACTTCGCTGCTGATGGCTCAAGCCTATTCTTCACTTCGTCAGGAGACGATGGGGCCGCGGATGGGGTCTTTGAAGTTCCTTCGGGTGGCCCAGTGGAAGAAGTAACTACCGGCGAGGGCCGCTATATACAGCTGGTTGTTTCAGATGAAGGATTGGCAGCGTTCTTGACCGATCGCGATGATAGAGATCGAGAAGCTCCGCGCTTCTCTCTTTATACCTCGGCTGGCGGCACAGCAATAGACCGCGCGCGACTGGGCTCGGATGGATTGCCAGTGGGGTGGGCGCCGAGTGAGGATGGTGAAGTGTCATTTTCAAAATCGGGGGAACGTGTCTTTTTCGGTACAAGACTCGTGCCTGAGCCCGAGCCAGAGGACGACACACCTGACGATGAGCGTGTTGTCGTAGACATATGGAACTGGAAAGATCCTTTCCTACAGCCGATGCAACTCCTACAGGCTGAGGATGAGAGAGGACGTACCTACTCTGCAATGCTAGATATGGAGAGTGGTGAAATTGTGCAATTAGAGACTGAGGATCTTCCCACAGTTGCGGTTGGCGAGAACGGAGATGGTAGTATTGCCTTGGGAACGAGCAATCTCGCCTATAGACAACTGGTATCATGGGACGGTCGTTACTCGGACCTATTCCTGGTCGATGTTAGAAATGGCTCGCGACGGGGTATTGCCGAGATGATTCGTGGTGGTGGCAACCTCTCTCCCGGCGGCTCCTATGTGACAAGATGGGATGGTTTCGAAAAGGCATGGTTTGTGACGAGCACCGAGACAGGGGAAACCAAGAATCTAACTGCCCCTCTCAACGTTCCGTTCCACGACATCCTTGATGATCACCCAGACGCGTTACGCTCCTATGGTGCTGCAGGGTGGACAGAGGGTGACGAGGCGTTTGTAGTCTATGATCAGTTCGACATTTGGGCGATTGACCCCATGGGTGAGACGGATCCTAGAAATCTCACCGAGGGTTTAGGCCGAGACACCGATACTCGGTTCAGAGTCATAGATATGGATTCTGATAACCCGTTCGTGCCAACAGACTCGGATGTCTACCTCAACGCATTCGAGATTTATACGAAAGCGAATGGCTTTTATCGGGATCGTTTTGATGGAGCCAGAGAACCTGAACGACTCATGATGGAGGATGCGAGTTTCGGCGGGGTACGTAAGGCAGAGGAAGAGGATGTTTATATCTACACACGCTCGACCTTCCAGGAGTTTCCTGATATCTGGGTAGCGGATGAAGATTTCATGGGTGCTCGTAAGATTACGGATGCGAACCCGCAACAAGACCAGTACTTGTGGGGTTCAGCCGAGTTGGTCGAGTGGTCTTCAAACGACGGAATTCCGCTTCAGGGAATACTATACAAGCCAGAAGGGTTCGATGCTGATAAAGAGTACCCTATGATGGTGTACTTCTATGAGCGCTCCTCAGATGGCCTGCATTCCTACACGGTACCTGCTCCAGGTGGGTCTTCTATTAATCGTAGTTTTTACGTTAGCCGGGGATATCTGCTCTTTGTCCCCGACATCCCCTACATGATTGGTTATCCCGGGGAAAGCGCTTTGGATGCTGTAGTCCCTGGTGTTTTGGAATTAGTCGGTCAGGGCTTTGTGGACCGGGAACGTATTGGAGTACAGGGTCACTCTTGGGGGGGATATCAAATCGCCTATATGGTTACACGTACAAATTTGTTCGCCGCGGCTGAAGCAGGAGCCCCTGTGGTTAACATGGTGAGTGCGTATGGAGGAATTCGCTGGGGTACCGGGATGAGCCGAATGTTCCAGTATGAACGGACACAGAGCCGGATTGGTGGATCACTTTGGGATAAGCCCCTCAGGTACTTAGAGAACTCGCCGATTTTCACTGCAGACAAGATTGAGACGCCAATCCTCATGATGCATAATGACGAGGATACGGCGGTGCCTTGGGAACAGGGAATAGAGTTCTTTGTGGCGCTCCGGAGATTAAGTAAGCCGGTGTGGTTGCTTAACTACAACGGGGAGCCACACGGGCTCCGAAAGACTCAGAATCAAAAGGACTGGACCACTCGGATGCAACAATTCTTTGACCATTACCTGATGGATGCACCTGCTCCTGTATGGATGGAAGAGGGTGTCCCTGGGATATTGAAAGGCAAAACCCTTGGACTAGAGACGTCCAAGAAAGTGATCTCTCAGGGGGGATGTTGAGAGGGCGGTAGGGGTCAGGACCGTGCTTTAGGCGTTCGCTATATTCTTAGCGATTTCGGGTAGCCGATCGAACCAGGGCCGGGCGCGTTCAAGTTGTCCAGCCAGTCGGAATAAGGTGGCTTCAGCACCGAAACGAGCTACGAAGTGGACACCGACGGGTAGCCCATCCGGATTCCAATGTAGTGGTACAGACATCGCTGGTTGCCCTGTGACGTTGAAGACGGGCGTCCAGGGAGTGAAGTCGAATGCGTGCTTGGCTACCTCGTCGAGTAAGCCAATCATTTTCACCAACCGTCCTGATCCGATTAGCCCCAGCGTGCGAAGCTGCAATTGTTCCGTAGGGGTTGGAGTTAGTTCACCGATTCTTGCGGGAGGTGTGGCTATGGTGGGTGTCAGTAACATGTCGTGGTTTTCGAAGAATGCTCCCACAGATCGTGCTTCGTGCTCGAGAAGGCGCAGGGCGCTGCTGAATTCTCTAGCAGAGAGTGACTTTGAGAGTAGCCTGAGGACCCGTGTAGCCGGCTCCAGTTCCCCAAGCCTCGCTCTCCGACCGAGCACGGTTTCAGCGTCGTGAATATCGGCACCCACTTCGCTTGCGACCATCAGCATAAAGGCACGGGCGAAGCCCTTGCCATCGATTTGAGGCTCAGTCTCAATGAGTTCGTGTCCCAACTCTTCGAGAAGTTTGACAGCCTCTTCAACGGCGCTGATACAATCTGGGTGCACCTCTGAACCTAGGATGGGCTTTGTTGTCCAAGCGATCCGAAGGCGACCAGGACCACGCCTGACTTCTTCCGCAAATGGATCTTCGGGCAAGGTGATTTCATAGGGAGCGCCAGGGTCAGCACCATGTGTCATATCTAGCATTATTGCACTGTCTCTCACGGAGCGAGAAAGAATGTGTTCGACTGTTGCACCTCGCCAAACTTGTCCCCGTGAGGGTCCTGTTGGGGTACGGCCTCGTGTAGGCTTGAGGCCGAAGAGGCCGCAGCATGAAGCCGGGATCCGGATTGAACCACCACCATCTCCAGCCCCTGCCATTGGAGCAAAGCCAGCAGCGACTGCGGCTCCCGAACCACCACTTGATCCTCCAGGGGTTCGAGCGAGATCCCACGGGTTCTTGCAGGCGCCCCATAACTCGGGTTCGGTATAGGGGGTGAGTCCAAATTCAGGTAGGTTCGTTTTTCCGAAGATGGATACTCCGGTGGCTCGAAGCCTGCGGACAAGCTCTGTATCTCGCTCGGCAAAGATATCCTTGGTGAGCCGACTTCCGGCTGAAGTTGGGTGTCCGGCGAAATGGCTTCCCAAATCCTTCGCAAGGAAGGGAACCCCGCTGAATACTCCATCTGCCTTGTAGTTCTGGGCTGCTGCGCGAGCGTCCTCCTCCATCAGCCTCACGACTGCATTAACCTCACGATTTAGGACCGAAACTCGTTCGAGTGCTAGGTCGAGGAGGTCTGATGGCTCCACCTCTTTTCCCCGGACGAGTTTAGCGAGGCCACTACCGTCATAGCTGATGTACTCGTCGTGGGTCATTCCTCTTACCTCTCAGAGTTAAGACAACGCAGAACCATAGAAGCCCAAGGGTCGTGACGACACTCAAAAGTGCTGATTTCCTTCTATTCTAAGCGGTGTGTCTGAGCGTTGAGGTCGGAGTATATAGCGTTATGCTTGTCCAGTATTCCTGCTATACAGTGCATTGTGTTGGAGGCCAGATGTATCAGTCCGATGTGTCACCACTCCGGCGTGTCTTAATGAAACATGCCCGTGATGCCTTCATCGCACCGGGCAGGATCGCCGAGCAGTGGAAAGATCTCAACTATTCGGGTCCGCCAGTTTATGAGGAGGCTTGCCGAGAGTCCGATGCCCTAGCGATTCAGCTTGAAGGTTTAGGGGTGACCGTTGAATGGGCTGAGGGTAGAGACCTTGGTCTGGATTCGATCTATATGCGGGATCCTTCGGTCGTCACGAATGCGGGTGCGGTTCTATGTCGGATGGGGAAGGAGTCTCGTGCTGTAGAGCCAGCCGCCCATGCCAATGAGTATGCCCGTCTTGAGATTCGTGTTGCCGGTATGATAGAAAGTCCGGGTACCCTCGAAGGAGGCGACGCAGTGTGGCTCGATGGCGCCACACTCGCCGTGGGTCGCGGTAAACGGACAAATCATCAGGGGGTTCTGCAACTTCAGAAAATCCTTACAGGGACGGTTGAGGTGCTCGAGATGCCCTTGCCAGACTGGAGTGGGTTGGGTGACGTCTTCCATCTCATGTCCGTTGTGAGTCCGGTCTCTGAGGATTTATTGCTCGTTTACCCGCCGCTACTTCCGGCGTTTTTCCACCGAGAACTTCTAGAACGTGGTTACCAATTGATTGAAGTCCCACATGAAGAGTATGAACCCTCAATGGGATGTAATGTCCTCACCATCGCCCCAGGTGTTGTTTTGGCCGTTGAAGGAAATAGCGAGACGAGGCGGCGTTTAGAGGCAGCGGGTGTTGAGGTTCATACCTACCTCGGTGCCGAGATTAGTAGGAAGGGATTTGGGGGCCCGACGTGCTTGACCCGGACGCTAGAGAGGGAGTCCGATTGAGCTAAGCTTAGCTAGGGGTGGACATCAGTGTCATCGCTTCTTCGGCCCGACAACCAAGATTGATCCTCTGCGAATATCATCACGGAGGTCGATACCTGGTCCGCGGTCCGGGCTCACCAGGTTTGCCGCAAGGGGCAGGGAGTAGGGCTCACCCTGACTCACATCAACCCCGTAACCAAGGTCCGCCAACGACTGAATCGTAATACGGCTTAGTGGATTCTGGACCCCGTTGTTAACAAAGGGACTCATGAGCTCGGCTCCGAACACGGCCTCTCTCCAGTGTGAATCTTGTGAACCTGGGCCAGCCTCGTTTTCCACTGGCACCTTTTGTCCACCTGTATAGCTCACTCCTCCTGCATCATCGAAGGCTGTGATGGCATGCATCCCCTTGAAATGAGTATCTGCAGATGGGGTTACAGCGGATGGATTCATCAGCAGATCTCTATTATCCCAAATCGTTCCAATACCCAGCACATGACCCATCTCATGGAGCACAACCGGTATGAGAAGTCCCTGGTCGGTTATACGATCGAAATCGTAAATGTCGAATTCCATCATTCCGACGATAGGATGGTCCGAAAGGCCTCGTATATAGCACGGCCCGGCTCGACCCAATATGGGCTGCGGGCCATCGATATCCCTGATACTGACATAGATCCTCACATCGTCAACAACGTCACTGATCGCTTGCTGTCCCGAGACACATTCGTTTGCTGCTGCAGGATTATTCACAAAGGAGAAGTCGTAAATATCGTCTTTGATGATACTCTCCCATTGCTCAGCTGAGGTCCGGAAAGCATCGTCCTGTTCCGTGGTCCCCCCGCTCAGGAAGACAAGCTCAATATTGAAGGGTTCGGGATCACCTCCAACTCTTGCCTCGAGTGTCACATTGGAGAACTGATCCCACGCGAAGAGCAGGATGTGGTAGATCCCTGGCTCGGCGTCATTAAAGGTGCATGATTCCGTAGAAATCGGGCTTCCCGACTGGCACTTGTAATCATCTCGGTGCGCTGGTCGTTGGCCTTGGTGGACGTAGAGATCAAGATCACCCGAGCCACCAGACGTCGAAATCAAGAGATTGCTTGATGAGGGTAGCTCAAGGTTAAAGAGGAGTTCCATGCTGTCGGGAAGCGAAAGGCCCCTGACTGGAGTTCCCGCGACCAATTCGGTTGCAGCTAGAACTGGGGCATTTCGTCCTGCAGAGTTGTTAGCCTCATCGTGTTCGTCGATATCGTTATTTGGATCGATGACCACCTGAAATATATGTGGGCCAGAGGCGAGCCTACCAACGTCGAAACTGACTTGGGTCTCCGTGCTGTCCGCGAGCTCAGAAACGGTTGTATTTCCGGCCTGGACGTTGTCGAGTAGAAGTTGGACATCAAAGGCTGCGCCAGTGGTGAAATCACCTGAGTTCGTGATTGTCGCTGTTACAGTGAGATCCTGGAAAGCAGTTGCGTTGGCAGGGCTGACTGTCATAGTACTGACGGTGAGATCAGCCCTCGCAACATAGAGTTCTGCCGTGGCTGTGAACTCAAGGTCAGGGAACCCAGCGGTGCTCGCGGTGAGTGTATTGGTGCCAACAACGCCCATGGTCCAGATACCTTCGGCTGTGCCCGTTTCTGCCGTCACGCTATCTGCAGGACTGATAGACCCGCCGCCATCGGTCACAGTAAAAGTGACCGGGATGCTAGCGATTCCATTTCCAAATTCGTCTTTCACTGCAGCCACGACAGGTTCGGGTAGGGCGCGGTCATTTTTCCCAGTCTGCTGATCTCCAGACTCCTTGTTGAATGCAGTCGCTGGACCGGGTGTCGCAGTAGCAGAGAAATCAGCTTTCCCGCTCTCGCTTCCCTCGATTAGGGCGGTCACAGTTTGGGTACCAGACGTTGTACCTAGGGTCCAGCTCGTTGAGGCTTCTCCGTCACCACTACTAGTTACGCTTGTTTCACTTAATGATCCCCCGCCTTGGCTGACCGAGAAGTTGATGCTTACTGCTGATATCGCAGTGCCACCTTGATCTTCGGCGCGAACAACCAGCGGTTCCACAAGCAGTTGGCCAACTGTGTCAGTCTGGGCGTTTCCTGATATAACCGATAAGCTGGTGGGAACCTGCTGCACTGTCGCGGATGCGGTAGCAGACAGGCCTCCGGCGGTTGCTGTTAGTGTCGCTTGGCCATTACCGATCGCCGTGACCAGCCCGTTGGAACTCACAGTTGCTACAGTGGGAGCATCACTAGACCAGGCTACCTGCCCGCTGACAGGCTCGTTCTTGCTATTGCGCACTGTAGCCGTCAGTTGAGTCGTTTCGCCCAGGAAAGTGAGGGTGACAGATGTTCTGGAGATCGATACTGAGTTGCCACCGGCATCTGGTCCCGTGCCATCCGAGCCGCAGTTAGTGAGACCTATAATGAGTGCAATGAGTAGGGAGATCTTGGCTGTTTGTAGATTCATCAGGGATCTATGCTCGGGTGGTCACGACACGGGTCTGAGTAAATTGCTTATGTCCATCAGGTGATTTGTGGAATCCAAATCCACTCTGTCTGGCACCAACCCACGGAGTACCGACTGCACCACCGGGTGGGGAATTGATACCGATCATTCCTGCCGTGAGACGTCGTGCAACTTCTGCGGTCTCTTCTGAGTCTCCACCAAAGACGACCGCACCCAGACCAAAGTGGGTGTCATTCGCTTTTGTTACAGCTTCGTCTACGGACGATACGCGTGTGACACAGGCCACCGGTCCGAATGTCTCTGCGTTGGCGATGTCCATTTCGTCAGTGACATTTCCCAGTACGGTTGGGATGACGAAATTATCATAGTGCCCATCACCTCCGGCCAGGACTTCAGCACCACCTGCGATCGCTGACTCTACCTGCCCGAGCACGTGGTCGCGTTGGTGACCATTCACCATCGGGCCTACATCCGCATCCTCCATCCCACTACCGACGGTCATCACGGAAGCGATTTCGGTAAGCGCATGCTCAAACTCTTGTGCGACAGAGTCCATCACAAAGATTCGCTCGGTCGAGATGCACACCTGCCCAGCGTTCCGGAAAGAATTCGACGCCGCAAATTTAGCTGCCCTCGTGATGTCCGCGTCTCCAAGAACGATCATAGGGTCTTTGCCTCCTAGCTCCAGTACAACCCTCTTCAACGTTCCACTTGCTTCGCGCATGATATGCTTACCAGCCTCTCGAGAGCCGGTGAATGCAATCATGTCGACATCGGATTGAACGATTGCCTTGCCTTGGTCATCGGCACCGTGGATAACGATCAGCACGTCATTGGGTAAAACTTCATTGAGTACATCTGCATATGCTTGACCGCAGAGTGGCGTTTCCTCGGATGGCTTGAATACCACTGTGTTGCCAGCCGCCAAGGAGGGGAGGATCATCCAGGCTGGCATCGACATCGGGAAATTCCACGGTGTGATCGCACCGACCACCCCGAGTGGATCATGATAGACAATCGACCTGAGGCGTCGATCTTCGACGACTTCCGGCTTCAGTGCTTCAGTAATCTCAGCTAACTCTTCCTCGATCCCCCATCCGAGTGATTTGGCTTCACCAATCGCTTCTTTAAGAGGCTTGCCCATTTCTTTTGTCATGAGTTCACCATGTTCCTGCACTCGATCGACGAAGATGTCTGCTGTAGCCCTGATCAGTTCCGCACGACCTTCTAGGCCAAGGTCACCCCAGGCAAGTTGAGCAGCCTTGGCTCTCGCGACGATATTAGGGACCTCCACCGCAGGAGTGATTTCCACTTCACCGAGGATCTCTCCCGTGGCAGGGTTGTAGGACTTCAAGGTTTCCATTTAGCGCCTGTGGCGTTCGGTGGTGACTAGGAACAAGCTGATTCGCTGGCGAACATGTCCGTCAGTAATGACCGGCGGCAAGGGAGTTGGGCCATGAAAATCTTACACCGAGTGCTCCATCCTGTTCTCATCTGTGTTCTATTGGCTGCTTGTTCCGCGAGTGACAGCCCTACGGATCCCGGTGAAGGCGGAACGCCGCCCGGCACTCGAACTATCAAGGCTAATCCCTCGTTTGCCGATGACATTACTGAAATATTTACGCGACGAGGTTGTGCAGGTAGCAACTGTCACGGCAACGGAGCAGGTGGTCTGACGATAAGCACGTCTGCATCCGCAAATCATGCGCGTCTTGTTAACGTGACTTCGCCAATGTCAGGTGAAGTCTATGTTATCCCTAATGACGCTGAGAACAGCTATCTCGTGAAGAAGCTGGAAAACCGCCAAGGAAGCGGTAACGGCAACAGAATGCCCATAGGCGGTAGCGCTCTAGATAATGTCGACCTGACAAATATTAAGAACTGGATCAATACAGGTGCGCCGAATAACTGACATTCTCGAGGGGCTGAATGCTTGGATTAACTTGAGCTGTCAGTTGCCAACCCGGATAGCCCATGCGATAAGCCTCTTGCTTGTCGGGATATTTGTTGGGACTACCGTTTTGTCGGGCCAACAAGCCTATCAAGTTGCTCTCGAATCTGATCGATTTGTGCGTTTTACTTCGAGAACTGTGATAGATGAGTTCGAGGGCACTACGGGACGGGTAGACGGATTGGTTTTACTCAATACCGAGGAACTGACGGATCGCACCGGTGGAGCTGAATCTGAAATATACTTCGAAGTGGATTTAGCGAGTCTGGATACGGGAATCGGGATGCGTGATCGCCAGATGCGGGATAGTTACCTCGAAGTTGACCGATACCCTTACGCTGCATTCGGAGGCACGATCGAACAGGTGGTCTCTCTTCCGGGGGAGATGTTTCAGGTGACAACCCAGGGCATACTGGGGATCCATGGTGTAGAAAAGGAGCGGACATTGATCTGCAATTTGGCTACGGTAAATGAGGGGTACCGGGCCAACTGCTCGTTCTCAGTATTCTTATCGGATCATGACATTGAAATTCCCAAACTCATGTTCCTGAAATTGAATAATGAAATCCGTATGGAACTCAATTTTATTTTGGAACCTGTAGAGCTTGATAGTGAGAACTGAGCACGCCCGCAGGGCGATCAGTATGGTCATGATTTACGCCGCCTCGCTCCCAATGCTCGGTTCAGCGCAACAACGGCCAGACCGCTTCGAGAGACGTGAGCAACCAGTAATCGTGCCTCCCACGGTCTTTCACTCACAACAAAGCGCGAATCTTCCCACGGCACAGACCATCTCCAAGGGCGCATGGCTCTTTGAGATATCTCACAGGTTTTTTCCTCCGGTAGCAGAGGGATTCCAGGCCCTGTGGGGCCTGGATGGTCCAGTAGCAAACCGTCTTGGACTCGCCTATGCGGTTTCTGATCGCGCTATGGTTGGTGTCGTACGCACCAATATTGACGACAACCTCGAATTAAATGCTAAGGCTCGCCTCTTAGACGGCGGCACTGAGTCCGTCCCAGTGATGATCGGTGTAATGGGAGGTTTTGCTTGGAATATGTCGGATCCCGGTGAGAGTGGAGCGGGCGACAATGAATCCCAGGCTTACGCCCAAGTAATGCTCAATGCTCTAATCGGAGATCGCTTAGGGATTGGGCTTGTGCCAACAGTCCTAAGAAATCCCCGCATTCAGGATACCGAGCCAGAGACTACTTTTGCTTTAGGTATTCACGGGCAGGCGTACATCTCAGAGCAGGTGAGTCTGCTTGGAGAGTGGATTATCAATAGGCGCCGTCCTGACCTTGAGTACGATAGTGGAACCCTCGGGATCGAAATCGAGACTGGCGGTCACTTCTTTAAGATCGTACTCACGAATCAGTACAGAATGAATCCGACTCAAGTTCTTGGCGGTACACCTTATCAGTTCAAGCCGAAGTATTGGAGGTTAGGCTTCAACGTTACGAGGTTACTCACCTTTTGATTGTTTTTAGTGCCCAGTTGTTCGGTTTCTTCAGAGCTATCCAAAGTAGTCAACGAGCAGGACGTAGAGTACGCCGGCGATTGTTGCGATCGCCAACAGCTTCAAGAGTTTCTTGATTACCGCAAAAAGAACGACTGCGACGATCAGTAATAAGGGGATCAGTAAGATTGGGTTCTCGACTAGGAACTCGATAATTCCAATCATGATAGACTCATGAGATGCTTTGGGAGCAAGATCCTAACGAACGAACTCTCTGATCCTTCCATGTTTGCTTCATACCCCTTCTAGGGTTGCACATTCTCTAAGACAGTCCTGCAGGACCCCTCCCATACTCTGACTCTCTGCCCTTCCTAAAGCTAACGCTCTCCGGGAACACGTTGTCTTCAAGCCGCCACTACCGTAGGCTGCCGATCGCAGCAGGAGGCATAAGAACCACATGACAACCGAAAAAATCGACTCTGCTCGGTCAATATCCCCGTCAGACCGCTACTTACCATTGCTGGTCATTCTTTTTATTGGTAGTGGCTGTGCGGCTCTAATCTACGAGATCGTCTGGTTTCAGATGCTCTCACTCATCGTTGGCTCGTCTGCCATATCACTGGGTGTCTTGCTGGGTACCTTCATGGGTGGCATGTGCATAGGAAGCATTGGCCTCTCAAAGGTTATCGGGACGGATAGGCATCCGCTCCGAGTCTACGCCATGCTCGAAGTCGGAATCGGCATTTTCGGACTGCTCGTTCTATGGCTACTGCCGTATGTAGGCGGTCTATATACGTCGATTGGTGGTCCGGGAATGGCTGGACTTATGGTACGAGCATCTTTTTGTGCTCTTTTCCTGCTTCCTCCCACGATCATGATGGGGGCCACCCTCCCCGCGATCTCCCGATGGGTCGAGACTACACCGAAAGGTGTGTCGTGGCTTGGGTTCTTTTATGGAGGCAACACCTTCGGTGCTGTCCTGGGTTGTCTATTGGCTGGTTTCTACTTGCTCCGGCTTCATGATGTGAGTGTTGCCACTTATGCTGCGGTGGGGCTCAATGTGTTGGTGACCATACTCGCTTTATTCCTTGCGAAACTCACTGCCTATGAGGCAGGACGGCAAAGTGAGAGTGCGGACACGGTGCAAATGTCACCGGGCTCGAAGTCAGTCCTCTTTGTAATCGGGTTATCCGGAGCGACAGCTCTCGGAGCTGAGGTCGTCTGGACTCGACTCATGACACTGAACTTCGGTGGTACCACTTATACCTTCTCACTGATACTGGCCTCTTTCCTGTTTGGGATTGGGATCGGGAGTGCCGTAGGGTCTATTCTGGCACGCTTTGTACAGAACGCTCGTTATGCCCTCGGATGGACACAGTTTCTTGTCGTGGTCGGCTTGGCATGGGCAGCGTATTTACTTACCCAAGCTCTGCCTTATTGGCCAGTTAGTCCGGACTTCGCTATCAGGCCTTGGTACAATTTCCAGTTTGACTTTATGCGCGCCGTGCTCACTGCTCTGCCGGCAGCGGCTTTGTGGGGTGCAAGCTTTCCTTTGGCGCTTGCAGCGGTTGCAAAAAAAGGTCAGGACCCCGGTCGCCTCGTTGGAAGGGTTTACGCAGCCAACACAGTAGGGGCGATTGTTGGCGCACTTCTGACCTCCCTGGTGTTGATTGGATCACTGGGCACCCAAACGACACAGCGCATAATGATCGTGAGTGCGGCATTCGGAGCGTTCATTCTTCTGGTTACAGATAGGAATTACTCGGGTGTTGTCAGGATACAGAGCAAAAGTTTCTTAAGAGGTGCCGGTATTCTTATAAGCACAGTGGTTTTGGCTTGGTCGGTGGCTCCGGTACCGGAGCTACTGGTGGGTTACGGCCGTTACGCAGCGACGTACCAACGAAGTGCGGAGTATTTCGATTGGGTTTATGTGGGTGAGGGCATGAATTCGTCGATGGCCGTATCTGATCTAGGTGGCGGTATCCGGAATTACCACAACGCTGGGAAAGTGCAGGCATCGAGTGAACCACAGGATATGCGTCTCCAGCGAATGCTGGGACACCTGACGACACTCGTACCACTCCAAGCGAAGTCGGTTATGGTAATCGGCTGTGGGGCCGGAGTGACTGCCGGAGCGGTCAGTGTAGATCCAGCCGTAGAAGAGCTCACGATCGTAGAGATTGAGCCTTTGGTGCCGGAGGTTGTATCCAGGCACTTCGGAGAGCACAACTTCAACGTTGTCGACAATCCTAAGACTGAAGTAGTCATCGATGATGCCCGGCATTATCTCCTGACGACTGACAAGAAATTCGACGCGATCACTTCGGATCCTTTCGACCCCTGGGTGAAGGGAGCTGCGACGCTCTACACCACCGAATTCTGGCTCGAAGCTCGAGAGCATCTCAACCCAGGTGGAGTGATTACTGTATTTGTGCAGCTCTATGAAAGTACTCTTGAGGCGGTGAAGAGTGAGGTCGCAACGTTTCTGGAGGTTTTCCCACACGGAATGGTTTTCGCGAACCTTAATCAGGGACAGGGCTACGACGTCGTAATGCTTGCGCAGCAAGAGCCAACGCCAATCGATCTCGATGCCATAGACGAGAAGCTGAGCACTCCTGAATACGCGACTGTAGCACGGTCTCTATCCGAAGTGGGTTTCTATTCAGCACCCCAATTGATGGCGACATTCGCTGCTAAGAAGCCTGAGATCGATCCATGGCTTGCTGATGCCGAGATCACGCGAGATCGCAACCTGCGCCTGCAGTTCCTTGCTGGCCTCGGTGTCAATCTTTACGAGGCTGACGCAATCTACCGAGACATGGCTCAATACCGGACCTACCCGGAAGAGTTGTTCGTTGGCTCCCCGCAAAGCTTAGCAGAGCTCAGGGCAGCTTGGGGTAGGATGTAGCAGCCGGGGACAGGCTAGTGATGGTTCATTGCGTGCGCCATTCTCGTTCCCAGTGTACCCTCTTGATCTATGAGTATGCCTTGGCATAAAGCGAAACCTCCGAGCGGGCCTTGCAGGGGGGCCGTAAACAGGAGCTCAACAACGTGACGACCTCTAGGACCTTCTTCGGTCACCCAATAGGGCTTTCCACGCTCTTCTTCACTGAGATGTGGGAGCGCTTCTCGTACTATGGGATGCGCGCTCTGCTAACGCTTTTCATGACAACTGCTACGATCGAAACCAATCCCGGTCTCGGTTATGACGTAGCGACTGCAGGTGCGATCTACGGTCTATATACGAGCCTCGTATATATCCTGGCACTGCCCGGTGGTTGGATTGCGGATAACCTATGGGGTCAGCGCAAGGCTATTTGGGTAGGTGGCTGGATTATCGCGGCCGGTCACTTCACGATGGCCATTCCTTCAAATGTCACGTTCTTTCTAGGACTCGTATTCATCATTTGCGGGACAGGTCTGCTTAAGCCCAACGTCAGCACAATTGTCGGTGAGCTCTACCCTGAAGGTGGCGCACGCCGTGATGCTGGTTTCTCCATTTACTACATGGGTATCAACCTTGGTGCCTTTTTCGGTCCTTTGATTACCGGGTATTTGGGGGAGGGGATAAACTGGCACTACGGATTCGGCGCTGCGGGAGTCGGCATGATTCTGGGGCTCATCCAGTATCGAGCCGGAATGAAACACATCGGAAACATTGGTCTTCTCAAGACCGATGACACACCGGAACAGGTTGCTGACAAGTCCGCTACATTCTTTAAGATCTTCTTCACTGCGGTCGCTGCGGTCATGGTGTTCAGCTATATGGTTTCAGTCGGCACCATAGCCCTTACACTCACGCAGATCGCGACTTATTTGGGCTATTCAGTGCTGCTATTGGTCGCCGTTTATTTCGTGTACGTATGGACCCGGGGGGGGCATACGGTGGAAGAGAACAAAAGGATGGGTGTCATCTTTTGGCTCTTCTTACTGATTGCTGTTTTTTGGTCCGGCTTCGAGCAAGCAGGGACTTCGTTGAACCTGTTCGCTCGTGACTCGACGAACCTAAGCTTATTCAATGGCGCCCTAGAAATTCAGGCTTCACAGCTTCAATCAGTGAATGCTCTCTTTATCATCTTATTGGCACCGGTATTTGGTTCGATCTGGGTGTGGCTAGAAGGCCGGAATAAGGATCCGTCCCTTCCAATGAAGGCCGGATTAGGCCTTTTAGGGCTTGCAGTTGGTTTCTTTGTCATCGCCTGGGGCGCAGCCAACTCGTCCCCCGATAATCTTGTATCACCAGCCTGGCTAGTCGTCACTTATTTCTTTCACACAGTTGGGGAACTCTGCATTTCACCCATCGGACTTTCTGCGATCACAAAACTCTCTCCTGAAAGAAGAGTTGGTCAGATGATGGGCATATGGTTTGTGGGGGCCGCACTCGGAAACCTGTTCGCTGGTCTTATGGCAGGCCAACTCGCGACGATGGCTTCTGCAGAACTCTTCCGCACAGTTGCAATTATATCGGGTGGAGTTGGGATCTTCGCAATAATTGTGAGCCCGCGGGTGAAGAGACTGATGGGTGGAGTCAAATAAGACGGATCAGCCTGGAGATATGATAAGGCCTAAGGACGTCTTAGGTCGCTTGGGGATGAAATATTGTGGGCGTCGTTTTTCGTGGACCACGGGTCTAGCCAACCCCTAAGATGTATTTTTGAGTTAGGCTTTATGGCCGATCACTGACGGTCCTGAAGAAACGGAGTTTTGACATGACCCTAGGGGACCTTGCCGCACTTTCTGCCACCGAGATAGTGGCACTAGTGAAGGCACGTCAGATCTCTCCAGTGGAGGTCGTCAA
The DNA here is from genome assembly GCA_963934665.1 of uncultured bacterium. GTDB lineage: Bacteria > Gemmatimonadota > Gemmatimonadetes > Longimicrobiales > Gaopeijiaceae > UBA1142. The sequence continues at coordinate 866 of CAWVZF010000004.1, read as the reverse complement.
AGCTTCATTAGATCGTATAGAGCGTTGCAATCCGACCCTTAATGCTGTTGTTACACTGAATGAGCAGGCGATTGAAGACGCTCGTACCTTGGAAGCGTCAATAAAATCTGACTCGGATACACACGTGCTTTGTGGTGCCCCTGTCGGTATCAAGGATTTAACCCCTGTGGCGGGTCTGCGGACCACATATGGATCACCGATATTTTCAGATCACATTCCTACGGAGGATGCAATCATAGTGCAGCGCCTTCGTAGTGAAGGTGCGATCATTGTCGGTAAGACCAACACGCCAGAGTTCGGGGCAGGGGCCAGCACGTTTAACGAGGTATTTGGTCGCACTCGTAACCCGTGGAACCCGGAGCGCACCTCGGGAGGTTCGACAGGTGGTGGGGCTGCTGCACTCGCGAGTGGCATGATCGGGATTGCCGAGGGGAGTGATCTCGGCGGATCGCTGAGGATTCCAGCTTCGTTCTGCGGCCTTGTTGGGCTCCGCCCTTCACCTGGCCTAGTGCCGACACACCCGACTGAGTGGCTTTGGGATGAACTCTCGGTTAGCGGACCGATGGCACGTACTGCCGAAGATGTGGCACTAGCCCTTCAAGTCATGGCAGGGTCTGATCCGCGATCTCCGAGGAGTCAGTCGATACAAGGCCGGGATTTCAGTAGCGGTATACGAGAGGTCCAGATTGATGGACTTCGTTTCGGGTACTGTCCTGACGTGGCTGGGCTGGGAATCGATCCGGAAATCGCGGAAGTATGCCGCTCTGCTGCCCTGGGTCTAGAAACAGGCGGAGCTGATATTGAGCAGATAGAGGTGGATCTTTCAGAAGCAAGGAAGGCATTCCTGCACCTGCGTGGAGTGTGGA
>CAWVZF010000003.1:0-51460 GCA_963934665.1 uncultured bacterium | reverse complement strand
TCGATTGTATCAGCCGGATATCTGTGCTTGAATCGAGAAATTATTATTGTCTATCAAGGCTTGTTCGAGGCATACTTTGAGAACTCGACATAATTCAGTGCTATATCATCAGTACATGCCAGGATTTCTGTGACGGTTTTGTTACGCGATATCCGGCGATCCGTTACGTCAACGCCGCAAACTCTATATGAGCAAAAGATGCTATTTTCCTTTTTGGAGATAACGGATTCATGAAAAATCGTTGGGGCTTTCTTACACTCGCACTAACAGTCCTCACGGTTCCCACCGCTACTGAGGCTCAGTTCGAGATCTCTTCAAGAGCATCCTCGATTCAAATCGGAGGGAGGGTTCACGCTCAATATGCCGCCTCATCAGTTAGTGATGTGGAAGATAATTTCTTTCTGCGGCGTGTTCGCTTAATCGCTGACATAACATTAAACGATTTTGTTTCTGCCCGTATTCAACCAGACTTCGCACGTGGGAAGATCGCTCTTCAAGATGTGTACGTGAGACTCGGATTCTCAAGCAAGTTCCGAGTTTCAGCGGGTCAGTTCAAACGTGCATTTGATATCTTTGAACTATCAAGCTCAACCGACCTTTCAATCATCGAACGAGACGCTCGTGTTGAAGGAGTCTCGGGCTGTTCTGGGGTGTCAGGCATCTGCTCTTACTCAAGACTCACAGAAACATTAAGGTACGCCGAGCGAGATCAGGGTATCAAGATTGATGGATCTTCAGGTCGTGTGAGCTACCAGTTCACCCTCACAAACGGGACTGGAATCAACGTATCCGATGAAAATGACGCCAAATCATACTCAGGACGTCTCAGCCTCGCTGCATCCGACAAGGTCACCTTTTCTGCACAGCTGGGTGTTCATGACTACCTGTTTCCGTTGGTGGATACGAGAACAGAAAGGGGAGTGGACACGAAAACAGCACGGGGAGTCGCCTGGGGTGCAGATCTAGAATTTGGGACTTGGAGAGATGGCGCTCACATCCAAGCATCAGTAATCCGCGGAGATAACTGGAAGTCTTTGGATTCAAGCCACAATGAAGCAACATTTCTGACTACTCAGATTGTAGCCTCGTATTACTCCGAAAAAAGTGGTCGGTTGGCTGGAATTGAGCCTCTACTGCGGCTGAGCTTTGGTGACCCAGACACGGCTCTTGGCAAGAATGCAGGGACCGTCGTCACGCCAGGGTTGATGTTTTACCTACAGGGCAAAAGCAAAATCGGCGCGAACCTTGATGTATACTCGCCCCAGTCGGGTGACACAGAGATGTCGTTCAGGGTCCAGACCTACCTTTACTTCTGACTCAGTGCCTTCCCCGATAGCCCCAAAATACAACGACTCTCTCTGAGAATAGTGTTGTAAAACTGCACGATGACCTATCCCGCCGGCACGGTGAATCGAACTGTTGTCCCCTGACCGAGTTGGCTCTCCGCTACAACCTCTCCGCCCATTTCCGATACTAGGTGCCGAACAATCGCTAATCCAAGGCCCGTCCCCCCAAAGTCTCTGGCTCTAGCAGAATCAGCTCGATAGAAACGCTCAAAAATACGTGGTAATGACTCAGCAGGAATTCCTTCACCATCATCTGAGATCACCACCTCAACCATAGAATCTTGGGTCAATGCCATAGAAACATTTATTGAGCCCCCGCTATCGGTATGCCGAATAGAATTCTCGAGCAAGTTTCTAAAGACATGAAATAGCCCCTCGCGATCACCCATGACACTGAAGTCCCCCAAGATATCGAAGGCAATCCCGTCCTTGTCTTCGATATCTCTTACCACCTGCCATGCCTCTTCTGCTACCTCCTTCGTATCCACTGACTCTCGGCGCCCAGTCCATCCACCTGATTCCAACTTAGATAGATCTAGGAGGTCCTCTACCAGGTGCTCCAGTCGGAGCGTGTTCTTACGAATCGAGGTAAGAAACTCCAATGTGAGCTTCTCTGGCGGGTCATCATCAAGCAGTGTTTCCGCATACCCCCGAATCGAGGTAAGGGGTGTTTTCAATTCATGTGATGCGTTTGCTACAAAGTCACGTCTTACTTGTTCAAGCCGGCGAATTTCACTGATATCTAACAACGTTGTGACGGTACCCCCTGGATCCAAGGCCCGCGATGAGACCAGTAAGTGTCGCCCATTGACCTCAACTTCATCTGAATTGCCTGGCCTGATTACGGAGTCCTCCATTATAGAACGCAGTTTATTGTCTCCAACCACAGAGCTGATTGGAGACAAATCCGGTATATCTGGTAACTCGAGAAGCGCACGGGCACTCCGATTCATACGGACTACCCTGGCATCTTCACTGAGTGCAATAACACCTTCCGCCATGCAATCAATGAGTGTCTGCGTTTCTTCACGCTCATGTCCCAACTCCGTAAACCGAGACTGGAGTTCAGCAGTGAGTGCATTGAACGCATCTGCAACATCTTGAAGCTCCGTGACCTTCGCATCCGGAACTCTCACCGAGTAATCCCCTTTACTGAACTGCCTTGCCCGCTTTGCCAAGAGTACCAGTGGGCTCGTTAGAGCGATACTGATCATATAAGCTGCCGCGAGAGCAACGAGCATGGCCAACAGACCAGCCAGGCCAACTCTGAGTCCACTGCTTACTAGTAGCACAATGAGGACTAAAAGAAGCCCGATGACGCCCAAAAAAGCGGCAAATAGAGGATGTTGGATCCTTATGCGCATACGGGCTACAGCCTTATGGGTGCGGCACCCTCGAGTGCACTTCTAGGTTGGGCATTAAATACAATGGAGAATAAACCTGAATTTCTAGTAATACCGATCAAGAAAACTATTCCAGATCCTTCTTTAGGCGATAACCAAATCCCCGCACAGTCTGAATGGAATCACCAGCTTCACCGAGCTTCGCTCGTAGGCGCTGCACATGCATGTCAACTGTGCGTGTTTCAAGTCGATCCGATACATCAGCCTCAACATCCCAAGCTTTTTCCAAGAGTTGCCTTCTGCTTAGTGTTCGCTCACGGGACTCTAGGAGTGCACCGAGCAATCTGAACTCTGTCGGCGTCAGGGATACGTCTTCACCCGCAACCGAGACCTGCATCGCGCTAACATCCATATGAATGAGGCCCACTCGGAGAACCCTCGATCCCGCAGATGCTCCTCCAGGTTCCTGTGCCCGTCTCAAGATAGCCTGAACCCGGAGCACCAGCTCTCGTGGACTGAATGGTTTAGTTAAGTAATCGTCAGCGCCTAACTCCAAACCTGCAATGCGCTCTTCTTGTTCCTTCTTGGCAGTCAATACCAGGACAGGGACTCCTTTCGTTTCTGGATCATCCTTCAAGCGGCCTAAAACTTCGTCACCACTAATACCAGGAAGCATACGGTCCAGAACGATGAGGTCCGGGATATCTCGTGCAACTGCCCTAAGGGCTTCGACCCCATTCAAAGTAGTTTCAACCCTGAAGCCCGCGCGCGTCAGTTGGTAGCCAATGAGAGCAGCAATATCAGGTTCGTCCTCTACGACTAGAATTCTTTGACCCCCGGAAGTAACCTCGGAACCGGGTTCCCTACTATCATTGACGAGCCTTTTCATTTAGCTGTTAAGTAACTTTCCCCTGATGAGCAGTTGATAGCTGTATCCTGGGCTTAAGTGCCGCGGCAGAGATCCTCAAGTTCCTCTTCTGTAAGAGTGTGGTCCGTCTTCTTGGACGCCTCGAAAATTCTCTCTACTAAGCTCTCCTCGTCCTCGTATCCGTGCCTCCGAAGCCAGTGCCTTACGTTCGATTGGCCTGACATAGGTCCAACTTCGATGACCTGCTCTCGACCAACCAGTGACGCAGGAACGCTCGAATAGATTCTGTCCGCTAACCAAGTGTCGCCCTTGGCCTCAGCTTTCATGATTGCTGCCGCATGGACACCAGTGCCGGTGCGGAAGGCATCTCGACCCACAACCGGGGATGAGTGGATGAGCGGGACATGGCACATATTCGCTGCTAAACGACAATATTCTGGAAGGATAGATAGGTCTGCATTAGTTACTCCTAGTAGCTCTAGATTAACCAATAGGAGTTCCATCTCTGTATTCCCACATCGCTCGCCAAGTCCGAGTGCTGTTGCGTGTATCCGTGTCGCTCCCGCCTCTATTGCCGCGAGTGCGTTCGCTATAGCAAAGCCCCGGTCACGATGTCCATGCCAATCGACCCCTATCTCTCTGCCTGAAGGCTCTATGACCTCCTCAATCATAAAACGCACCAGAGCCCTTACCCCATCCGGTGTAGCGTGTCCTACAGTGTCAGATAGGCAGATTCTTTCTGCACCAAGTTCGATCGCCCGACTATAAAGACGTTTGAGGTCCTCGGGTTTTGCTCTCGTTGTATCTTCCGTGACCATCATCACAGATAGCCCTTCCGTCACTGCAAAAGTTACTGCTTCTTCTACCTTCCCAAGCATCTGATCTAAGGTCCAATCCTCAGCATATTTACGGATTGGAGAACTTCCTATGAACGCGCACACCTGAATGGGAAGCCCCACGCTCTGGCTGACCTCTACAATCGGGCGAATGTCCGCAACAGTGGTCCGTGCTGCCGCGTTCGCACGGATGGAGAGTCCCGTGCTCACAATCTCCGTTGCCAGTGCCGTCACCGTATCTACGGCCCGAGGGCCTGCTCCCGGTAGACCGATATTTGCGGAATAGATACCCAAATCATCCATCAGGTGAAGTAAGCGGATCTTGTCACTGATGGGTGGATCTACGACAGAAGGATTCTGCAGTCCGTCCCTCAACGTTTCATCATTCACGTGAACACCTGTCACGCTTGCCCAATCAAATGTGGGGCTAGATCTATTCCAGTCGTGAATCAGTTCAGATTCTTGCATGAATGTCGAAATTCGAATGTGGCTTACTGATGAACGATCTAAAGATATCGATCCTTGCCGGAGAGGTCATGCAACCGTCCCACTATTCGGAGATTTTATTGTGTTCCGAGTAGCCAAGGGCACAAGTTGACGCCACACTATAGATAGTTTCAAGTGAACATTTTCTTGTAATCTTAGACCCACACTCCACCTCTGATGTGATAGAATGATCAACCTCAGAACACTGATCTCATATGGAGATACTGAAGGTCGGCAGTTGGATTTTCTCGTCCATTGAAGTGGGTTTTGCAGAGCCTTTCAGGCGATCACGCTCACACCGATAGATCGGCGGCAGACCGGAGACTTCGGGGGCGCACCTACGCAATCCCATTCGACGGAGTCTGGAAGGCAGCATTGAAAGTCTCTAATAAACAAATGCGAGGCTGGTCTGTACTCTATATCGACGACCAAACTGGCGTGATCGTAGCAGAGGTCCTAAGGCGTCCATGGAAACACAAAGATGACGTCAGAATCTCGATCGGACTTGATGAGAACGGTCAAACCCGAGTAGACCTGAGGTCTACCTCCCGCCAAAAGAAGTGGGATTGGGGTCGGAATCGCCGGAGGATATCGAGCTTCCTGCGTCTTCTTGATCGGGAACTTTCCGCACGTCCTGACCAAATCCTAAGTCAAATTGGGGTTAATGCGTGAAGACCATTCTGTTTGGAGTCGCTATCCCTTCGTTAGCGATTTCACTCTCTGCGTGCAGTCCGGATGAGCCAGCACCAGCCGAAGATTTATCGGGTACTCAAACAATGGTTAACGAGACTGGATTTTCAGGGGCATCCTATGAGAGAAGCTTTGTTTTTATGACAACAACTGCAGACAGTCTACTCTTGGTACCCTGGCTACTAGAAACGATACCGGACTCGAATACGGTTTTCAGGGAAGCACGTGGATGGGTCAACCGAAGCGGTACTTGGGAACCGTTCTTGACTGAGCGATGGCAAACCCCTCCGACTCGGTATCCTGCCCGCATTCTTCCCTATCGAACCTTTCGAATCGTTGTCGGAGAAAGGGACAGAGTAGACGGTATCATTTTCAGGGATGGGCCACGGAATCTGGAACTTGCCCTTGGTAGGTCAGTCACCCAATGGGGCGGTCCGCGCGAAGAGCGATTACGACTTCTAGAGGCGTCTCTCTTCCTGGGTGAAGAACGATCGGATGGAATCGTACTCGATATGTCACGCTTTAATTCATCTAACACACCAGTGCGTGGTGACTGGGCATTCTTAATCTCCGGGGACTCTCTGCAGATCATAGTCCAAGGAGATATGGAACACGATATTGAGACTCCACCAAACTACCGTGGGTGGGGTCGGCTCGATTCTGAAGAAGTACAATGGCCCTCACTCAGAATTGATTGGGTCCAAATGAGTGCTTACCAACCAGCTCGACGGGACCTGCCGGTATCATGGGCCCTTTCCTCTCCTAACACATCGGTTGTTGGGACACTAGAAGTCTTAACTTCAGAGATAATCACAGGCACAGAATCAGGTCCGGTACTGCCAGTTCAAGCCTTGTTCGAGGTCGTCGGCACAATTTCGATTGATAGCCTCTCATTTCCAGTACGCGGCCTATTCAACCATCGCAGGAGATGATGGTTGATACTTCTCTTTAGATCTTGGGTTAGAAGAGAGCTACAAGATGATGCCGGTAACTGCTGAGTTACTCGTCAGGCAAGTCCACCCGAAAGCCGCGCGCACGGCGAGACCCAGCTCCCCGGGAAGTACGCACTTTAATATTACGCTGAAGCCATGCCATCGGAGTGAAGTGGCGCTTGACCTTTTTTCGGCGTCCCGAGCCCCGATCCATACTTTCCTCAATCTCCTCTACAGTCTGGGAATAGCGCCCCGGTAACCCAAACCATACTCCGAGCGCGAAAGCCAAAAGCCCACCGAGGATCTTTAGTGCGAGGATCACAGCAACCTGCGAATCAGTTCTTTGTTATAGTCTCGAAGGCGAGCAATCCTAGTCCAATAGACAAAATGATTGCAACCGCATTAGTACCCACTGCAACAAGGCCTACAACCAGCCAAAATATAGCGTGGGTAAACAGGTATCCGCCGGGCACCAAATTACTCATGGCTGAGGTAAGAAAGAGGGATAGGGGATAGACGCGGAAATATGTCGGGGATACTTCAACCTGTCACCCCCAGGTCAGTTAGTCGAGAAGAGTTCCTATTCATCGTCGATTAGAGCACTATCTCTGATATCTTCTGCTCGCTTGCGAGCTAGGGTCAGGTATCCGGGTTCGAGTTTGAGCAGGTGGGAAATCTTTCTCATGAGGTGCTGCTCCTTATCGGCCAATTCTCCATCGGAGTACACAAGACCCCACATGATCTCTGCTAGCACCATTTTCTGACCGACCGAGTAGTGTTCAGCTATCAAACTTGTAAACTGCCATAGGTCCACTGCCCCCGCGCGAGCTTCCTCTGCTAGCCCTATGAGCTGCGTAGCTTGAGTGGGTTCAAGTCCATATTGCCTCCGGATCGCAAACTCCAGGTGCTCTCTCTCGTCCTCAGTGAACTCTTCATCTGCGTAAGCAAGCTCGAGCAGAAGGGCGCACGCTGCCAAACGGATGTCCTTCTTGTTCTCTTCGGGATCAGACTCTTCCAGAGGACTCATGGAAGAGGAAAAGAATTTCTTTATCGAATCCAACATCCGTATCTCCGTCGAATAATCCCTAACCTCATCCGCGTTAACTCGGTTAAATGTAGTTCATTTTCGCTGTAATTCCCGAGCTTGCCGGTACATGAGTGCCGCTTCTTCAATCATGTGTTTGCGATCATAGAGGTGCCCCAACGTGTAGAAGGCTCTGGAGTTTTTTGGATCTAAGACTGTGGCCCGCTCTAGTGCTACAAGCGCATCATCGAAACGGCCGAGCCTATTGAGAGTTTCGCCGTGATAGTAGAACGCACGCGCCGATTCACGATCCTGCTCGCAAACCCAGCGCAGTTCCAACTCCGCGGCAGCATAAGCCCCACGCCGAAAATTGAGGATCCCTACGCTAGCTCGCACGACCACGCTATCCGGATCGATGTCTACTGCTCGAAGTAGTAACTGTTCGGCCTCCCCATACCTTGCTAGCACTGCCAATGCCGACCCGTAGTTGGTGAGCACCTCGATATTTTGAGGATCGATGCCCACCGCAGCCTCAAATTGTTCTAGTGCTAATTCGGGATGACCGAGTTCATCATAGAGAACCCCGAGATTATTACGCGCCTTCACATTCCTAGGGCTATCAGCCAGGATATCACGGTAGAGCTCGATCGCATTCCCGATCTGGGCCTCCTGCACAAGATCTCGGGCTCGACCCAGCCGCTCATCCTGTGGCGGCGAATCCTCTGGCTCGAAAAGCGCGTCCTCTGTATCGGCTATATCAAGGTCTTCGTAAGACTGGTCATCGACTACGATCTGGATTGTGTTCTCGCCTAGTTCTTCGTAGCCAGAATCGTCGTTTAGATCCTCATCTTTAGCCGGGAGCAGCTCGGTCTGCGCTTCCGTAGCTGCAGTTTCTTCAACAGCCTCTTTTCCGGCCACCGACTTCTTCACGGAGCTCCTACTCGGCATCTCTTATTCCTCCACCTCAGAACCAACCCAGGCAATGTAGGGCGGATGTCCACCAGTTACCGGAATTGAGAGCAATTCAGGAACATCGTATGGGTGGAGTTCAACTAATCTTGCTTCTAATGCATCGACTTGGGTTGGGGTCGTCTTAATGATAAGCATCGCTTCTTGCTCGTCCTGTACTTGCCCCTCCCACCAGTAAATTGACGAAACCTCTGGAATGATATTGGCACACGCTGCAAGGCGTTCGCTCACAAGCGCTCGCGCGATCCGCTGAGCTTCTTCCATCCCTGGGGCGGCCGTCAGTAGAGTGACAACTTCTTGAGTCGATACCGTAGGACTCATTGTTTCAGGAGGCAGTCTTATTTGCTACAGCACCGGTATAAAGCTGCTCTATGACTTCCTCGAAACGTTCTTCAACCAAACTCCGTTTCACCTTGAGAGTAGGTGTAAGCATACCGTTTTCAATCGAGAGTTCTTCTGATAGAAGCGCAATCTTCTTTGGGGTCTCAAAGGATGCGAGACCGCTGAGCTCCCCTAGTGTCTCACGTTCCAAATGAGAGAGAACTTCTTGATTGGAAACGAGTTCTTCAAAACTTGACCACTGAATACCGTTTTGTGATGCCCACTGCTGGAGGGGCTCTACTGCGGGAACGATGAGCAGTACTAGATAAGGGCGCCGGTCCCCGAGTATGACAGCCTGCTCGACAAATACGTTCGTTTTTAGGCGATTCTCTATCGGCTGTGGAGCGACATTCTTGCCACCGCCTGTAACTATGAGATCCTTCTTGCGATCTGTGATATAAAGAAACCCCTCGCCATCGATCTCACCGATGTCACCCGTCGCAAACCATCCTTCGGTATCAATCACGGAAGTAGTGGCTTCGGGTTTGTTGTAGTACCCCTTCATAACTTGTGGTCCCCGGATCAAGATCTCACCGTCCGAAGCAATCTTGACCTCCGTGCCAGGTGCTGGCTTGCCGACGCTTCCTATCCGGAAGTGCTCAAGCGTATTCGCGTTCGTAACGGGACTGGTCTCTGTGAGCCCGTAACCTTCAAGGATGGTGAGCCCAATCGAATAGAAAAAGCGATTCAGTACCGGGGCCAAGGGCCCACCACCACTCAGAAATAGCCTTACCTTGCCACCCACTCCAGCCTTCACCTTCGAGAAGACAAGCTTATCAGCAAGTCCATACTGAAGTGCGAGCACCCCTGACGGCTCACGTCCAGTGAGGCGCAGATCTGCAACACGGTCTGCAACACCTGCCGCCCAGTTAATCAAAGCTTTCTTGATGCCACTCGCACCCATCACATTATTGTAGATTTTTTCATAGATACGTGGTACAGAAACGACCACTGTTGGGCGGATAACTCCCATGTCTTGGATTAATGTGGGGATGGAGCGAGGGTAGCCAATCCGGCAACCGGTCCTGAAAAACAGATAGTCAGAAGTCCTCTGCAAAATGTGAGATAGGGGAAGGAAGCTGACGGTATTATCAGCTCCTGCTACGACTGGAAGCAGGCTGCTGCAGACCTCTACATTCGAAGAAATATTGTTGTGGGTGAGCATTACACCTTTCGGGTCACCAGTTGTACCTGACGTGTAGATGATCGTAGCCACATCGTCTGGCTGGGCTTCAAGAGCACTTTTTCGAAAATCCTCATCGGATGCTGCCGAGGAAGAATCCTTTGCGCCTAGTTCCAGGAACTCTCCCCACGAAAGCACTCCAGCGGGCATCTCAGATAGTGAATCGAACACGACAATCTGGATTTCTTGGGGGCACTCCTCTACTGCCTCGAGCGCCTTTATCACCTGCTCATACGAGGATGCAAATACGAGCTTCGCGCCTGAATCTTTGAGCGCATAAGCCACTTGAGAAGGCGTCAATGTCGGATAAATAGGTACGTCAATCACCCCAGCACACAAACATGCGTAATCTGCCAAGGCCCACTCAGGCCTATTCTCCGAGAGGATTGCCGCCCGATCACCACGAACGATGCCTTGAGACCCTAGCGCATCAGACGCCTTTTTTACGACAGTGAAGGCCTCACTATATGTGATGCCAGACAACTCTGCGTCGGACACCATCCGTTCAAACGCAACCCGAGAAGCGTGTTCGTCCACTGCCCTGAAAAAGAGTTCAGTAAGTGTCGACGTAGGAAGAACTGACTCATCCGCGAAGTAGCTAAGGGTCGTCATATATATTCCTCTGATTCGGCTCTACGTGCGCTCAACCCTAATATCCATACTAATCTCTGGGTTAAGTGAATGCAGTACGCTGCAGTATTTATCCCGTGACAGATCAAGGGCACGCTGTACTTGGCTTTCATGTTCTTCGTTGGGACCAGTGATCCGACAAACAAGCTGAATTGACTCGTATTTCTTTGGCGCATCGCCCGCTCGCGCACCCGTAGCATCAATCTCAAGTGATTCAACGGGTACCCGTGATTTCTCCAGGATCACCCTCAGGTCGATCGCCATACATCCGCTAATAGAAAGGAGAAGGAGTTCCATGGGTGAGGGGCCCTGGGAGCTATCCCCATCTATGGAAATCTCAGGGCCATCACCTGTGCTTCCCGTGAAAACGAGTGCGTCACCGGACCAACGAAGCCCGATGCTCCGAGTATCAGAAAAGTTCATCTGGAGGAGGGGGTGCGGGGAGAGAATCAGTCGGATCGCCTAGAAGGCCAGCAAGAGTGGCGCGCGCGTGATCAACATGGCTACTTGCTTCTGGGTCGTCCGGTGCACAGGCAAGAAAGAACTCAAAGTGTTGGATGGCACCTTCGGGGTCACCACTGTTAAGAAGAATAAATGCTAAGCCGTAGTGTGCTCCTGCAGCGGAAGCATCCCTGTGAAGAACATGACGATAGGTTTTTGCTGCTTCCTCCATCATTCCGATCCGAGTGTAGCAGATCGCAATCTGCTGAAGGATGACCGTGTCACCCCCAGATTCCTTTAGAGCGAGGCGAAAAGAGGTAAGCGCCTCGTGGAAGTTCTTATCCGCGAGGAGTTCAAGGCCTTCGTTGTAGTAGTCGACGTGCTGCGGATTGCCGCCGCCGAAAAGCTTGTTCCAGAACGCCATCTGTGAGCAGGCTACGCGGTCGGGGTATTAGGCTGTAGGATGCTTAGAAGGTAGGATCTTTACTGAGAGAAACGCAACTTCTTGATACCTCAACTAATTGTGGCTACGACCCTTCCTGATTCATCAGCCATAATTGATAACCCAGCAGCTTGAAGCCACTCAGACGTGGTTGTACCTGCGTTGACAACAACAACTCTGGACATTGGCGCAATCACCCTTGCCGCCTCTTCGAACCAATGTCGGTCAAGTCTGCCATCGATCACCACCCCTCTAAGTGACCGAGAAAAAAATGGTATTCCTGGCGAAGAAACAATCCGACTCCATGATGGGTCAGTAGGCCATCTTGCCAAATCCGCATCCACGCCGACCACATGGATATCATCTAGCAAGGCCGCAAGGCCTGGACCCAGTACAGTGGGTCCACCAATAAGTATCACAGTCGCAGGGCCCCGGATGATACCCAATAGGGGCAACAGGTACTCACTTTCCTCTTGGGTTCTTATCACAGGATCTCCTACTCGTCCCTTCGGGAGTTCAGGACGAGGAGGAGCTCTCAGGTCCCCGAATCCATCAGTAATCGGATACTGGTCCCTGCAGTTGGGACATCCCAACACACCTTCGGTAACCCTCCGGTCGTGTGTTTGGTCAGCCCTAAGGATTAAGCCGAACTCTGGCCCACACCTAGAGCAGGTAAGCCTGTCTGCAACAAGTACGTGCACAATGCACCTGACCGGAAAATAATCTTAGAAATAAAAGGCCTGATAGGAGTACCGGAAGACAAGAATAAAAGCTGGATTACTCACGCCGGCTCAATCTGCATAAGGGGTATACTTACCGAGTTGGGCCGAGTCGCCACAAAGGCCACCGCTTCGGCGACATCCCCAGGTTGCATCATCTGACTCCGGTTGGGCAAAGCGGGGTCATTGTCCGGATCCATTCCATCCCATAACGCAGTGTCGGTCGCAGCTGGCTCAACAAGTGTAGCGCGCACACCAGTCCCACGAATCTCCTCAAGTAAAACCTCGTGAAACCCTCTGAGTCCGAACTTAGAGGCAGAGTATGCGGCATTCCCACGGTAAGCTTTCCGGCCCGATACAGAACCTATGTTGACAATCAGGCCCTTCCGGCGATCCAGCATTCCCGGAAGCAAACTTCGCACAACCAAAAATGTGCCCCGGAGATTCACACTAAGGCTTTCATCAAACGCGAGTACCGACTCTGTAGCACAAGACGAGAGCCCAAAGACACCGGCTGAATTCACAACAATATCAGGTGCGCGTCCAATGTCATCGGTAAGCCTCTCAAGCGCACTCCAAACTGATGCATCATCTGAAAGATCCGCTACAAGCGAGCTACCACCTGTTGCAGAGGCCAACTCAGTTAATGTGGCTTCGACACGACCCATACCCCACACGATCGCCCCTTCCTCAGCAAGCCTTGTAGCTATAGCGTGGCCGATACCTCGGCTTGCACCGGTGATAAGTGCAATTTGGTTTGAAAGAACCTGGCCTACCGACATCAGAGTGGTTCGTGAGCGCTGGTTGTCAGTCTCAAGAACTCGTCTCGAGTGCGTTGGTCCTCGAGGAAAGCTCCTCTCATAGCTGAGGTGATAGTCTTCGAGTTCTGTTTCTGAACTCCACGCATCATCATACACAGGTGATAGGCCTCGACTACGACTGCGACACCCTGCGGCCTGGTAGTCTCCCACACTGCCTGCGCAATCTGTTCAGTCAGCCTTTCTTGAACCTGAAAACGCCTGGCATATACCTCTACCAAACGAGCCAGTTTTGATAGCCCCAATATATGTCCGTCAGGTATGTAAGCGATGTGAGCCTTGCCAAAGAACGGAAGGAGATGGTGCTCGCATAATGAGTAAAGTTCAATGTCTTTGACGAGCACCATATTTTGATGGCTCTGCTCGTAAAGCGCGTCACCAACCACCTCTTGAGGACGCTTACGATACCCTTCGGTTAGAAACGCCAGTGACTTAGCAACTCGCTTGGGGGTCTTACGCATCCCTTCACGCTCAGGATCATCACCAAGTCTGAGGATCATCTCGGCAACCAAGTCCTCAAACGAAGCAGCTGACAGATCAGAAACCTTCGCAGGCTCAACAGCAATATCGCTCATGATCGGCCATCCTTTGGGGGGCCCCTATACTCTACTGAGTTCCGGGGCGTCTCATTCACTATAACGCTGGCTAAATTAGCTCCTGACGGGAGTGATTCACTGATCCGGTTCCAGATCGAGACTGCCAGGTTTTCAGTTGTCGGGTTTACCTCGGACAACCATGGTACATCCATATTAAGATTCCGATGATCCATATCAGAGACCACCTTCTCTTCCAAAATATCTTTCAGTTCCCTCAGATTCATAACGAATCCTGTCTCGGGATCGATAGCTCCTTCGACCGTTACAACTAATTCGTAGTTGTGACCGTGCCAGTTGGGATTTGAACAATCCCCAAAGACTTCGGCGTTGCGCTCTTCAGACCACTCAGGTCTGCAAAGTCTATGCGCTGCGCTGAAGTGAGCCTTTCTAGTAATTCGGACTAAATCCATCGTATTCGCTAGTTAAAATGCATGACCGGCATACCCCAATTCTTATGGAACGAAAGGGCCGACGTCTTGCACATAGTGTGCGTAGGCGCCGGCCCTCTCATGCACAACGGAGGGGGAGTTATTGAAGCCCGGGATGAATCTATGGTGACCTCCTCAAGTAATCCGCTTTCCCCTCTTCCGGGGCCTAGCGTCCGACTTGAGAGTCAGTCCCGGCTTCGGTGCGTTGGCTCAATAATGGAACCCCCCGATGCGCGTTGGAGAATATAGATTAGGCTGAAGTTCAGGACCAGTTGCTAAGAATGCAGGAGAAGAAAAAGCCAGTGCCCTAGGCCGATGCTCGGAAACCCCGCAATAAATCGAGGTTTGCAATATCTGCTGTATTGCCCTCGTCACCTTTTGGTGTCTCGAGAATCTTCGGCACGTGCCCTAGGCGTTCGTCGAGCATAATACGCTGAAAGGGCTCAGGGCCAAGCGTTCCTTGTCCGATATTCTCGTGTCGATCCTTACGTGACTCGAACGGGTGCTTCGAGTCGTTCATATGAATAAGGCCAAGTCGCTCAAGACCGATCACCTCATCAAATCGCACCCACACACTGTCATAGTCGTTTACGAGATCATAGCCAGCTGAATACGCGTGGCAGGTATCAAAACAAATGCCAAGTCTATGTTGCTGGTCCTCCGGTATCTGCTCGATAATAGACTGTAGGTTCTCGAACGTAGCTCCCACACTTGTGCCTGACCCAGCGGTTAGCTCAAGCAGTATCTGCGTCCCGCCCTGGACTGCCTTAAGTGACTCTGCCACCCCACGTGCATTGCGTTCTAAGCCTGCGGATTCATTACCGTCCGTTGCGTTGCCGGGATGAGTTACCATGAAGTCCAGGCCTAATAGACAACACCTCGCAAGTTCGCCTTGGAAACAACGTTGAGACATACGCCACAGACGTTTGTCAGGGGTTGAGAGGTTGATGAGATATGAGTCGTGAGCCCCTGCGATTCGAATTCCATACTCCTCTCGGGCAGCCTTAAAGGTCTCTGCTGTTTCCTGCTCGATCTTTGGTTCTGCCCACCGACTCGGCTGTTTCGTGAACAGTTGTATGTTGTTCACGTCGATCTCTGCAGCCCGTTCAGGAGCGAATTGTACACCGCCGCTTGCGGATACATGAGCACCTAGCTCGTCACCGACTCTACTCATAATTCTCTCAACTCTAGCAATATATCGGTCACCTCCGCGGCCCGTTGTTTGGGGCGTTAATAGAAGGAGTTCTTGAGCGAAACTCAAAACTTTGAAGTACCTACACAGCGTTTACTCTTCCGGCAACCCCGGTTCTGTCATACTCCGAACATCTAAGGCCTCGTTCACCTTATCCTCTGGGAGCAACTCTTTAGAGAGTACGATTTCTCTGACACTCAATCCACGATCTGTTGCATCCTTCGCAACCAGTGCCGCCTGGTCATATCCGATGTAAGGATTGAGTGCTGTCGCTATTGCAGGATTTTTTTCTAGCAACTCCCTAGCCCGCTCAGAATTTGCTTCGATCCCAACCAAACAACGATCAGTAAATGTGCGCGAAATGTTTGCGATCAGAGTGATAGATTCGAGAAGAGACTGGGCCAGTACGGGCATCATCACATTTAACTCGAAATTCCCTCGACTCCCGGCAATCGTGATGGTGGTGTGATTCCCCATCACTCTTGCACACACCATCATCATCGCCTCAGACATTACGGGATTAACCTTACCGGGCATAATCGAAGAGCCGGGCTGTATTGCAGGCAACCGCAACTCTTGGATGCCGGATGTCGGTCCTGACCCAAGCCAACGGATATCGTCGGCTATCTTCATAAGACTGGTGGCAACTGTGTTGAGCGCACCGGACACACTGACGGCCGCGTCCTTCGAACCCTGCGCTTCGAAATGATCATCGGCTTCGCGAAATGCAATCCCCGTAGCATCTGCGATCCGGGTAATCACCTTTTTCGCAAAATCAGGATGAGTATTGATCCCGGTTCCAGTTGCAGTGCCACCCAAAGCGAGCTCTTCGAGTTCTGCCGAAGTAGATCGAACCCTATCAATACCCTTGGTAACCTGAGCTGCATATCCGCTGAACTCTTGGCCAAGCCTTACTGGTGTCGCGTCCATCAAATGGGTACGACCTGACTTTATGATTTCATCGAATACGTTTGCCTTTTCGGTAAGAGCGGTACTTAGATGCTCAAGCGCCGGCAGGAGCTCTTCTTCGATTGATACCTTTGCGGACACATGGATTGCCGTTGGAATTACATCGTTCGAAGATTGGCCGAAGTTCACGTGGTCATTGGGGTGCACCTTTTCTCCGTGAAGCTCGGATGCTCGACAAGCCACAACCTCATTCATGTTCATGTTCGTAGAGGTGCCAGAACCAGTCTGGTAGATATCAACGATGAACTGGTTATCCCACTTGCCCTCTGCAACTTCGGCTGCGGCCATCGCCACCGACTTGGCAATCTTCTCATCTAGAGTTCCGAGTTCGGCATTAATTTCGGCAGCTGACTTTTTGATGAGACCTAGGGCTTCGATGAAGCGTCGACCGAAAAGCTGACCACTAATCGGAAAGTTCTCGACAGCTCTTTGGGTTTGGGCACCGTAAAGAGCATCCTCGGGAACTTTCATCTCGCCGAGAGAGTCTTTTTCAATGCGGTATCCGTCAGGCATGGGAGAGCTGCCTCCTATTATTGATTCACTATGACGAGTACGCCTCGGCTATCACTGAAGAGCCTCTTCAAATCTAAAGGAGGCTGCTATTAAAGGGGAGCGCCCCAAGACTCTGATCACCCTTTCCTAGGCTGGCTCGGGCGCATCTCTATGCGACTTACGTGGGCTTCCCGAGGATAGGACAAGAGTTGTATGACTGCGCTTGCACAGTCTTCAGGCTCAAGCTTCCAGGTACGTGTCGGGCTCTGTTCACGATGGCGAAACTCTGTGTTAACACTACCCGGCATCACAATCGATACGCGAACATCGTCATACCGTACGTCCAACATCATCGCCTCTGTCAAGCCAAGCACCCCAAACTTACTCGCGTTGTAGGCTGTGCCTCCAGAAAACGGATTTCTACTAGCAAGTGATGCAATGTTGATAATGAATCCGTCTCCAGTTGTGATGAGGTGAGGCAGTGCGGCCTTGGAGCAGTAGAACACTCCACCGAGGTTTACGTTGATCTGAATTTGCCATTCTTCGATCGTCATCTCCGAGATCGGCTTGATGATACCCAGGCCGGCGTTGTTCACCAGTATATCAAGGCGGCCAAACTGCTTTATCGTCTCGTTGATAAGCTCCTGGCACGCTGATGGATCTCCTACATCCGCAGAAATCGCGATCGACCCATTCCCAATCTGATCAGATACCACTTGCGCTTCGTTAACAGAGCGCGAGTTGACGACAACAGATGCGCCCGCACGAGCCAGGTGTTTGGCAATCGCACAACCAATACCTTTGGAGCTTCCCGTAACGATTGCGACCTTGCCGTTAAGGTCAGGCATAGGACTCCTTCCGTTTCAAGATCAGTGACAGGACTAGCAAGAGTGGTCCTACAGATATTATGAGTGTCTCAATGAGCAATCCGAACTCCAATAAAATCGCGCTAGTAACTGGAGGGGCAATCCGCATTGGTCGAGCAATTAGCATTGCGCTCGCTGAGGCAGGTTATGATCTCGTTATCACGTACTACTCCTCTGTGGATCAGGCGATTGAGGTACAGAAGATCATCTCTGGCCTTGGGTGCCGATGCGAACTCGTTCAGGCAGATCTCAGAGATCCAAACACACCAAGTATAGTGGTGGAAGCAGTGCAGCAAACGTTTGGTCAACTGGATTTACTAGTGAACTCTGCCGCAAGCTTTGAAAGTAGCTCTCTATTAGAATTAGGTGTGGACGAATGGGATTCTGTGATGGCTCTTAATTGTCGCGCGCCTCACCTCCTTGTTTGCGCAGCAGCAGATCTATTAAGGGAAAGTCAGGGTTCCGTAGTCAACATCGTGGACCTTTCAGCATTCCAACCATGGACCGAGTTCCCGGCGCATGCGGTCTCAAAAGCGGGCCTGGCGCATCTCACACGTATCCAGGCACGCGTACTCGCCCCTGAAGTTCGGGTTAATGCAATCGCTCCCGGGGCCCTGCTGCAACCTAACGATTGGTCTGATGAGCGATGGGCAGCCATAGCCGAAGCAGTACCTTTAAAGCGTTCGGGATCACCGGACGATCTATCGCAAGCAGTCCTATTCTTTGCAGATACAGACTTTGTGACGGGAGAAATCCTAATCGTCGACGGAGGACGGCACTTGGGGCCTAATGGACCTCCAACTTGAATATAAGTGTGATGAACGGACGGACTATTTAATCCGCCAACGCCAGTTTCTAAGGCTCCTCGTGTCCCCTAGCCCCACCATGGGCCAACCAACGCTCAGCCTCTAGTGCTGCCATACACCCTGTCCCCGCCGCTGTGACGGCCTGACGGAAGTAGTCATCCATCACGTCCCCAGCAGCAAAGATACCAGGCACAGACGTCTCAGTTCGCCATGCTGTAGGTGTCTGGACGTAGCCATTTTCCTTGAGTTCTACAACTCCATTCAGGAATTCAGTATTGGGTGTGTGACCGATCGCCACGAACATCCCTCCCACTTCAAGCTCACTCACTTCATTGCTCACAGTATCCTCTAGCCTGAGAGCAGTAATCGTCTCATTCCCAATAACCTCCGTCACCAACTTGTTCCACTCAACGCGGATCTTATCATGTGCTAGAGCCCTATCAGACATGATCCTTGAGGCTCGGAATTCATCTCTCCTGTGAATGATGATGACTTGCTCCGCAAACTTGGTTAGGTAAAGCGCGTCCTCCATAGCCGAGTCCCCTCCACCTATTACAGCAAGAGTATTCCCTCGGAAATGGGGGAGTGCCCCATCACAGACTGCGCATGCACTTACACCACCACCCGACTGTGCAAGTCGTTCTTCATTCTCTAGACCCAGCCATTTCGCATTTGCACCCGTAGCCAGGATCACTGAATCCGCGAGAACTTCTGTATCCGTATTTGACCGCAGCCTGAAAGGGTATTGACCCGGGTCAATATCAACGATGTCCTCCCAGACTGAGCGGGTGCCAAAGCTCAGAGCCTGCTCTCGCATCTCCACCATCAAGTCCGGGCCCATCACTCCTGCTCTAAAGCCCGGGTAATTCTCTACGTCTGTCGTAAACATTAGCTGGCCACCGGGAATCATCGTCCGACTTCCGGCTCCTTCAAAAACAAACGGCTTCATCTGCGCTCTGGCAGCATAGATCGCCGCTGTCCAAGCAGCAGGACCAGACCCGATAATGACGACGGTCTCTCGCTCTCTGATTTCCTGGTCACTCATGTTGCCCTACTCCCTAACGTCTTCCCTATAGAGTACGGATCTTTACTAGCACCAGAAGGCATATCACTTCCCCAGTAGATCTAGAAACCTATTTGTTGAAGACCTTCATGTTGGTCGAATGCCCAGGGTTCATCCGGGCACTTGGATCGATGTAGCGTACTGCATGATTCACTGCGATCGCAGCTTCAGAGAAGCCACTGGCGATCAAGTCTAGTTTTCCTTCGTAACTAACGATGTCACCTGCCGCATATATCCCCTCGATATTCGTGCGCATCAATTGATCTACTATGATGCGATTCTTGGTCACCTCGATCCCCCACTTCTTGACCGGTCCAAGGTTTGGCTTGAAACCCAGACAGGACAATAGAATATCACACCCGAGACTCAACTCTTCATCTGTTCGGTTTTCGTAAACCGTCACATTCTCGACTTGACTCTCACCCAAAATTTCCCGCACCTCGTGAAAGGTGTGGAGTTCGACCTCACCTAATGCAACGGCCTCCTGCAAACGCTGCACTGTCGCCTCATGTGCTCTCCACCCGTCTCGACGATGGACAAGGGTCATCGATGCGGCAACATCCTTTAACATCAAAACGAAGTCGAGTGCAGAGTCGCCACCTCCAACTACAACGACCCTTTTGCCGCGGTATACCTCAGGATCTGTCACGGAATACTCTATGCCTCGGTGCATCATCTCTTCATAGCCCGGACACCGCAGCGGCATGGGCTCGAACGCTCCCTTCCCCCCTGCAATCACAATAGTCTTTGTCAGATAAGTGCCGCGAGCGCAATGCAAAGCGAAGTGTCCTTTTGCCCACTGTACGTCCTCGACTTGTTCATCAAGCACAATATCTGGCTCAAACTGCATCGCCTGATCAATCAAGCTCACCGCCAAATCCTTCGCGAGGACTTTCGGGAAACCACCTACGTCAAAGATATACTTCTCTGGGTATAGGGCCGTGAGCTGCCCCCCGAGTTCAGGAAGAGAGTCGACAATCCTGCACGACAGACTTCTCATGCCCGCATAGAAGGCGGCAAAGAGGCCAGTCGGCCCGCCACCTATGACGGTGATATCGTGTATTTCGTCAGCCATAGCGGAAAAAGTCTAACCGTACCCTGAGAGGGGTCAACTGGAATCGTCCGTCTCTAAAGTTGGGCTTAACTGTGCATCAATCTTCGGCCCAAATCCTGGCCCAGTGAGGACCCGTTGGGCCTCCTGTACGATTTGGTGCAAATTCTGGTAATTGATCTTGCTACAGGCTTCACTGGTAGGTACCCAGACACATTCAGTGATCCCCTCCTCTAACTCAGGCATGGGGTCCCCCTCTTCAGAGTACATTAAGTAGAACGTCCCTGACTTATGGACCACACCACCCTTAGCACGGAAACTCCAGTCGGTAACTCCAAGCTGTAAGCTTAACTCCAAATTGGTGAGTCCGGTCTCTTCATTCACTTCACGAAGGGCCGCCTGTTCGGAACTCTCCCCATGTTCAAGATGGCCCTTTGGGAGGCCCCATTGCCCATAACGGTCACGGATCACAAGACAGTGAACGACATCCTTGATCATTCGGACCACTACACCACCCGCAGTCCTTTTGACTCCGGGTTGGATCACAGACTTCGAGGGCTTACTCAACAGCAATCACTTGAAAGCAGAATCCCATGAGGCGGCTCATTACTTCACCTCCAACCAGCTCTTGCAGCTTTATCAGAGCTAACTGCTGGGCTCCGAAATGCCTTCGAACGCGAATTCGATCTCGTCCATCTGATCATTTTCACCCTGCGATACATACACAACCTTGATGCTTTTAACAGCAGACTGAGGATCTGTTAGAGCTACCTCGAACTCAACCGCCTGATCATCCGAGGTGATACCGGCACGTATCCGGTCACCACTATCTGCCTCTGGGCCGCGCGCAGGGTTTCGGAAGAGTCCCTTGGTTGACTGTCGACCGTTCTTGAGCTGCCGTGTGACCTTAATCCGTTTGAGCCAATCGGGTTGATAACTGATGGTGTACCTAAAGCCTAACTGGTCAGTTCCCCGGCCCTCTCGATTGTGACGTGCCAATGTAAGTCCTCCACAACCCAATTGGATTACAAGAACACATCAGAATAAACATTCCTAGATACATGACAATAAGTCGAATGTCACAAACGCAGCACAGGCCTAACAAGTAATCATGCGAGTGACCTTGGCGGATCCTCGGATACCAGTGGCCTTAGAGATGGGTTACCAGATATCAGAAGAATCGAAACGAGCCCTACAGATTAGGCTTGACCGATTTAGAGGAGGTGATTATTCTCGCGTTGGTACCATAAGGATACCCTCCACAATCTCATTTTTCCTGGCCCACTCTCGCCAAAAGGGGAGAGCTTCCTTTGGCTAGAGCCAGGTTGAACGTCTAATAACTCTCTGTTTGCTACTCAGTATCCCTAATATCCAGCAAACACTTAATTCACAGCCCAGATAAGCACACACCCTACGGAATCCCAGCGTGGACATCGCAGACCTCAAGATCAAGAGCGTCGGTGAACTGCATGACCTGGCTGAAGAGCTGGAAATCAGCAACTTCAAAGGCATTCGCAGACAAGACCTGACCTTTAGAATCGAACAGAAATTATTCGATTCTGATGTAGTACTCCGGGGCGGAGGCGTCCTCGAAATCCTCCCAGAAGGCTACGGCTTCTTGCGCTCACAGGAGTTTAACTACTTATACGGACCTGACGATATTTATGTTAGCCCGTCCCAAATCAAGCGCTTCGATTTGCGCACAGGTGACACCATAGCTGGTCAAGTTCGCCCCCCAAAGCGGGGAGAACGCTACCTTGCATTGCTGAAAATCGAAACCCTGAGCGGCTTGTCTCCGGAAGAAGGTGGAAAGCGGGTTCAGTTTGATGATTTGCGCCCGACTTACCCCGAGAAACGATTAGATCTAGAAGTCCCTGGAGACGGAGGAAGCCTTTCCACAAGAGTCCTCGACTTAATTGCTCCAATCGGTAAAGGCCAGCGAGGACTTATCGTATCGCCTCCCAAGGCAGGTAAGACCATCATCCTTCAGGAGATAGCCAACTCCATATCGATTAACGACCCAGAAATCCACCTGATCGTGCTACTCATCGATGAGCGGCCTGAAGAAGTATCGGACATGGCAGAACACGTGGATGCCGAGGTGATTTCATCAACCTTCGACGAATCTGCTGAAAGGCATGTTCAGGTAGCGGAAATGGTGATGGAGAAGGCTAAACGTCTTGTCGAGCACGGGAGGGATGTCGTGATCCTGTTGGACTCAATCACGCGCCTCGCTAGAGCCTACAACTCGACGATGCCGCACTCTGGGAGAATCATGTCTGGTGGTGTAGATGCCAAAGCTCTGCACAAACCGAAACGTTTTTTTGGAGCTGCACGAAACATCGAAGATGGCGGATCTCTGACAATCATTGCGACTGCGCTGATTGAAACTGGTAGCCGGATGGATGAAGTGATATTTGAAGAGTTTAAGGGAACCGGGAATATGGAACTTGTGCTAGATCGGGCTATCTCCGATAAGCGAATCTTTCCTGCAATCGACCTAAACCATTCAGGTACAAGGAAAGAAGAGCTCCTACTGAATGAGACTGAACTCAACCGTGTATATTTGCTGCGTAATTTCTTAGCAGACATGCCAGCAGAAGAGGCGATTGAATTTTTGCTTGCTCGGATGGCGCGTACCGAGACAAATCAGGAGTTCCTAGACGCAATGACTCAGGGAGACTAAAGAACTTGGATCACTAGAGGTAACTGGCTGAGCATAGACAACCCGGTCTTGAGGCCACCATCTTTCCCCACGTGTAACCACATTGATTTATGAGTGCGAGTTGGTTGCCGTTTGATCATTTCTTGAGAGAATGAGATGACATTGACCCTCACACCATCTGCTCACGATTCTTTCGGATTATGTCTGAAGATTTGACCGCTGAAGCTGATCGTCTGCTCGCGGAAGCCCTAAATGCATCCGGTGAACGCGATCCTCGTGACTATTATCGGAACCGGTTGATGGAGCTTAAGGGGAGCAACCCAGAGGGATACGATGCTGCCATTGAGTACTACCGAAATAAACTGATCCCTCTGATTGCATCAGGAGAGGCAGAGCCCATCGTCGCCTGGACGGAATACGGTAGATTTCTGGCTGAATCTCTCACGCCCGGACAAACTGTAAGCATAAATCCATCGGGTGAATCACATCCCTACGAGCCAACGACGGCTAGTGGGAATTTGGTACTCCACATCCCGGAATCTGGAAAAGGCGGCAGGGCGATCCTTGTGGGACTGCCCAACGATCTGAGCCCGGCCCAACGGGCGACCTATGACGTCTTAGTATCTGGGAAACATCGGATGTCAGATTGAGCCCCAGCATGGATCACAAATCTTCTACCAGGTAAGCCACTCCCCAAGCTCCTATACCGAGATGTGTCGCTATAACTGGTGTCGCTGGAGCTGAGAGAACTTCAATTCTATTCCCATAACGTCCCCTGAGTGCATCTGTGATCGGCTGGACGATCTCGGGCATCCCAACATGAAAGATCCCAAAACGCACACGCTCCGTACCATCAGGGATGCGCTCATCGACAAGTTTCATTAATTGACTTCGGGCCCGAGTCGCACCAATCGCCTTCCCTGCAGAAGTAACATGCCCGTATTTGTTGATTTCTAGCACAGGCTTAATTCCTAGGAGCTGAGCAAGAAGCGCCTGGCCTGATCCAACGCGTCCAGATGCGATAAGTCTCTTTAACGTCTGCACAGTAAAAAAGATTCCGGATTGGGTCCGAACCCTTGTGATCTCCCTCACTATCTCCTCCGGTTGCCACCCAAGCTCCGCTAGTTCACAGGCCTTCACGACCAACAAGCCTTGAAGAACTGATGCACTAAGCGAATCGGCCATATAGACATCAGCCCCCTGAAATCCGGATGCTGCAGCCTCGCATGCCGAGAAGGTCCCCGACAACGTGGATGCTGCGAGTACTGCTAACACAGCTTCGCCTTGTTCCGCTGCGTAGGCGTAGGTCTTTGTGATATCAGCTCGGCTAGGCTGACTAGTCGTCGGTAATTCAGAATCATCTTCAAGTTTTTTGTGGAATTCCTCAGTCGCAATATCAATGCCAGCTCGATAGGACTGATCCCCATCGATCAATAAGAGCGGTATCACATGTATCCCATGCGCACGAAGTATCTCCTCGGACAAATCAGCTGCTGAATCCGTGACAATTGAGATGGGGCGGCGGGCAAGTTGAATGTGACCTGCCGCCGCACGTTGGATAGTACGGTGCTGTGTGCGCATATCCTCAGCTTTATGCGTAACCAAATCACCCAAGTCTCTGAGATAGTCGAAAACCTGCTCGGGCTCATCAGTGTGGATATGAACTTTCAGTACGTTGCCCGAGCGGATCACAATCATAGAGTCACCCGTATCTCGGAGCGTGCTCCGCACACTTGCTTGTGTGGGGAGCGAGTCACCATGTACTAGTGCTTCAGTGCAAAAGCGGAATCGTTCCTGATTCACCGGATAGTCCATGAGAGACGCAGGAGAAGCCGCGACTTTCTCATGCTCTTGAGATTCAGCAGAGATTGGTAGTGAACCATCAACCAAGTAAACAACTCCTTCAAGCAAGCTCACGAAGCCCTTAGCTCCTGCATCAACCACCCCGGCTGTCTTGAGGACAGGCAGAAGATCGGGTGTTCTCTCAAGAGAATTTCGAGCCTCGTTAACGAGATGCTCAAGCAAGGGTACAAAATCTTTTTCCGTACTCTGGGTAGCAGCTAAAGCGGTATCGTGAATTACTGTGAGAATCGTACCTTCAACAGGCTTATCTAGTGCTTCTCGCAGGCTTTGGGCACCCCGATGAAAAGCACTACAGAACTGAGTTGTGTTGACACGGTCGTAACCGGATAAACCCTCTGCGAAGCCAAGTAGGAAATGGGATAGCATCATCCCACAGTTACCTCTGGCACCCATAACGGCCGCGTTAGCTGCCCCTTGTGCGACCTCGGCAACCGACCTGGTTCGAATGGGTTCCACCGTGTCCACAATCGCTCGAACCGTCAACGTGAGATTCGTTCCAGTATCCCCGTCAGGAACCGGGAACACATTGATCCGGTTCAACTCATCTCGCTGTCGCTGAGCATAATCGCATGCCGCAAGAAGTGAGCGGCGCAGCCGCGAGCCATCAACGTAGTGAATCTGCATCTCGATCCCGTCTTATGACCGGCTTCCCGCTAATGTAGTGGTCGGGACATCTATCTAGACATGCCAACCTACAAATCGAGCCCCCCACAACCCTACTCAAGATGTGAACACAATCCCGAAGTCTTACTCTCGTGAAGGCTGACAAGCATTTTTATCTGGGCTTGCGTCCTCTCATGCTCAGGCTACGGTATCGTCAAAAACTCAAGGGTGGATAGGCACATGACATGCGTTTCAACCAACCCGACTACTGGTGATAAGATCGCCTCCTATCCGATGATGCCTAAAGAAGGAGTCAACAAGAGCATACTAGCAGCACAAGAAGCTCATCTCATTTGGAGAAACCTTGAGATCTCCAAGCGCACGGAGATGCTAGGGGTCCTGGGATCTATTCTCCGGAAACGCAAGGAAGAGTTCGGTCGACTCATGACTCTGGAGATGGGCAAACCGATACAGCAATCGATATCAGAGTCAGAAAAATGTGCATGGGTGTGTGACTATTACGCCGAGCATGCTGAACAATTCTTGGCCCCAGTACCAGCACCGACAGATGCCACGATCAGTTATTGGACCCATCGTCCACTAGGCATCGTGCTAGGGATCATGCCCTGGAATTTCCCTTTCTGGCAGGTAATTCGCTTCGCAGTTCCTGCACTCACTGCCGGTAACGCAATACTACTAAAACACTCACCGAGTGTACCCGGTTGCGCCGAAGTACTCGCACAACTTTTCGCAGAAGCTGGCTATCCAGATAGTCTATTCACCAACCTCATGATCGATCTTGAAACAACCGGAGAAGTGATCGATCACCCGCTTGTTCGGGCAATCAGCCTAACCGGGAGTGTTCAGGCGGGACGCTCCGTTGCTTCAAGGGCGGGTACTGGAATCAAGAAATGTGTCCTCGAGTTAGGAGGTAGTGACCCGTCGGTAATCCTTGCTGATGCCAATATCGATGACGCTGTCGCCAGTTGCAGATTGGGACGCACTATAAACTCAGGCCAAAGCTGTGTCGCAGCAAAACGCTTTGTGGTTGTTGAGCCTATCCGCGAGGAGTTCGAGGCGAAATTGGCCAGTGCAATGGAAACTACTGTGATGGGTGACCCTCTAAATCCCGCAAGCGAAATTGGACCACTAGCCCGGGAAGACTTACGGGATACACTCCACAATCAGGTTCAACGATCAGTCAACGATGGCGCGCTTCTTCTTACAGGCGGAGAGCCTCCCGATGAGCCAGGGTGGTGGTACCCTCCTACTGTTTTGACAAACGTGGGCCCTGGCATGGCAGCATACGAGGAAGAACTCTTTGGGCCTGTGGCATCCATCCTACCGGTGCACAGCGAGGAAGAAGCCATTAGGGTTGCGAATGACACCGCTTACGGACTCGGAGCTTCCGTATACACTGAAGATTCCGCACGAGGAGAGAGAATTGCTGCCGAACTACTAGACGCTGGCAACTGTTTTGTGAACGGCATCGTAAAGTCTGACCCGAGATTACCGTTCGGCGGCACAAAGGATAGTGGTTATGGACGTGAGCTTTCCCCGCTAGGAATTCTTGAATTCACATACCCCAAAACAATCTGGGTTAAATAGGAAGCTTCGTCAGAGTCCAGAAGAAACAGTCAACGCCCTGCTCAAGAAGGCATTATTCAAAATGTCCAGGAACTGCCTCGTGCATCTCAGACTGAACCTCTTCTGCCTTGCGCATAGTCGAGAGATCTAGCTCAAAGTCTTCCGCACTAGGACGACGAAGCTTAGCAAGGAATTCCTCGATTTCTCGTCCGGACAGCCCGATTTCTTTGAGTTTTTCGGAAGAGAAACTTGCGCCTGACCTAGTGACAACACTGGATCCATCTACATCTAGTAGGTCTGCTAGAACGCTGAGTTCAGCCCGGCTCATGCTTTGACCGAGCAGGTCATAATCAACCCATGCTTCGAACGACAATGGAGCAACACGCTTGACCATACCCGCGATAATGTTCGCGAAGACACGGATCTCCCACTGTGCATGTGGATCTGCCCTGAGCGATAGGAAGTGCAGCAAGTTGTGCAGATCAATCTTCCAATACCACTGTGTGTAGGTAGAGAGAGGTAAGTCTATCCGAGCAATTTCCCTAGCAATGTCCTCACCAATCATCCAAGCATAGCCTTCACCCGCATCAGCTCGAATTCTCTCCCAACGCTCTACAGCCGACCTATAAAGCTCTGCCGAAGCCAGCTGCTCACGTCCCTGCTTGTTCGACTGGCTCTGTAAAGCAAAGTGTTCTTCATCTGGCATATAAAACAGCAGCGGCATAAGGCTATAGCGTCCGCTGTATTCATTAATGGATGCGCTCCTATGACGTACCCATTGCCGCGCGATGAACATCGGCATCGCGCAATGGAACTTGAACTCAACCATCTCACTTGGTGTGGTGTGGCGATGACGCCTGAGATAGCGGATCAATCCACGTGTAAGTGATACTTTACGTGTGCCAGCACCATAACTTACTCGGGCCGCTCGCTCGACATCCTCGTCCGTGCCCATGTAGTCCACCAAGGCCACGAAGCCATGGTCAAGCGCCGGAAAGTAGCCCCCGAGAATTTCTTCAGCAGCCTCTACTGTAGGTCGTTTTGTTTCCAGACTCATCGAAGGATCATCTCTCGATCACACAGAACAGGGAGCCCGAATATAGCCGACATCGTAAGCCTCGATAGAGACGATTTTGTTTACTTGGAATGGAGCCTCCAGGCCCAACAACAGACCATTAAATATCAGGACACACTCAATATGATTAGGGGTTCGATGGTCCCCATTCACCAATATCTGACTCCGGTTCAACCCCGAGCGCATCCGCAATTCGAGTGATGTAGTTGAAATACCCTATGATCTGTGTTGCATCATGGATCGCAGTGTCCTTGAAGCCATGAATCCGTAAAGACTCGAGGTCACTTGGGCGTATTTTTTGCTGATCCAGGGTGAGCTTTTCTGCAAATAGACATAGTGCCTGATCCTTTTCAGACAGATCAGCAGAGCGCCAGTCCGTGGCGATGGCCTCTACAAACGCGTCTGCTTCATCTGCTGACTTGAACCTTTCCGCGACCTCTTCCCGGAGATCATGTGCATGTGATTGCACTCAATAGAAGCAGTCATTCGCCTTCGATGTTACTACGGCCAGCATCTCCCTCTGCACCCTCGACAGGGGAGACGGAGTGAACATCAATGCCCGATAAAGCCCCATGGATGCTTCCATCACAGTCGGGTTAAGGCTCATCACATGGACGATATTCCAAACACGACCTGCTCGATCAATCGCAGCATCAAATTGCTTTTTGAGTAAGCCGTCAGCTTCTGATAAAGGGATCTGCTCTATATAGGGCATGCTCTTATTAGGTTGAGTGATACCAGGTCGGTGAAAAGTACTACCTCAGTAGGGCGTCAGCCTCAGACACCCTCGACCGTCTCCTGAATGGTGGAGAGGATCTCTCGTCAAGAAGCGTTAGCGAACTCAGGTATAGAACTCAAATCTACAATAGGAAACAGAGGGCACCTTGAAAGGGACTGAGCATTTAAACAGCTTGGCCGGATGTTTGATGCCCTTACCGAGCTGGATCTCCATTGACTCTTCATTTGGTTGACCGAGCCGAAGCCTATTCGGACCGCACGGCCATCGTGGTAGAAGAGGACACCTACACATACTCAGACTTATTACGAGTTTCCAGTATAGTTGCTACCCGGCTGCTCTTTGGGCGGACCAACCTAAATGCCAGCCGCACATGCATCCTGGTACCACCCGGATGGGACTACGTTGTCACGCTGTGGGGGATCTGGCGGGCAGGCGGTGTGGCAGTGCCGATGGCGATATCACATCCTGCTGCTGAGTTAGCACATGTCATAGAAGATGCTGAACCTGAAGCAATTGTCGCTCATCCATCCCTCTTTGATCGGATCAATGATCTAGCCAACGAATATGGGATCCCAGTGCTGGAGAGTTCAACTCTAACCCAAGAAATCCCTATTTGTGGGATGCCCATAGTTCAGGAAGAGGGTCCATCGATGATCCTCTACACTTCTGGAACCACCGGACGACCTAAAGGAGTCGTCCTGACCCATACGAATATCCGCAGTCAGGTCGAGTCCCTTACTGTTGCCTGGGGTTGGGATCATGACGATCACATCCTCCTCCATCTTCCCTTACACCACGTGCATGGCATCGTAAACATTTTGTTGTCAGCACTATGGAATGGGGGTACATGCGAGATTTTCTCTCAGTTCAATGCCGTCAAAGTCTGGGAACGATTGAGTCGCCGAGACATCACGCTCTATATGGCTGTGCCAACCGTCTATCATCGTCTAATAGAAGCTTGGAAACACGCAAACTCTGCTACACAGACTGTTTGGACCTCGGGCGCTGGAGCCTGCCGACTCTTGGTTTCTGGCTCAGCTGCTTTACCTGTGGCAACGCTGGAACTGTGGGAAGAAATGACTGGCCAACGCCTACTTGAGCGTTACGGTATGACAGAAATTGGAATGGCACTTTCCAACCCTCTTGATGGTGAACGGCGACCTGGGTACGTAGGCAACGCGCTACCTGGGGTCGACGTTCGTCTGGTGGACGAAGCTGACCACCTAGTCGTAGAAGGTGAGCCGGGCTTGATACAAGTCCGCGGACCTTCAGTATTTAATGAATACTGGGGTCAACCCAAGGAAACAGAGGCAGCCTTTACGACCGATGGATGGTTCATAACTGGTGACCAAGCAGTTGTGGAGACAGGTTCGTACCGCATACTCGGACGTTCCAGTGTCGATATCTTAAAAACAGGTGGAGAGAAAATCTCAGCTCTAGAAATCGAGGAAGTTCTGCTCACCCATCCGGACATCCGTGAGTGTGCAGTGGTTGGTCTGCCAGACGTTGATTGGGGGGATCGAGTCTGCGCAGCAATTGTGTCCGAGGGCAAAGATCATCTTTTGGTAGATGAGCTTCTAGCATTTGCTAAAAAGCGGCTTGCACCCTACAAAGTCCCCAAAGAAATCTTACTGGTCTCTGAGTTGCCCCGTAATACGATGGGCAAAGTGACCAAACCTGAAGTACTAAAATTCTTCAAACCGGACCAAGCATAGTGATCCACCATCAACCCCCTACTTCCTCCTCATGATCGATGCAGTGATTGCAAACCTGCGCGAATACTGGATGGTCTACGCACTCCTCGCGCTATACACCGTGATGCTTGCGCACCACGCGTGGACCGGGAAAAGAAAAACGAAAGGGCTCGCAGACTATTACGTTGGTGGACGGAATATGGGTGGCTGGATCATCGGCCTCTCATTCTTTGCCACGTATGCAAGCACAAACTCATTCGTGGGCTTCAGTGGCCAGACATACGATTGGGGTGTGTCATGGATGCTATTCATCCCTACTTCCGTTGCTCTAAGCCTCTTCGCTTGGCTTGTAATCGCCCCTCGACTCAGAAGCTTCACCGGCGCGATGGACTCTCTCACGATACCGGATTTCATTGGCTTCCGCTTTGATAGCACCACTGCCAGAGTCTTTGCTGCCCTGATTGTTATGGCAGCTTCGTTCTTCTATATGACAGCAGTCTTTAAGGGCATCGGCAACCTACTAGAAGTCTTTCTGGAGATTCCTTATAAGCTCTCAATCGTAATTGTTTTCTTTATCGTCATGCTATACACGATGATCGGTGGCTTCATTAGTGTGGTGAAGACAGATTCGGTGCAGGGCGTAGTGATGATTCTAGCAGCTATCCTCCTGTTCACTGGAACAGTGAACGCGGCAGGTGGGCTGAGCGCAATCTCCGAGGTACGCTCCCAACCGGGCGGGGAAGCACTGTTTACTTGGGGAGGTGGTGTCGCAATTCCTGTACTACTCGGCACAATGTTCGCATCACTCATCAAATTTGCTGTCGAACCTCGGCAACTAGCTCGATTCTTTGCACTGAAAGGGGATAAGGCGATCCGGACGGGTATGCTTGTCTCAACGATTACATTCGGTTTCGTATTCTCGCTCTTGATCCCAATTGGACTCTATGCGAGACGAATCTTCCCGGATGGTCTCGGGGACACAGACCTAGTAATTCCCAATCTGTTGAATGAGGTCTTTGGGCAGGGCACCGCGGCATTCTTGTTAGTCGCCATGGTAGCGGCGGCGATGTCGTCACTCGACTCGGTGCTTCTCGTGCTGGCATCAACTACGGAACGCGACATCGTCAGCGTAGTGAAGCCTGGTCGAAGTGAGAGAGACCAAATGCTTGGGACGAAAGGATGGGTGGCGCTGTTCGCATTCATCACCATGCTAATCTCTCTAAATCCGCCTGGTGGTATAGTCACCCTTACAGCGTTCAGTGGTAGCCTCTACGGTGCTTGTTTTTTCCCAGCTATCGTCTTTGGACTTCATTGGAAACGAGGAAGCGGTTCAGCGGTTATGGCTTCATTTATTATTGGAATCACGATACTTCTGACGTGGGATTTTCTTCCAGGTTCTGAAGTGGTACATGAGGTTTTCCCTGCGATGTTGCTTTCAACTCTTGCATACGCTGTTACCTCATTCATGACACCTGACAGCGCAAGTGATACAGTGCTGAACTTGATGAACGAAGCGAGTCACAGACCTGCGGATTAAGTACCTGAGTGCTCAAATTTTGATGCCACTTATTCGTCAGCACTAACGCCATTCAAGCGGTCCCGTCAGCTAAGTCATTAACTCTATTTGAACCCTAAGGGGGTAACCCAAAAATCAAGTCAGCTTGTTCAATTCAAAACCCATCTACAGTAGCTCATGGAACTTTGAGATTTCCCTGGGATTCCAGATACACGTAGTATGTTGTCAGAAGTCAGAACTTAGGGTTCGATCCATCACTTTTAGATTGAAGATCTAAGTTCAAATTTCGAGAAACGTTATGACCCGGCACACATCATAAACACATTTACCGGCAGCGCCTGGGCAGTGGTGATTCTGCTTTGCTTAACTTCGTGCGCCCCGATGGGCCGCCCCATCGGGGGAACCGGTGGGGGGAGTGATCCGTTCTCCGGTCGAAGTGCTCCCGCGCCTGAAGACATCGAATTGCAGGTTCGAAACCTTAATTTCAACGATGCCAGGCTTTATGCAGTCAGCGGTGGAGCACGTCGCCGCTTGGGGCAAGTCAGTGCCCTTTCCGACCAGACTCTTAAGATCCCCTGGGCATTCACAGATCGCCTACGTATAGAGATCGATCTCGTTACAGGAGGAAGATGCGTAACAAGAGAATTCATGGTCGATCCTGGTGAAATCCTTTTGCTACAAATTGAGTCCCGATTCGATGGAAGCGGACTCTGTAGATAGTCTGCGCCCAGATACACCCCCGCTCGTTGATTCTTAAGCGGTCCCTGGGTACTCACTCATAGATCAAGAAACTTGAGACACTGTCTTTAAAAGTGTCGATATCCTCCTCTACGCCCTCTAGGACCTCATCTACCGTAGCACCGTCGTCTATCCTATACCGCAGGCCATCGTGGCCCCAAAGTAGGTCTATCGGCATCAAATCTTCTTCATATTCATAAGGAGGTTTAGACCAACCAAATTCCTGCGGAGCAAGCTCTCTGGCCGCCCTGAGGATTGTTACGGCAGTTCGTATAGGCTGAAATGTTTCCGGATCAGTAACGTGTAGCTGCCCTCCCACACACATGGACCCAGCGTATTTCTGAAAAGTGGGCTCAAAATGACAGGGGCGAATCGTCACACCGTCTAGGCGCTCTTGGTCTAACAAGTCCAATAGACGTTCAATATTCAGATATGGTGCGCCAAAATACTCAAAGGGCTTCGTGGTCCCTCGCCCTTCTGAGAGGTTGGTTCCCTCTAAGAGAACCATACCTGGATAGACGAGACATGATTCCGGCGTCGGTAGGTTAGGGCTAGGTGCCACCCACGGTAATCCGGTATCACTCCATCCCATGGACCTGCGCCAACCTCTACACTCGATTACTTCAAGGTCGCACCCGATACCTTGGCTTTCGTTCATCCAGGCCGCTAACTCACCACAGGTCAACCCGTGACGCAGTGGAATAGGATGTAGGCCAACGAAGGATCTGAAGTCCTTGCGAAGCACGGCACCTTCTCTCTGAATTCCCCCAATCGGATTGGGGCGATCCAGCACAATGAAACGGATACCCACCTCAGCACACGCCTCCATTGCCAACAACATTGTCCAAATGAACGTGTAAACACGGACTCCTACGTCTTGGAGATCGAATATGATGGCGTCCAGCCCTGTAAGCATCTCTGGGGTAGGTTTGCGGACGTTGCTATAAAGCGAGTGCACGGGCAGACCTGTGTAAGGATCAGCATAGTGCTCGGACTCAATCATGTTGTCCTGTTTCTCACCCCTGGCACCATGCTGTGGGCCAAAAAGAGCCCTGACCATGAATCCTTCTTGTAACAAAGCATCAACGGAGAATCGAAACTCCTTCGTTACCGAAGCAGGATGGAGAATCAATCCAAGAGAAGAGCCTCGTAGATGGGATGCTTCGCCAGCAAGAAGTCTCTCAAGACCAGTAGTCACCTGCACGGAACGGTTACGGCTGCCGCCGAGCGACCCGGAGAGGCATGCGGTGTTCGGCATTATTTGCTTTTAGAATCGCAGTGTACTCTCCGGGAGGCACCAAATCAGTTCGCCTGGAGAACCCGACTCCGCGCCCACCTTGATCTGGGCCCATACGTTCAAGCGTCCACTCAACCGCATGCAATCCTGGATCACCGCTTGCTTCAAGAATATTGACTATCTGGCCACGGTTATCCTGAATCTCCAGACTCACTTCAGCTTCTTCATTAAGCCAATAGTGAACGTACGCGCTCTGCACTGCAGTGGTACTAGAACGGCCCCTCCCAGTACCAAGCGCCAGAAGCCCACCTTCAGGTTCAAACATATGCAAATCTGCACCAACGATTTCAGTGGTCAGTTGTTGCAGCTGCCTCACGTCAAACGCAAACATTCCCCGTCCATGTGTCGCAGCAACCATGATGTCATCTCGAGGATGAATCACCAGATCGTGTACAAAAGTACTCGGTAGGCCATAAGGAAGTGCATGCCATGTGCTCCCTCGATCTAACGACACATACACCCCCACATCATTACCTAGATAAAGCAAGCTCGAGTTCTTGGGATCCTCACGAATGATGTTAATGGGTCCGAATGGGATTCCATCAGAGATACTTTCCCAAGTATCTCCGTAGTCCGTGGATCTCCAGACGTAGGGAGCAAAATCATCACTACGGCGACCGTTTTGTGTTACGTAAACAGTGCTTTCATAGTACTCAGACGCCAAAACCTCAGAAGTGAACCGGTCAGGATGTAAACCACCTGAAATATCGGTCCATGATTCACCGCCATCGCGTGTAATATGAACTCGTCCGTCATCAGAACCGGCATAGAGGAGCCCCTCAGTAATCGGTGACTCTGAAAGCGCCGTGATCGTTTGGAACTGGATATCCCCTAGACGATCCGGGTCATTGTGAGTCAGGTCAGGGCTAATACGCTCCCAATCGTCTCCTTGGTTGGTAGAACGAAATACGTGGTTCATACCGTGGTAAATCGTGTTTGGGTCGTGGGGCGAAATAATGAAGTGAGCAAGCCACTGGCCTCGGTACGGGAGTTCGCCATCGGGTGGCCTGGGAACGATTTGCCTCGTCTCCCCTGTCGCTCGATTTGTTCGCGAGATCGTGCCGTAGAACCCGGCCGAATACACGATATCCGTATCCCTAGGGTCTATCGCATGATGACTGCCCTCTCCACCTGGAGCTCCATCAAACTCTACCGCTGGTATCTCGTGCCTGCCGTTATTGAGATTGACAACACCCGTGTAGGAACCGTGGTCCTGAACCGAGCCATAAACCCGAAAGGGATCACCCATATCGAAGTTGACATTGAAGAACTGAACCATCGGAAGCTCACCGAAGAAACGCCAGTTCTCGCCGCCATCATAAGACACATAGGCACCACCATCATTTGCGTTCACTAGATAATCCGAATTGTTCGGATCGATATAGAGACCGTGATGGTCACCGTGCATTCCAGACAGTCGCCGGAATGTTCTTCCGCTATCCTCAGATACGTTCAACCCAAGACCCATTACATAGATCTTGTCTGGGTTGTTTGGATCAACCCTCATCTGACCAAAGACCCAACCATATGTGCCACCAAGACCTTCCATGAACTGATTATGTTCGCTGGTCCGGCGCCATGAGCCACCACCGTTATCTGATCGAAAAACAGTCGCCCCACGGATCACACCCCCCCGGGGACGTCCGTACGCGTCAGCTTCACCTTCCTCGGCTTCACGTGCAATCTCATAATTGTCTACAAACGCGTATACCGTCTCGGGCTGTGAGCGGGCAATGTCAATCCCGATTCGACCTCGATACCTCGGGCTGGGCAACCCATCGTTCATCTGTTGCCAATTTTCCCCTCCATCAGTGCTTTTCCACACACCTGAACCTGTGAAGTACTCATCGGAACCCGTAAACGCAGGTTCATTCCGAGGATCGTTGAATTTTGCTCGGCGGCGTTGCCAGGTAGCAGCATACAGAGTGTTCGAATCAAGCGGATGGATTACAAGATCAATAGCCCCAGTCATGTCATCGATGAACAACACTTTATTCCAGTTGCGACCACCATCAATGGTCTTATAGACCCCTCGTTCGGGATTATCACGGTACTCATGACCGCTGGCAGCAACCCAAACGACATCCGGGTTTTCTGGATGAACGATGATACGACCAATGGTCTGGGTCTCAGTCAGGCCCATATGCTGCCATGAGCTACCTCCATCCGATGACTTGTAGATCCCAGCGCCCGCATGCGAACTGCGGAATATATTTGCCTCCCCGGTACCTACCCACACTACCTCCGAATCCGATGGAGCAATCGCCACATCACCTATCGAAGTGGTCAATTGCTCATCGAAGAGTGACGTCCAAGTAACCCCTTCATTCTCCGTTTTCCAGACGCCTCCAGAAGCTCCAGCAACGTAAATCGTGTAAGTCTCACCTCGGGGCTCCGTCAACGCGATGTCAGTAGACCTTCCGCTGATATTTGTAGGGCCAAGGTGCTGCCAAGACAGGTTTTTGAATAATGATCCCTCAGCCATTGAGCGATGTGTCTGGTATGCAGAAAACCGCTCTGCTGCAGACATCCGATGCTCCTGTGCATTAATGGAGTATGGTGCTACCACGAAGAGGATCACTGCCGTTAAAAATCGCTGGTAGGACTTACACATGGTATTCGACCTCATGAGCGTGATATGAGTTCATTCAGGGTGATATGCTGACAATGCGTTACCATCAGTCATGAGCGTGAACGTACAGATGCTACTTTCGCATACGCTAGATGTGGAGC
This sequence comes from uncultured bacterium, assembly GCA_963934665.1. Lineage (GTDB taxonomy): Bacteria > Gemmatimonadota > Gemmatimonadetes > Longimicrobiales > Gaopeijiaceae > UBA1142. The sequence goes on along the minus strand of CAWVZF010000003.1, from coordinate 14,379 downwards.
CGTCATTTAGTGGAGACCTGAGTATAGAATTCACTGCGGAAAAGAGTGCTCGTGCCTCAGGGTGCCCCTAATCTAGAAGCCAAAGTTCAACCGTTGGATCGGATTTCTACTCGATGAACCCGAGCCCCACTGTCCTGTCTGACACGGATCGTGTCACCCGCTGTCTCAATACCGTCATAGCCACCACGGATCGTGAGGAGTTGATTCTCGGGTACTCCACAAATCCGGTAGTAGCCGTCAGCGTCGGAAGTCGCTTGGAGTCCAAGTACATCCGCCTGCTGTGGCACACCACCTAAGGTTGCTCTAAAACGCTCCCACGTCAGGGAAATAATTGCCCCTGGAAGCGCCCGGCCACGCCGATCAACGACCTGTCCAAGGACAGCTGCAGAACCATCCTCCTGACTCTCACCCCGGCAAGCCTCAAAAACTACATCTGACTTTGCGGGCATCCGGAATTGGACTGCGGTCACCTGTCCTTCCACTACTTCTTCGATGATAGGAGGTGGCCGAAATCCAACTTCCTCAACACTCGAGTGTGAAATGCTGACTTGATATCTGCCTCCAGTAAGACCTCGTATCACAAATTCCCCGTTAGCATCTGTGAAAACTGTCTGATTTGATCCGACCATTCCCACGCGAGCTCCAGCAAGCGGTTCAACACCTAGACTGTCCAAGACCACCCCCTGTATCGTCCCAGTCTGAGCCTCGACAATCGTCCGACCCGCAGCACCAGCTTCGCGCACCTGCATTACCCGACCCCCTGTGCGCCTGTAAGCCGTGATACGCATTCTCGCTCGACCGGAAGTATCGTAGGACACTCCGATGCGCGGCATCTGGATCCACCATTCGGGAACGATCCAAGTGCCGTTCGGAAGCCGTTGGAACTTGACATGCCCACCCACTTCGGATGAGTTGATGTCGGGGTCGAGGTTCTCATAGTTGTACTGAAGCCAACGCAGTTCAAAAGTCTGCCCATCAAGCCACAGTGTCCCTGAGATATCTATGGTCCGGTTCCGGCCACTCGCTGGCTCAAAACCAAGGCCGACTAAACCTTCAGCTTCTCCCCGACCAGCTGTGAATCGGAAGCAATGGGAATCAAGAAAGGGATCGGACAGCAGTACATCTGCATCTGGGGCAAAGTAGAGTTGCCCGCTACCATCCTTCTGAACAAACCCATTTTCAATCAGGTCTTCTGCCGGCTTACTATCGAATAACTTCGTTCCAGTACGCTCTTCTTCTCTCTGGATTGTTTTGGCATCCAGAGCCAGGTCTCGCGTGTAACTCGTTGTGCGATAAAGGTAGATGGCCTCCCTGTCAGTGAACGCCGCGGCACTAAGCGCTTTTCGAGCTTCATCCCAGAGATCTGCTACCCCCAATCCCTGTGATGGCCGAACTCTGCAACGCCCGCCTTCCGCTTCAACCTGCAGACCCTCAAGAACAATCGCGCTGGATTCAAGCCGCACATCCTGGGTCGCAGTTGCTCCGGCAGCAACCTGGAAGAGATCCGTTTCTACTGTGGCCTTGCCGATCATCTCGACACGCACCCTAAATGCTCCCGCCTGGAGACCCACGAAGAGTGCCCTGCCAAGCTGGTCTGTTAGGGCACTCTTCAATACGGTGCCCTCAGAATCTACCAAGTAGGCTAGCGCTCCAAATACTGGCCTGGCGTCCTCACCATCGAGTACCCGTGCCAGGACCGTCTGCGCATTGCCATGAGTCGGAATACTAGACAATGAAGCCGCGATAAGAATAGAAAGTAAAACGCGACTAAAACGCATCGGAGTTCCCGGCCGAAAGACAGTCATAGGATAACTACAATGCCCCTGCCAACGAGTTCCTGGTAGGGCGAAGTGTATTGTGAAAGGCCGAAAATGTGGAATACCTGCATTCCTGAAGATATTTCACCCAATCCAAGTAGTGGATCAAGCGATCCCTCCTCCAGTTAGTGCTTTAACGAGGCGGTAAAGAAATTCCTGCCCCTCGAAAAAGTTTTGGATACTTATCCGCTCGTCTTGACCGTGGGCTCGAACATCATCCATATCACCGAAAAGCCCACTCACGCCGTAGACCGGTATGCCCTCTCGACGCAAATATAGTCCGTCTGTCGCTCCTGTAGACATGACTGGGAGGACTTCCACACCTGGCCACATCTGCTCCGTAACTCTTTCAATCGGACCAAGAACTTCTGGAGTCAGGGGCGAAGGCGGACTCTCTGTCGCTGATCCTCTGGGCTCGACAGTCACATCAAAGGGGGTAGCTAACTCTTGAAGTTTCGCGTGCACATCTGAAGGATCATGACTTGGAAAGATTCGACAATTAACGTTCGCCTGAGCTAATTGTGGAAGTGCATTCTGGGCGTGTCCTCCCTCAAGCAAAGTCGCTACACAAGTCGTTCGCAGCCGAGAGCTATAACCAGTCTCTGAGGATAAGACTCTAGCAGCCTGAGCATCCGCAGGGTTGGATACGATTCTGCGCATTGCCTCACCCATTTCACCCCCAACGAGGTTTGCAGAGCGGCCGAAGAATGCCTCAGTAACTTCGTTGAGCATGATGGGAAAATCGAAGTTTTGAACTGCGAGAAGCGCTCCAGCAAGATCATAAATCGCATTCTTGCGCACTGGTAAAGAAGAGTGTCCACCAGGGTTTGTACCTGTGAAAAAGAATGAGAGGAATTTCTTCTCAGCAGCTTGAACATTGTTTGAGATCTTTCTCCCATTTTGCTCCATGCCTCCACCACCCTCGTTGAGAGCGAAAGCAGCGTCAACCAATTCACGATGCTCCTCCAACAGGTAGGCGACGCCATTCCGGGGACCACCCTCTTCGTCGGCAGTCAGTGCCATTATTATGTCACGATCTGGCACAAAGCCTTCCTGACGCATTCGGATGAAATTTGCGGTGTAGATGGCCGCCTCATCTTTGTCATCTGTAACACCACGCCCATAGTAGTACCCATCACGCTCGATGAATTGAAATGGATTAAGATCTGGACTCCAATCCTCGGGTAGGGCTTCAACAACATCGATGTGTGCTAGCAACAGAATGGGTTCCTGCCCACTATCTCGCCCTCTGTATCGTGCAACGAGATTTCCTTTAGTGGGTGAATCTTCTGGCACGAGGACATGCACGTCCTCCTCAGGAAAACCAGCTTCTAGCAACACGTCAGCCATCGCCTGGGCTGCGAGCGTGTTGTTACCGCGCTCGGTGTTCGTCGTATTAATCTCGACGAGTTGCTCCAACAATGATCGGGCCAAATCCATATGTTCTCTTGGCGATGTGGTTTGAGCAGCGGTGCTCGTCGCCGTCAAAACCATCGCAAAAGCCAATATCCCAGCTGATCGAAGCTTACTTATCATCACTCAGTGTCCCCCTGTTCACCTGGTCCGTTATGAACGGCCTATCGTGTGCGGCCCAATCTCTTTTATAAGACAGGTATTAATCTATCGTATGCCCTGGTAAGGCAATCTCCCTAGCCTACCCAGGTCGTGAAATCTATAGCTGATTTGCGAGACTTCTGTTCCGGCACGCTCGCTGGCTCACCGAGGTGGATCGTCGCGATAATCCGTTCTCCATCAGTCACACCCACTGCCGATCGCGCCAACGGATCCTCCATGACCGCACCACTTTTAATATGAGCTCCTAACCCCATATGGTGGGCGGCCAAGGATAGGTTCTGGAGTCCCATAAATACTGCAGCATAATCTTCTTCGCAGACTTCAGGATTTTCATCAAGTACCAAGGTGCTTGCGATCATGCAGGGGAGCGCTTCATGCGCATTAGCGACCTTGAGAATCACAGCCTCCGCCGCCTCAGGATCCTCTACTCTCTTCGCTTTTCGCCTGCCTAGAGCAGCACCGTACGCATAACGAGCCTTGGGACCAAGTACATAGAATCTCCATGGCTCGGTCATCCGATGGTTTGGAGCTTGAACTACAGCCTCAAGTAATTGCTCAATCTCCTCTTGCGTTACGGTTCGCGCCGTAAACTCCTTGATGGAGCGACGCTCATGAATTGTCTGGAAAATACTCATTTCGGAAAGCAGTCCATTGGGGGGTAATCACAAGTGGTTTGGATAGCTGAAGAAAGTAATCAAGAGATCCCCTAGCTATTAATGGAACCCTTCTTAATACACGTCCAGGTCCTTCCCTGAGGCTAGCAGGCCATTATATCCGGCCGCACGCATCTCGTTGATGAGCCCCGTATCGTCCGTACCCCAAAACAGGTGGTGATAAAGCACCAGCATACCTGGTCTAGAGCGATTGGCGATATCAGCAAGTTCAGTCGTTGAGGTGTGGAACTGCGAATGGTAAGCCTGCCATTCTGGCGGTCGTGTAGTAAAACGCTCGGCACTGTACACCTCGTGTAGAAGGATGTCACAGCCATCACACGCCTCCACCAGAGATTCACTCGGCGCCGCATCACCACTAATCACTATCGTCCGATCAGGTCCCTCAAAACGATAGCCATAAGAGTACTTCCAGGATCCATGTTTCACTGGAATCGCATACACGCGAACAAGTTCGTCTTCGTAGACAAGTCCTGGCTCAATCTCATGAGTATTAGGTCTGTACCCGTCACGATTCGCACCCCGCGGTTCGAGCCCGTCAATCCGGATGGAGATGTCGTCAGCCCACGCTTCTGCTATGCCACTCATCATCCGCCGTATCCCTGGAGGCCCAAAAACATTCAAAGGATCGAGACGATCGAGCACCCAAGGGCTATAGAGCAAATCCGGAAGACCAACAGTATGATCCGAATGCAGGTGGGTAATGAAGACATGGTTGAGGCCCGACGCTGAAAGGGCAGAGATATCCTTCTCGCGTGCTGCCAGAGCCGCTCGGCGGACAATGCCGGGGCCGGCATCAATAAGGTAGGCACGATCATCAACCACTACTGCAGTCGCAGGACCTGACCGTTCTGGGTCCGCATTAGGCGTTCCTGTGCCTAACAAAACAAGCCGAGTGCGGGGTATGACCTGTGCGTCCGACCTCGCTGGGCTGGAACTGAAGCTGATAATTATCCCAACCAAAATCATCATTCGACCTGCGTTTAACCTCAGCCTCTTCGTCATCAGTCCTCCGGAAAGCATTGGTTGTGCGTCTTCATCGTTGATGGGTCAGCCACATATACCTCCACCCTCAAGTCTGAGGAAGCATAATAACTCTAGGGACATGGCACCGCGCCGTAGGTTCTCAGTTCACCAAGACTCCACTCTATCCTGAGCGGTAAAGAATAATATTCGCTCCTTTACGGGATCCCCTGTCAATCGGGCCCAGGCATCTGCATAAAGGTCGACTTGCTGACGATAAGCTTTGAGCCGAGAACTAAAATCCGGATCTGTGCCCAGGTCCGTCTTGTAATCGGCAATCACCCAACCACCGTCTTCCCTGAACGCTAGATCAACCACCCCTTCGATCACCTGTAGTAGAGCTTCTTCCTCCTCGCCAGACGGTTCATCACCCACTTTAGGATTCTCTGTGGTTGAAAAAATATCTATCTGTCTAGCAGTCAGGTGCCTTGATGCAGATTTCTTCCTGCTCTTTGAACTTTCAGAATCACCAACAGCTTGGATTCCTTCGTGCTGCACGGCAAACGGCACCTCAACCATCATCTTGTCGGCTTCCTGTGCTCGGGTCCAAAGTTCCGAAGCACGTACGGCTTCTACCGCTTGAAGGAGTTCAGTAAGTTCGATCGGTTCTCCTAGATCATCGAGCGGGTGCTGATATTCTCGCAGCAGGTCTCGGCATGTAGTCCTAAGAAGCTCAGGTGTAGGATCAACTGCGGCTGCCGCTAGCGCACCGTGAACTACGCTGCCCCAAGAAAACCCCCGAGAGATCTCTTTTCGGTCATCTTCATCGGACCCAGTAGCCACAAACTCTTCCGAGATAACTTCATCCTTCTCCACGATTTGGGTGACAGACCTATACTCGAATGAAGGCTTGGCCAACCTGCTTAGCCTATCAGCCACTGCCTTACGATCTCGCTCGACCACCTCCTTCTTAAGAGAGAGTTCCGCTCGTGGCTCCGGTTCATCAGCGGTCACGGACCGATCCTCAGGATCCAGTTTTGTCAGCAACGGATTAAGTTTAAGCCATGGTGACAGCTCGTTGTGGGGATACCGTGCGACCCAGAGTTCACTCTTGGCTCTAGTGACAGCCACATAGAGGAGCCTTACTTCCTCTGCCTCCTGAAAGTGTTTTTCAATTTCTTCGTGATCCTCCCAGGCCGGAGCGGTAGCTAAAGTTTGAGACCCATGCATCACCTTCAGATAACCCGAGGCTGTGCCATCTTCCTCCCGCTGAACATGAAGGCTTGGCTTCCGGGATCGGGCTCCAGCAGGGTCTGCGAGAACGACCACTTCAGCCTCGAGGCCCTTGGCCTGGTGCAAGTTCATCAGGCGAATCACCCCTGAACGCCCTGGTTCGAGTGGAGCCTCAACCCGAGACTCTGCAAAAGCCGAACGCAGTGCCCTCAAAACACCGGGTAGTGAGGCGTCACCAGATAATGTGGTAGCCTGAACAATTTCGAGCGCGTACACGAGGGTGCCAGCTCTGAGCACGCCCAATTCTCCTGCTGCTGCGTAAGGTAGGACCCCTAACTCACTAATCACTTCGGATATAAAGATGTCTGCCGGTGACGTGGCAGTCGCCCGCCACCAACTATTCAGCTTGTTCAGAGCTCCAATCACCATCGGATCACCAAGGGAATGAACCTCCATCACATCGAAGTGCCCTCCATCCTCTTGGTGTTGTAGCATTTGCTCGTAGTCGATACCGAAGAACAGCCCTACCAGAACTGCTACAACCTTGATCGGATTTCCCGGATCAATCATGCATTCGAGGAGCACTTGAAGCTCTTGGAGCTCTTTCTCCGCGCTGACGCCGGCGCCAGTGACTTGAACCGGAAGTCCCCATTTTTCGAACGCACGCGCATAGACACTGAGTTGCCTTGTGTCCCTAGTTAGGATCATGAAATCACCCGGTACACGCTCTCCTGCGGTGAGTTGACTATTGATCCATGTTGCCAAATGGGCAGCGTCCTCCTCGGCGATCAACTTCCGATTATTACGGCTCTGCTTGCTTAGTTCATACCAATGGACTCCGTCGGCTGCACTCAAATCGCTCACCCAGGTATTCAGAGGCTGAAACGAAGCCTGTTTTTCGTTCCCTTTTTCCGGGAACAAGCCACCCTCGCCGAATACATCATTAACAAAATCCGTAATTGGTGCGCGTGAACGGAAATTCATCGTGAGTGTCAGAACTGCCCCGAAGTCTGCAAAGCGATCCTTTACGAAACTATAGAGGCTGATATCAGCACGCCGGAAGCGGTAAATGCTTTGTTTCGGGTCACCAACCAAGAATAGTGAGCCGGGCCGCGGATCATCCCTACGCCAGTCGCCTTCGACCTCCTCCCCACCAACACTGGGTTCTGAGGTAAGAAGAAAAAGGATTTCTGTCTGTAAGGGATCCGTGTCTTGGAATTCATCAACCAGGATCCTCCGGTACTTATTCCCGAGTTGGGACCGCGCATCCGTGCTCCGCCTAAGCAATTCCGCTGACAGTCTGAGTAGATCCTGATAATCAAGTCTCCCGATCCTTCGGCGATAGTCTGCGAATTCCTGAGCCGCTCTGATCGCAATCCGCATAGCAAGCCGATAACGATGGGCGTTTTGAAATTCTGCCCCCCGTTTCGCTAGTTCATTTTTATCAGCGAACTCCCGGACCCGATCCCTAAACTCCACAGCCAACTCTGGGTGCATCCATCTGTTTTGGACGATCTCGATCTCAGGCGGCGGACAAAGCTTGGAGAGCGCGTCCAATAAAATGTCGGGCTCATCCCATCCGGTGACTTCGTCGGTGTAGTGGAGGTCACGAATGACTTTTTGAAGATTATCCCACCCCCTCTCTGGCTCTTCTTTTGGGATCAACTCCCAACCTTTTTTGACCATATCTTCCAACTCTTCACGAAGATCAACCATTTCGACGACGGATATGGTCTCTACAGTGTCGTGCGGGAACACCACATCAGGATGTTTCACGACTTCTCGGAAGAGATCACGTATATGAGAAGGATTGAGATTTACGTTACTCAGTTCACTCAAGATCGGGTCGGCCTCGCGAACCAACCTCTCGAGATATCGATCCCAAAACTCACTCTCGAACCTGACTCGTTCGTCGGCAGGTATCTGCTCGAATGTTGGATCCAGACCTACTTCCAAGGGATGTTCACGAAGCAGCCTTGCACAGAAGGCATGAATCGTCCCGATAAAGACCTGATCGATATCATCGAGTGCCGAAACTAGCCGTTCCCGAATGATTTCATCGAAGTCCGAGCCTTCATCACGAGTCAAGCACTCTAGACGTTTCTGGAACCCTTCACGCAGTTCGTTAGCAGCCTTTTTAGTGAACGTGACAGCCGCGATCTCGTTCACCAATGCCCTACCTTCTGAGACGAGTGCTACCATGCGCTCAATCAGTGCCGTAGTCTTCCCCGAACCCGCACCAGCTTCGACCAAAAGATTGGTTTCGAGGTCGTCTTGGATTCGCGACCGTGCTGAACTGTCGGCCAGTTCCGTGACTTTTTTCTCACCAGGGTCAGTCATCACGCAAATCTGCGTGCCCGGATACCACCGGGAAAGTGACCAATATCTTCCGACCTGGCACAGATACGGAACGGAGATCACTTTTTCCGACCACCAGGAGGAAATCCTATGCACGTGCTCAAGCAAGTACCGATACTAGTACTATCCCTGATCGCTCTCTCACCCAATCTCATGCCGGCAAGCGCCCAGGAGACTCTCACACAACGAATCGAGCGGATCTTATCTCGGGTACCCCTTATCGACGGGCACAATGACCTTCCGGGACAAATCCGAGATATTCAGACACCTGAAGGTGATGTGGGCTTATATGATCTAAGACAGACCACCAGCGGGGATACCGACATTCCGAGGCTACGCCAAGGTCTAGTGGGTGCTCAGTTTTGGTCAGTGCACGTGAACGTCGAGGACCCGGCACCAGCAAGGCAGCAGCTAGAACAAATCGATATTGCTCATCGGATCTTCGAAACGTACCCGGACGAACTCGAGTTTGCAGGCAGTGCATCCGACATCCAACGTGTCTTTGGTGCGGGTAAAATCGCTTCGCTACTGGGTATAGAGGGTGGACATGTTATTGAAAACTCGCTTGGTGCCCTAAGAGCATTCTACCGCGCTGGTGTCCGCTATATGGGCCTGACACACTTTTCTAATACCGATTGGGCAGATTCCAGTACCGATGAAGTTGTCAATGATGGGCTCTCACCTTTCGGTGAGGAGGTCGTCAGGGAAATGAACCGAATGGGTATGCTCGTCGATCTAGCTCATACATCGCCGGCGACTATGAGTGATGCCCTCAACCTGGCAGAAGCACCGGTCATTTTCTCCCATGCAGGAGCACAGGCACTTGCTGACCATCCCCGCAATGTTCCCGATTCTATCCTGAGGCGGCTCACAGAGAATGGTGGGGTCGTAATGCAGGTCTTCTATCCACCGTATATTAGTATCGACGATTCCGTCGCGAACATCTCGGACGTGGCTAACCATATAGAACACATCCGCACTGTAGCTGGAATCAATCATGTCGGCATAGGCTCGGACTTCGACGGAATCCCCACCTATGTGGAAGGCTTAGAAGATGTTTCGACCTTCCCTGCCCTGTTCATGGAATTGGCAGGCAGAGGATGGACGGATCAAGAACTCTCCAAACTCGCAGGTGAAAACCTTCTCCGGGTCATGCGTGAGACGGAAGCTGTGGCAATGCGACTTCAGCGAGAGCGCCCACCGTCTACGAAGACTTATGAAGAGTTGGACAGGGGGAGGCCCGGCTTTAACTAAGGCCTTATAACCCGACCCTCTGAGGTTACCCTGAGTAATGTCCCTTGAGGAGTACCATCGAGTGCGCTCAGTTCAACTTCCAGGACAGGGCACGTTGGGTACCCCAGTTCTACGCTGACAAGAATTCCGATAGCTAGAATCGCATCCGCACTCGCCATGAGTATTGCTGCGGGTGCGTTATCCTCCCGGAGCAATTCGAGCATGACCGCGCTTGAGGAGCTTGATCCCACCGCTCCAGGCATAGCTAGAACAGCCCCCCTGATACTTACTCCATGGTCGGGATGCCGCGGGTCTATCACTACCCCGCTCACCGGGTCAATACCACCCCAGAGGCTGATAGGGGCCTGAAGTCTGAGAAACCGTCCTTCAGCGTTACCCGGTATAAGCACACGCCCCTCTACCAAGACCAGATCGCCTCTGTTCGAGTCACTGAACCAGTGGCGGCTGATTCAACGCAGTCCTCAAGGCTCCCGTATACGACCTCGTACCCGGTATTCGATGGTGCGTAATGAGCGAACTTACCCGAATTCGTCATCAAGACCCCCCCACTCTCTCGCAATATTGGCGTTACGACGACGCAGGTATCTGCAACGATCTCTACGCCTGCCTCCTGGAGTTGGAGTAAGTCACCCCTCACCTCAAGCTCCTGGAGGGTAGCACGAGCGGTGCAGGCATAGAATGGAACGGCCATACGCCGACCACGCACGAGGGTAAGTAAGGCCTCAAATTCTGTAATCGAAAAATGGGGGCTACCCACCGCCACTGCGTCGATCCGTTCTACGGTATCAGCAGTCGAGAGCCGTTTGAGGGCTCCTTTCACCATATCAGCCGTAAGTTTAATTCGATCTACTGACTGGGTCTCGCTCACCACTGCATCCAGGCTTGGCGCCTCTGGTGTCACTCCCGCAACATGGAATAGTGCCACGGCGCCCGTTGATGCAGCCGAAGCTCCTAGTGCCTTGAGCTGATCCCTGCTGACTGTCGACGGCAAGCCGATAATGACCGAAACCTCTCTGCCCACCTCAAGCCCCAACCAACTTCCCAATACCGGGTAGAATACGTCCTGATCTTTCAGTGCATCCGGCACATTTGTCGCATCAACTACAACCGTGGCCTGGCGGTTCTGTCCGATGTGCAGGCCGTGTAACGGTGCTCGTCCCACCAGAGCACAACATGCGTCCAGGAAATCTCCATATCGCTCAGTGCGCGCTCCAAGCACCGAATTGGCAAACGCGATTGCATTCGACTCTCCCCATGCCACTTGTTCACCAAATGCTGGTTGGTGTCCGATTTGGTATGGGGCGCAAGTAAATGTCGGCTCGGCACCAATCGAGACGTAGGCGTCCATCTGCCTGCGCGCCATTGCAAGTTTCGATGGATCCGCCCTTACTGTATCTGGATGCAGAAGGTCCAATGCACCAACATTCAAGGTGGTTGGGACAGCAACTCGCCCACCAGTGGCCACCAATTTTTCCGCAAATTCGACACCTCCATCTCCGTGGTGGAGGCAGCCATCTATATGCGCAGAGGTAATGCGAACAAGAGCTTGTGCACCAAGCAGTTCTGCTGCGGAGACAAGAATTCGCATCGCTAAGGAGACCGCCTCTCCATGATCGCCTGCGAGGAGCGCCCGCTCTTCAGTTGTGAGGTGCAAAGTCATACAGGAGGCTATACGCCTCGGGTCATCAACGCCACGGCATCTTATTATTGCGGTTGAAGAGTTTTGGTGGCCATCGTTAGCATGAACTCCCTATTCGACTAGGAGTGCGGATTAGATGAACTGTAACGGTGAGGAGAGGCTATGGAACCGATAGCTCCGATACCGCTCACCTCTATCGAGGAAGCCAGGAGTCGGATTGCAGGAATTGCGATCAAGACTCCTTTACTCCCACTGAATATCCCGGATGCTCCGTGTGAGATTTGGTTGAAAGCGGAATGTCTACAGCCGATCGGGTCCTTCAAGATCAGAGGAGCAGCAAACGCGATGGCGCTCGCAGATCAGGATGAATTGCAGCGAGGCGTCTACACTGGCAGTGCAGGAAACATGGCACAGGGAGTTGCCTTTAATGCTCGGCAGCATGGCATTCCATGTCGCGTGATAGTTCCAGAAACCGCACCCCAAACTAAACTCGCAGCCATTGCTCGATTAGGGGCCACCGCCGTACCGGTGCCATTCGATGAGTGGTGGTCTGTCATCCGTGATCACGGACACCCCCTTGAAGAAGGCTTCTTCGTGCACCCGGTGAGTGACCCTGCGGTAATCGCAGGCAATGGAACTGTCGCCCTTGAGGTAATTGAAGAGCTTCCCGATGTAGACGCTGTCATCGTGCCCTACGGAGGTGGGGGGCTCTCTTGTGGTATAGCCTCAGCTCTGAAAGCATTGCGGTCGGATATTCAAGTGTTTGCAGCAGAAGTGGAAACGGCGGCACCGCTTGCGGCCTCTCTTGAAGCAGGTAGAGCCGTCGAGGTAGAGAGAACTCCAACATTTGTTGATGGAATTGGAGGCAAGGGTGTTCTTCCTGAGATGTGGCCAATGGCGTCATCACTGCTCGACGGGTCTCTCGTCGTCTCTGTGAAAGAGATCTGCCAGGCCATCCAAGCCCTGGTCTCTCACGCTCATCTGGTAGCCGAGGGGGCTGGGGGCGCTTCAGTTGCCGCAGCTCTGACAGGAATGGCCGGGAACGGTAAGGTGGTCGCGGTTGTATCTGGCGGAAATCTCGACCCAGTTGCCCTTAAGACAATCCTCGAAGACGGTATTCCGCCTCTGGCTTAGCCATCATCTTCGAACTCGCGAATCTTCTTGAGAGAAGTGAGATCCGGATCCTTCAAGTGTTTTTTGGACCACTCTGCAAGAGGCGACGATGTAACACCACCGTAGTCAGATTTTTCGACTCTGCACACTTCAGAGTAGTCGCAGTAGCTGCAGTCTTCTTTATCGTTGGTCGGAATGAAACGCCCCTCCGCCACTCCCTGAAGCATATGACCCACCAGCGAGCCAATACCTTCTACTAACTGATCCCTTCGGAATGAAAAAAGCTGGTTTTGGCCACCACGCGTCGGATAGTGGTACTCGCCAGTCTCGACCTGTCGACTAAGGCGCTCTTCAACCGCAAGCGCGTAAAGGCCAAGCTGGAGACGGCGGCCACCGTTGAACACACGCGTTCCTTGCCTGAAGTCTCCAGTATTACGGCCAGTCTTATAATCGATGACCCGAATCCCCTCAAGTTCCAAATCACCGCCCGGACAATCCAACCGGTCAATCATACCCCGAAGCTGGATGGAACCACCTTCGACTTCGATCGACACGGGTGCCTCACCACCCATCCCAAAGCCAAACTCAAGCTCCTCCCATGGCGCTCCCTCCTTCCTCACCATTCTGACAAAGGATCGCACGTCATCCTCAAGACCGGCGAATTCCCGGCCGACGGCGTCTTCTCCTGGCGCAGGTACTTCCTTTTTCGCCTGCTCCACTTCGAAGTGGAGTCTTTCAAGTGCGAGTTCTTCAAAGGCACTGTCGCTATGTGCCAAATTGCTTTCTCTCGCTTTAGATAGGGAATGTTCAAAAACTTTGTGGAGTAGCCGTCCTTTTCTGCGAGGATCAAGCCACCGGTCCGGATTGAATTCGTAATCATCCGGCGGTATCAAGCGAAGCACCGACGAGTGCAGATACCTGAGTGGACATGTCCCTAGACCTTCAAGCCGACTCGGGGATAGCACGATGTCCTCGTTTCGCCTCGGATCCAGAGTGGATGGTCTGGGGACAATGGCGCCATGGACGTACCCTGGCTCACCACCTCGTTCGCGCTCTTTCGTGACTCCCGCATTCAACCCCGGAAAAGCTTCTAGGACGCTCTGTTCACCGCGCCGCATCACATCACCTGATCCTAATTCAGATAGCCAGATATCATCTGCGTCCAATAGTGGGCGAGCAGATTTGGGGACGCGGCAAATGATATCACCCAAAGCCTGGTCTAGATCTTGGAAAGTCAAATGGGGGTCAGACTTCGAAAGCCGCAGCAACTGCAGTAAGGTCGTCGAGGGTCCTACTACCTGAGACTGAACAGCATCCCAGGCCGCATAGCTCATGGTCAGATGAGCACACTTCAGACGGGCGATCAGGGCAGCGAGTGAGAATACACGTTCTCGTAGCAATTCTGTCGAAGTAGGAAGGCCCTTACCCAATATGCGGCAGTCTCCGTCAACGAGAACCGGGTCCTGAGTGACCTTGCCCGGCAAATGCTCCGTATCAGCACCCACGAAAAATACCGCTCGCCTCCCAGTGACACCCCCGTGCTCAAGATCCGATAAATGGAGATGGCCGCCCGAAGATGCCGTAGTCCTAGACTCGGCAGAGTTTTCGGATAACCCCACCCCATAAGCTTGCACATGAACTCTGAGGCGGCGCCTGAGAATGGTCACCGCTGCCCGGAAGTTTGTCCGCCTCTGCAGTGTGGCCTCTATTCGCTCGAGGAATTCATCGATCTCCTTGTGTGCACTGCTATCCGGTC
>CAWVZF010000002.1:0-55585 GCA_963934665.1 uncultured bacterium | reverse complement strand
TGGTCGAGCAGGTGACCGACGCGATCGGTCCCGGGATCACAAAGAAGGATTCTGCGATGGTTGTGGACGGATTCCTCAATGCGGTGAAGCTGGCGCTCAGCAAGGGTGACAATATTGAGATCCGTGGATTTGGGACCTTCAAGGTGCGCAAGAGAAAGATGCGGATGGCTCGAAACCCACGTACCGGAGACCCGGTTGAAGTCCCGTCTCGCTCAGTGCCTGTGTTCAAACCTTCAAAGCACCTGCGCGCTCGTGTTGCAAGACTAGACGAGCTGGAAGACTGAAGCGACCCACTCTCAAATTTGGGTTCGACACAAAGCGAGCTTTAACGTTTCTCATCTCGCGTGCGTCTAAGGTTCGGTGAGTGATCACGACTGGTTAGCAGCGGTTCCTTCTGATGAGGAACTCGTTGAACGGGGTAGAGCCGGAGACGACTCGGCCTTAGATATCTTGGTCAGACGCCACCATGCGGCAGTATATCGAGTAGCGCTCTCGATGTTGAACGACGAAGGCGCTGCTCAGGATGTGGCCCAGGATGCTTTTATTAAAGGGTTCCGGGCAATAGCAGGATTTCGGGGAGAAGCGTCGTTTCGGACATGGATCCTCACTATAGCAGCTAACGAAGCGCGAGGTGTGATAAGGCGAATAGGGCGGCGAAAGGAGACGCCCATAGATACAGCTGGTCCGGTGCACTCTGAAGTCAAAGGACCAGATGAAACGGCAGTGATTGCTTCGGAAGCTGCCCGTGCAAGGATGATGATGGAACAGTTACCTGAAAAGCAAAGGCTTGCCATAGCATTCAGGATAGATGAAGGGATGAGTTTTAGAGAAGTGGGAGAAATGATTGGGTCTAGTGAAAGCGCTGCGAGAGTGAATTACTTTCACGGTATTCGACGACTGAGGGACTTAATGGGATGAGTGGGATAAAGTGTGAGTGGATTCGGGAGTTAATTCCCGATTACGCAGCAGGTAGGCTAGCTGATGGCGAGAAAGAATCAGCTGACCTTCACTTCAAGGATTGCGGCGAGTGCCATGACGAACTCGATCTCGTAAGTCTTGTATTCTCGAGTCGTGCGGCGCATCCGGAAGGTTTGGCAGATAAGATCAATACAGCTGTGCACAGGCGCAGGGTTACCGGTCGTCGACAGGGGTGGGGACTCGCGGCAGCTGCTGTAGCTTTATTAGCTATCGGATTAAATATGACCTTAGACCGCACTGGATTTACCAATCTGCCGTTGACGGAATTTGAATTTGAAATAGAGAGTGAGAATCTGTGGCTAACCGATGATGGTCTTATTGCTGGTGCACCAATGTTAGAAGGACTGTCGGATGAGGCGTTAACCCAGCTTTTAGAGGAACTTACAGTAGCTACGTCTGGAGGTGCTGCATGAGATTTGCACATAGAATTAATCTGATGCTCTTGGTTGGGCTCGCTTTCTCAGTTGTGGCTGCCGTATCCCTTGAGGGCCAGCGTGGACGACGTGGTGGTGGCAGAAGAGGGCCACCTCCACCTTCGGAACGAGCAGGGCTTGAGCAGAGGGTTCGTGTTCGCATGGATCAAATGATTAGACAGCGGCTTAACCTGAACGAAGACGAGTGGAGGGCGATAGGCGACCAGGCTCGTGATTTTGATAGGAAACGGCGTGAGCTAATCCGGAACGAGCAGGCGCTACAGCGCCGTGTAGAGGCAATAGCCCTAGAAGGTGGTGAAAACGATGAGGAAGCAGGGGAGATTTTAGATCAGTTGATAGTGCTTCGAGAGCAAGAACTAGAGTTATTTCAAGAAGAGCAGGAGAGACTTCTGGAGATTCTTTCGCCATCTCAATTAGTGCGTTTCCAAAACATGCGAGAAAAACTTGGGGAGCAGATCAGGCGGCTCCGCAGTGGTCGTGAGGGTCTTAGACCAGGCCTCCAGTTGGATGGCCAAGAACCATTCTGGGATCGTGAACCGAACGTTTTTAAGGATTTGAAGCCAACTCGAAGGCGTTGACTGGGAGTTCAAGGGGTTTCAATCTCCTCTGACTAGTACTCCTCTATTATCTGCTATCTATGTCAGTTCCCGTCCGAACTCTGTTTTTCGCTGCGTACCGCGACAGACTAGGCGTCTCCGAACTCTTGATCGACTTGCCGTCTGGTTCAACAGTAGCTGACCTTGTCAATGAACTCCGAGGTCGAGGAGCACCATTTGATATGCTTCCCGAGAAACCTGCTGTGGCGATTAACCAGATATACTCGTTCTTAGATGAACCACTTACGACAGGTGATGAGGTAGCGTTCATTCCACCAGTGGCGGGTGGTTAGAAGTGATCTTTACCGAAGTATCTTCCGACCCAATCGACACGACTGCCTTGCTTGCGAAAGTTGGATCTGATGAAGACGGTGCAGCACTTCTCTTTATCGGTGTTGTTCGGAACCATGCTGAAGGAAGAAAAGTCAAAGGCATGCGGTATGATGCTTACTCTGAGATGGCCACGGAAGTTCTTCGGGAAATTGCGGTAGAGGCTAGCATCCCGTTAGGCACTGATCGGATTGCGGTGGCGCATCGATTCGGTGAATTGAAGATTGGGGACATTAGCGTGGGCATTGCTGTCTCAAGCCCACATCGGGCAGAAGCTTACGAGGCGTCTAGATTTGTGATTGAAGAGATTAAGAAACGGTTACCGGTCTGGAAGAAGGAGTACTACGTGGATGGTGTATCAGAGTGGGTGGAGGGCACTATTCCACCGGGCACCGGCCTAGAGGGCTCAACACATGCAGTTCGCCTGACTGATGAGGGAATAACATGATTGATCAGTTCGGTCGTCGCGTCGAATACTTGCGTGTGTCCGTCACGGATAAATGCAATCTCCGCTGCATCTACTGCATGCCGCTTGAGGGACTAACTTGGTTGAAGCGGGACGAACTCCTTAATTATGAAGAGATTGAAACCGTCGTAAGGACAATGGCAGGAATGGGGCTCCGCCGAGTTCGAATTACTGGAGGCGAGCCGCTAATCCGGCGGGATCTCCCCGATCTTATCCGTAAGATTTCTGCTATCCCAGAGATCGAAGACCTCTCGCTCTCGACTAACGCGGTTCTGCTAGCTGATCAGGCACAAGACCTCAGAGATGCGGGTATTCAACGCTTGAATATCTCGCTTGACTCCCTGCAACAAGATCGGGTTGACGAGATTGCACGTAGGCCTGGTTCATTCCCAAAGATTTTCGAGGGGCTTGAGGCCGCTGAGCGCGTGGGTTTCTCACCGATCAAAGTCAATGTTGTCCTGATTCGTGGAAGAAACGATGATGAGATCGAAGATTTTGCTCGCATCACAAAAGAACGACCATGGCATATTCGTTTTATTGAGGTTATGCCCACCGGGTCAAACCTCGATCTAAGCGCTAATAGTTTTGTATCCTGTCAGGAAGCCCTAGCCCGTGTAAGAGCCATCGATCAATTGGAACCAGTTGATGGGCCCTTTGGGAACGGACCTGCGGATTACTATCGATTCCCAGGTGCACCTGGGACGGTTGGAGTTATCACTCCGATGAGTCATAACTATTGTCATCGTTGCAATCGTATGCGACTGACTGCTGCCGGACAGCTTCGACCATGTCTGTTCGGAGAGATCGAGACGAATTTGCGTGATCATCTTCGAGCTGGCCAAGACCTCCGTCCGCTTATTGAGGAAACACTCCAGATTAAGCCCGAGCGCCATTACTTGGTCCAGGGAAGTGAAATAGGGTCAGGAGGCCTCGTGGCTCTATCTCAGACTGGTGGGTAGACCTCTTCGGTCAGGCCTTTTACACTCCACTTTCTCAATCCTAACCTAGGCTGGTTGTACGGCCTGGGATCAGACTACTCAAGCATAATTTTCTGGTGACTACAAAAAAAATCGCTGTGGTCGGAGCAGGGCATGTTGGTGCTACGTGCTCCCAGCTTTTGGCTCAAAAAGAACTAGCACAAAAAGTCATCCTTCTCGATATCGTCGAGGGGATACCTCAAGGGAAGGGACTAGACCAGTGGGAGAGTGCTCCAATCGAAGGTTTTGATTCTCGAGTGATCGGAGCTAATGCCTACGAGGAAGCAGAGGATTCAGAAGTCTTCATCGTGACGGCTGGAATCGCTCGAAAGCCGGGAATGAGCCGAGATGATCTTCTCAAGACAAATGCAGGAGTTATCAGTTCCGTTAGCCGAGAGATTAAACGAGTCGCACCTAATGCAATTGTTATCGTAGTCACAAATCCACTAGATGTGATGGCACAGGTTGCTCTCGAGGAAACTGCGTTTCCCAGAGAGCGAGTTATCGGAATGGCTGGAGTGCTTGATACGGCCCGTTACCGTTCATTCATCTCTTTGGAGCTTGATGTAAGCATCGAAGATATCCAGGCGCTGGTCCTCGGTGGCCATGGAGATACGATGGTTCCACTCGCGAGTTATACCTCAGTGAGTGGCATACCTCTCTCACAATTGCTTTCTCAAGATCGTATTGATGCACTAATCGAGCGGACTCGGAAGGGCGGTGGTGAGATCGTGAGCCATTTGAAGACGGGGAGTGCATACTATGCGCCGGCAGCTGCGGCCGTACAGATGGCAGAGGCGATAGTGAAGAACAAGCGTAGGATTCTTCCTTGTGCTGCTTGGTTGCAGGGTGAGTATGGTATGAGGGACCTCTACTTAGGAGTTCCATGCATGCTCGGTGAAAATGGAATTGAGAGGGTTATTGAGGTAGAACTCGATGGAGAGGAACGCACGGCACTCGAGAGTAGTGCTGAGCATGTCCGATCAACTGTTGCAGCGCTGAAATCACTGGATTAGGAAGTGAGGTCTCTCCGTGGTGGATGGGTTGGGATTGACGGCTTAACAACACTGGACCACACTTGGCGCATGGCGAATATAAAGAACTGTCAGAATACCAACTCTAATCCCTACAGGGATCGTGAGACACTCGGGTAGCTGAAGATATCCAGCTGGCGAGATGGCCGCGATTCCCTAAGGAATCGCGGCCATTTTATTGCCATCCAAGTAGAACTGCTCTTGGTATAGACAACGTATGTGTGCTCGGCAGAACGACACAGAACAGATGGGGTGTAGCTCAATTGGCAGAGCGCCTGGCTGTTAACCAGGAGGTTGGAGGTTCGAACCCTCCCGCCCCAGTAGCGAATAGGAAGAGTCCATCTATCTATGCTTGCTCACTTCAGCACTGCCCAGTAGGGTAGTGCCCACTGTTGCCAAGATTCCGGGAGGATCTGCTCTGATCCTCGAAAGGCAACTCATTGACCTGAATTAGGATCTATACGAGTGAGAGACCAGCTTCACAACAGCGACCTCGTGCTATGTGCGCTTCTTATGGGGTTCTTAGTAGCGAGTTGTGGTGATCCGTTTGCGCCCGAGGTAATTGAAGAGACTGACTTCGCCGCTTCCCTCGGTATTGATCTCTCTGTAATGACCCGAACTGCCACAGGTCTTTATATAGAGGAAATCGAGGTAGGAACCGGAAAAACAGCGAGTGCGGGAGATGTCGCAACTGTCACTTACACTGGTCTATTATCGAATGCTGCGACATTTGATGCCGGTACATTTTCCTTCACATTAGGCAGTGGAGGTGTCATCCCGGGATTCGACGAAGGTGTTACTGGTATGCGGGTAGGAGGAACCCGGAGGATTGTGATCCCTCCAGAACTCGGCTACGGAGATAGCGGAAGTGGTAGCATACCACCGGGCTCGATATTGATCTTCCGCATCCATCTTGACGCCCTGGATTCAGATCTATTCTGAGGTCACGCTAAAAGATCTCTGACTCACATCTTGGGTAGGGTCACTCCAGTCTGGTCCATATACTTTCCCTGCCGATCTGCGTAAGCCGTCTCGGGTTCTTCATCACCCTCAAAGAAGAGGAGTTGTGCTATACCTTCTCCTCCGTAAACCTTGGCCGGCAAGGGCGTTGTGTTCGAGATCTCAAGGGTGAGATATCCCTCCCACGTAGGTTCAAGAGGCGTCACATTCACGATTAAACCACACCGTGCATAAGTAGATTTGCCGACGCAAACAACCAGCACGCATCTCGGTATCCGGAAGTACTCTTCCGTACGTGCCAAGGCGAATGAGTTAGGCGGGATGATGCACTCGGGCCCCTTAATATCTACGAAGGAACGGTCGTCAAAATTTTTCGGATCTACAATGGAGTTGTGGACGTTCGTGAAAACCTTGAATTCAGATGACACACGAATGTCGTACCCATAAGAGGAGAGACCGTAGGAGATTTTCCCATCACGGACCTGACCCGACTCGAACGGGTCAATCATGTCATGATTCTCACACATCCCGCGGATCCACTTATCACTTTTAATTGGCATCTGGATGCTTAGCACTCACGGTGTTTGAGATCAGCGGGGCAGGGAGCCGGGAGGGCTTCGCCCCCGAGGATGCGGCGCCCAAGATATACGGGTGCCTGAAGATCGTGCAAATCAAGTGCGAATACTGCCAAATCACACCGTGTCCAGTTGACACTCCAACCGCGTCTCGGGTACCTTTTCTTAACACTTAGTGAACAATTTCACAAACATAAGTTGAGTCATGTCGGGAGCTTATCTCCCCCTCCTTCTGCTCTTCGGCATTTCCGTCGTTAACGCGATCGGGATGGTGGTCACATCACACATCTTGAACCCGCTTCGGCCGACGCCGCAAAAGCTCATGCCCTACGAGTCTGGCATGATTCCTTTAGGTGATACCAGAGCCCGTTTCAGTGTAAAATTCTACATGGTTGCGATCAGCTTTATCGTGTTTGATCTAGAGACGATCTTTCTGATACCGTGGGCTGTTCAAATGCGTGAATTGGGTTGGAGCGCTTTTGTTGCCGTGTCACTGTTTGTAATCGTTCTTGCGGTTGGCCTTCTATATGAATGGAAGAAAGGGGGGCTTGAATGGGATTAAAGGACGTGCTGCCTGGCGGTGGAACATCGTCTGTAACCGGAGGAATGTTCGGCGATGGTAGCCCTACCTTCCTTACGAGCAAGATAGACTGGATTATCAATTGGAGTCGCCGTAACTCCTTATGGCCAATGCCATTTGGCACCGCGTGTTGTGCGATTGAGATGATGGCATCTGCTGCATCCAACTATGATTTAGCCCGGTTCGGCATGGAGCGGATGTCATTCAGCCCACGGCAGGCTGATGTCTTGATCTGCGCTGGTAGAGTGCCGTATAAGCTAGCTCCGGTACTTCGACGGATTTGGGATCAGATGCCTCAGCCCAAGTGGTGTGTCTCGATGGGAGCATGTGCGAGTTCTGGAGGCGTATTTGATGTTTACTCTATGGTCCAAGGCATAGACACGATCATCCCAGTCGATGTCTATGTTCCAGGCTGCCCGCCTCGCCCGGAGGGATTGATCTATGGGCTGATGATGATCCAGGAAAAGATAAGAGAGGAGTCACTTTCCAGGCACTTTGAACACCGTGCTGAGGACCCAAGCTCCGTGGCCCGACCTCACGCGAATGATGCCCAGGTAGTCGGGCTTACCGGACCATTTGGTAACTCGACTCAACAAGAAGAACTCTCGAACAAAGAATCAGGAGCTACGGAAGAGCCTACGGAAGAGCTGATCCCGTGACGTTTGATGAAACGAAGGCAGGTCTTGATGCCGTAGAGGAGGGTCCGCACCTCTCAGAAGGATCAACGGGTAGTTCGGGTGGCAAGGTAGATGATCCGGATGGCCATCCATCGGTTGTTGCACTCTTGTTGCAATTTGGAGATTCGGTGACAGGTCATCGGGTGTCCGCGGGCACACAGCACGTTGTTTGGATTGATTCAACGCGCAATCTAGAGATCCTGCGCTGGCTTCGGGATGATCAGGACCACCAGTATGATATGATCTCTGATATCACTGCAGTCGATTATGGGGCAGGGCGTCCAATAGAGGTCATTTATCAACTATTCTCGACAGTTCATAAGCGTGCGCTGAGAATTCGCTGTGAACTCGCGCTCGATGGCCTGGAAATTGATTCAATTGTAGAACTCTGGACCGCCGCCAACTGGCTCGAACGAGAAGTCTATGACCTGTTTGGTGTGACTTTCCGTAAACATCCTGATCTCCGTCGTATTCTAATGCCGCATGACTATGAGGAAGGACATCCTCTGAGAAAAGATTTTCCATTGAGGGGTCGGTTTTCACGCGCGGAACAGACACGTAGAGCACTCAATCAGTCAGTGGAACACTCATACATCGCTGAAGAAATGGATCTTGGACGTGACCCACAGCAGGCAGCCCCAATCATCGGGACGAAGGATGGGGATGAGTAGCGAGATTCTCGATGAGTAAGAGGACTGTGGAATTCAACGTCGGTCGTAACCCAGAGATGGGGATTGATGGCTCTATCGTGGACAGCCCGATATTGCCCTTCGATATCCCAGAGCCTGACCTCGGTACCGAGAATATGTTGATCAATATCGGGCCGCAGCACCCGGCAACACACGGTGTACTTCGACTCGTTTGTGAACTGGACGGAGAAACGGTAAAGCGTGTCATCCCACATATCGGGTACCTGCATTCCTCTTTTGAGAAACTTGGTGAATACCGTACCTGGAACCAGGTCGTTCCACTAACCGACCGTATGGATTATCTGGCACCTCTAATCTACAACTGTGCTTACGTCATGACGGTCGAAAAACTCATGGGGATAGAAGTGACCGAACGGTGTAAGGTTGTGAGGGTGATCTGTATGGAAATGGACCGGATTTTCAGCCATCTGCTTTGGCTGGGCACCACGGCGATCGATGTTGGTGCTTTTACACCGTTCCTTTATGCCTTCCAAGAACGAGAGCGTATCTATCAGCTCCACGAAGCTTTTACTGGTGCTAGGATCACAACCTCAGCGACCCGAGTTGGTGGGATGATGGCTGATTTACCAGAAGGGTGGACTGACGGATTACAGGATTTCCTTGACACGTTTCCGGGTACGCTTGAGGAGATCGATCGCCTGCTCACGAGGAACCAAATCCATATTGGGCGTAGCCAAGGTGTTGGGGCGATCAGTGCTGAGGATGCGATCAATTCCGGATTCACTGGTGCGAATCTTCGAGCATGCGGTGTGGATTATGACGTCCGTAAAGACCAGCCCTACTACGATTACGAGACTTACGATTTCGAAATTCCTGTTGGGCAACACGGGGACTGTTATGACCGCTATTTGTGTAGGATGGAAGAAATGCGGCAGAGTGTCTCTTTACTCCGGCAGGCACTAGAGCGGCTACCTGGTGGCCCAATTGATGTTGAAGATCCAAACATATCTCTGCCCTCCAAAACGGATTGTATGTCCGACATGGAGAGTATGATCCACCACTTCAAGCTTATTACGGAAGGCATACCGGCTCCAGAAGGTGACTGCTACATGCCAATCGAGGGTTCGAAGGGAGAACTCGGTATGTATATCGTTGCAGAAGAAGGTGGGACGAAGCCTGTTCGCTGGAGGATCCGACCACCTTCTTTCGTGAATCTATCAGTTTTGCCGAAGCTTGCTGAGGAACACCTTGTCTCTGACCTGATCATGATCAACGCGAGCCTGGACATTGTGCTTGGGGAGATCGACCGATGAGCGATGTACCGCTGAAGAATCCAGGGTGGGCTGGAAATACCGGTGAGTTTGACCTTACAGAGGAACAGGTAAGGGGAGAGGACTTTATCGGGGAGCGCCCGTTACATGGTGGGCATTCTTCGGTTTCAGCAACGATGCCTTATATGCTGATTGAGAAGAATCCCGAGGCTGGTCTGTTCGAGGGAGAATATCAGGACCGACTCAAGAAAATTCTTACCCGTTATCCAAAAAAGCGGGCAGCGCTACTTCCAGTGCTTTCAATGGTTCAGGAACTCAGAGGTCATGTGAGCCCTGAATCGATGGACCGTGTAGCTGAATTACTCGATCTTTCTCCCGCATACGTTAGGGGTGTGGCGACTTTCTATACGATGTATAACAAGCGCCCTGTCGGTCGACATCTTGTCCAGGTCTGTACGAATATCTCCTGTAATTTGTGTGGTGCGGATGAGGTTTTGGCAGCGTTCCTGGAGTGTACGGATACCGAGCTTGGAGAGACCTCAGAAGATGGTGATTTCACTGTTATAGAGGCTGAGTGCCTCGCCGCATGTGGGTTTCCTACATGCGTGCAGATCAACTCACGTTACTTCGAGAATGTTACGCCTTCCGATATACCAGAGATCGTCGAGCACCTTCGAGATCAGGTAAAGGAAGACGACTGATGGCGTATCCGTATGTCTCAAATGCAGAAGTCAGAGTCATAAGTAAGTATTTCGGGGACCCTGCACATCGTCGTATCGACACATATGTAGAACGTGGCGGCTATAAGGCCCTAGAGAAGGCCCTAGCCCTAGAGCCTGACGCAGTTACTGAAGAGGTCAAGGCATCAGGTCTTCGGGGGAGGGGTGGGGCAGGCTTCCCGACTGGGGTAAAGTGGTCATTTATGCCGAAGGAACCGACTCGGCCTCACTATTTACTTTGCAATGCAGATGAATCCGAGCCGGGCACTTTCAAGGACCGTGAGTTAATGCGATGGGATCCCCATCAACTCATAGAGGGATGCTTAATCGGGGCCTATGCGATACGTGCACAGCACGTCTACATATACTGCCGAGGGGAATTCTTCGAGGTCAACCAAATCCTGGCCAAGGCTGTTGAAGATGCATACACGAAGGGATATGCAGGTGAAGACATTCTTGGCACAGGAACGACCATAGATATCACTGTTCATCAAGGTGCCGGGGCGTATATCTGTGGGGAAGAGACCGGCTTGATGAGTTCGCTCGAAGGGGATCGTGGAGAACCCCGGGTTAAGCCCCCGTTTCCTGCGGCTGTGGGTGTCTTTGGTATGCCGTCGACAATCAATAATGTCGAAACGCTTGCGGCAGTACCGCACATCGTCCTGAACGGTGGTGAGTGGTACCGACAATGGGGCACCGAAAAATCGCCTGGAACGAAGCTTTTCTGTGTGAGTGGCCACGTGAGGAAGCCAGGGAACTATGAACTTCCGCTAGGCTTCCCTCTCATTGATTTGATAGAGGATGTCTGTGGCGGTATACGCGACGGAAATCAGCTTAAGGCAGTAATCCCGGGGGGCTCTTCCGTTCCCCTGATTAACGCTGAAGATGCCCGGAATTGTGAGTTAGACTACGAAGGATGTGTGGAAGTAGGCACAATGCTTGGATGTGCTTCCGTCATCGTAATGGATCACAAGGCAGATATCGTGAAACAGATTCGTCGCATGGTTGACTTCTATGCACATGAATCCTGCGGACAATGCACACCATGCCGGGAAGGTTCAGCATGGACGGCAAGAATTCTCCGCCGAATTGAAGAAGGCCAGGGGACCGAGGAAGACTTAGACACGCTGATGGAGATGACAGAGCAGATGGTCGGCACAACGATTTGTGTGCTTTCAGACTCTGTAGCGGCACCGGTTCAATCATCTATAAACAAGTTCAGGGATGACTATCTGGAACTCATCCGACGTGGTCAGCAGGCTGGAGCTGCCTGATGGCAGAACTTGTCACACTCACGATTGATGGCCAGGAAGTCAGTGTCCCTCGGGGTACGACAATTCTTGAAGCTGCTAAGAAGATTGGGAAAGAAGTCCCACACTACTGTTATCACCCAGGCATGTCATCGCCGGCGATGTGCCGTCTCTGCCTTGTAGAGGTTGAGGGTGCTCCAAAGTCTATGCCATCGTGCGTGACGGCAGTGATGGAAGATCAGATAGTACACACTGAGTCGAAACAAGCAGTTGGAAATCGAGAGGGAGTGCTCGAGTTCTATCTAGTAAATCATCCGTTAGACTGCCCGATCTGCGATATGTCGGGAGAGTGTGACCTGCAGGACTACGTTCATGCCGAAGGCAGGGCACATGGGCGCTCAGAAGAGCCAAAGCGCGTATTCGGAAGAGACGACTTTGGAGGGGATGTTCTCTTTTACGGAGATCGATGTGTTATGTGCACACGCTGTGTGCGCTTCATGAACGAGGTTGAACAGGACCAGCGGCTCACTGTGGTTGAGCGCGGTAATAGGTCCGTAATTGACACTTTTTTTGAAGAAGGCTTAGAGGGAACACACTGGCATGGAAACATCGTCGATATTTGTCCTGTGGGAGCGTTGGTATCAAAGGAATTTCTCCATAAAGCACGAGCTTGGGATCTTGAACACACCCCCTCTATTTGTCCTAGCTGCTCACAGGGTTGCAACATAGAGCTTCATACACGAGACAACTTGATTCAGCGCATCAAGCCACGGGAGAATCTTGAGGTTAATGGTTGGTGGATGTGTGACTATGGTCGCCACAACCATGAATGGATGAACCGAGGTATCAGATTAGAAGATCCTCTGGTCCGCACTCCAGGTGGGGCTACTGAGCCCATGAGATGGAGAGATGCCCTAGATCAGTTGCTTCAGCATGTTGGTGTTACAGGGAAAGTGCGGGTCAAGGCACTAGCCACACCTTTCGCGTCGAACGAAGATCTTGGGGCCTTGGCGGAGCTAGTGAATGTGCTTGGAGGCGGCGATATGATTTATCGTTCGGCCTGCTCTGAGGAAGAGATTGTCCTAAAGGGATTCCCCACACTCGCGCGGCGGAAGGATCTTGCACCGAATACGAGTGGTGCAGAGTTAATAGGGTTCACTCGTGTTGGAGACGACGAAGCTGCAGGCGGTCTCGAGGATATAGCCGGACACGATGGTATCGTCATTGTCATGGGAGATGAACTCTCAGATCAAGCGGAAGATTTCGGGCGAGAGGCTGAGTTGTTTGTGTATTTAGGTGATCAAGAGAGTTCCGCAGCATCGAATGCTCACTTCGTATTTCCGGTGACTACCTTCGCAGAACAGGAGGGGAGTTTTACAAATATAATGGGCCGGGTACAGCGATTTTCTCCTGCGTTAGAGGCATCTGGAGTGGCTAGGCCGGGTTGGTTGATTCTTGGTGCGCTCGCAGCGGAATTGAACAATGGGGATGCTCCACGTACTGCAGCCGAAGCATTTTCTGGACTTGCGAGCCGGATTGAAGCATTTGCCGGGCTTACCTACCAGGATATAGGAACACGGGGAGCAGTTTTGAACGAAACTTTAGTGCTTTCGGAGAGCTGAGCCGATGGAGTCTCTCCAACCAATCTCAGGTCCGTGGTTAATCATCACCATGTCCCTAAAAGTGACGATCATCTTTGGACTAGTGGTCTTGGTAGTCGCGTATAGCACCCTAGCAGAACGAAGGGTGTCAGCCTGGATTCAGGACCGCCGAGGTCCCAATCGGGTCGGGCCATTCGGCTTGCTGCAACCAGTAGCCGATGGAATCAAGAACTTGCTCAAGGAGGAAACGCTTCCCTCAACTGCTTCTAGGGCTTTTTTCGTCTTGGCACCAATGTTCGTTCTTGTTCCTTCTCTAGTAACGTTCGCCGTGATCCCGATTGCTGCTCCCTTGCCAACTCCGGTTGGGGTCGTCGACATGATTATAGCTGATGTTCCAATCGGGATACTCTATGTGTTGGCCTTCAGTTCACTTGCCGTGTATGGCGTGGTACTGGGGGGCTGGGCTTCTAATAACAAGTATGCTTTTCTCGGTGGACTGAGAGCTTCGGCGCAAATGGTAAGTTATGAAGTTGCTCTAGGACTCTCCCTCATCACCGTACTCATGATGTCGGGTAATGTCACATTAACCGAGGTGGTTTGGCAGCAGCAGCAACTCGGTATGTGGTTCGCGTTTCCACTTTCACTCGCTTTCATTCTTTTTGTGGTGTCGGCATTTGCGGAAACCAACCGACTTCCATTCGACATGCCAGAGGCTGAGTCAGAACTCGTGACCGGTTATCACACTGAGTACTCAGCTATGAAATTCTCGGCTTTTATGATTTCCGAGTTTGGCCACATGGTGACGGCTTCTGCACTTATGGCAACCCTCTTCCTTGGTGGTTGGGACCTTCCCGGTACCTGGGATGACGCATTCTGGCATGAGGGGCAACTCATCAGGGGGTTTGCTCTGGATGGAGGCGTAGTCCTAGCGAACCCTGCTTGGTGGAAAACAGTGCTCACATTTGGTGGTTTTGCAGTTAAGACATCGTTCTTCATGCTTCTGTATATCTGGGTCCGTTGGACACTTCCGCGTTTTCGTTATGACCAAGTCATGGCACTTGGCTGGAAAGTTATGCTCCCGACAGCGCTTGCTTATGCAATGTTAATAGGGGGTACAATTCTCGTGCTCGACGAAGTGGGGATTCGTTGGGGATTTTCCTACGGACTCGCTTTGACCGCTGTCAGCGGGGCTGCAACTGCAGGATTCATATTTTTCCTGGATCGTGGGCGAACGATTATCGGCGCTGCGGGCCAGAGTCGGCAAAAGGTCTCGATTACAGGAATCTCTCAGCCCGCTACTGCGGGAGAATAGAGGCACGTAAGTATGGCGATCTCAGTAAAGCTTATGAACCGGCCGGAACCGGAAGACACATCATACTTGAGGGCAGCTCTAAGCGGGATGGCCCTAACTTTCAGACACATGGTGAACCCGTCGAAGGTCACTCAACAGTACCCGGAAGAGCCAACTGACCTGAGTCCTCGATGGCGTGGTACGCACCGTATGGAAGTACATGCTGATGGGCGCCCCAAATGTGTAGCCTGCGGCCTGTGTCCCACGGTTTGTCCTGCTAATTGTATCCGTTTGGTGGGTGGTGAAGACGATCAGGGAAACCGTTATCCGATTGTGTACGAGATTGATGAGTTCCGCTGCATTTTCTGTGGGATGTGCCAGGAGGTTTGCCCGGTCGAGGCAATCCATGTGGGACAGCATTTTGAGAATGCCGAGTACACTCGGAGTCGGTTCGTCTACGACCTAGATCGTTTGATGGAGCAGGATCACCCTACAACACTGCTTTGGGATCCATCCGATCCTAGCTCAGAGTAACCCAGCCATGATCGAGGTTCTGTTCTATGTTTTCGCTGCGGTTGCCCTCGGAGGTGCTCTCGGCGTTGTATGGGCTAAGAGTCCGGTGGGAAGCCTTCTGTTTATGGTGGCGACCCTAGGAGGTTTGGCTGGCATTTTCGTCCTGCTTGAGGCGCATTTTCTCGCAGCCATTCAAGTGATTGTCTATGCCGGCGCGATCATGGTTCTTTTCCTGTTTGTCATTATGCTCCTCAATCTTGGCCACGATTATCAACGGGATCTGAAAGGAGGTGCATTCGCAGTACTCTCGTTCGTGATTGTTGGACTGATGGCAGGGGCCCTCGTATGGCAGTTCGGGGGAGACTCAATCCCAGAGCTAACAGCAGGCGGACAAGCAATTGATGCAGTCCTTGAACAACATGGTGTTGTTGGGGCGATCGCTCAGCCCCTGTACACCACCTACGTGGTGCCTTTCGAGATTACCGGCATCCTTCTTTTGGTAGCAATTGTGGGTGCACTTGTACTCGCAAAAAAGGGTGGCCAGTGATTACCGAAGCACTTGTGCTCAGCGCAATGATCTTTGTGCTTGGAACATTCGGTGTCCTTGTACGCCGGAATGCGATCATCATGTTTCTCTGCATTGAACTCCAGCTCAATGCAGTAAATCTAGCCTTCATAGCCTTCTCCCGTCTCATGGGGATCGACGGTCAAGTGTTCGTATTCTTTGTGATGACAGTGGCGGCTGCAGAGGCTGCGGTTGGTCTCGCAATCATCATCTCAGTCTTTCGCCACTATGAGACGGTCAACGTGGACAATTTCAAACTTCTGAGGTGGTAGGGCCGATGTACAACGCTCTTGGCATTAGCCTACAGGGCGTACAAGCAACCGTTGACGCCGCAGCAGAGTTTCAGCCTTTCTTTCCTGGCCTCATCATCCTGCTTCCACTGATTGGCTTTCTCATCAATGGTGCACTGGCTTTAAGACATGCTCAGGCTTCTGCGGTTGCAGTACGATTAGGTGATGAGCTGGATCTGGGCGAGGGTGATCATTTACCCGTGACGCATATGCTACCTAGCTATGTGGCCCCAGGTGTGATGCTTGTAGCATTCCTTATCGCATCCGTGAATTTCGTGCGGATGCTCGGTGTTGAGCTACACGATCCACATGTCATTCAGTACTGGACGTGGATAGCGACTGGTGCGTTCACGGTTGATGCTGCAATCCAACTCGATCAACTGTCCATTTTGATGACCATGATCGTAACGGGTGTCGGCTTCTTGATACACGTATTTAGCGTTGGCTACATGCGTGATGATGCTGGATACCCTCGGTACTTCTCCTACCTGAATTTATTCATCTTCTTTATGCTCGTACTAGTCATGGGTGCGAGTTACCCGCTTATGTTCGTCGGGTGGGAGGGTGTGGGGCTCTGCTCATACCTGCTGATCGGCTTCTGGTTTAGCGATCGTGAGAAATCGGATGCTGGTAAGAAGGCGTTTATCGTCAACCGAATAGGGGATGTCGGTTTCCTAATTGCGATGTTTCTGCTATTCGGAATGTTCGGTACCCTAGACTTCGTTCCGTTATTCTCTCAAGCGGATGACTTGGAATACGGAAGCGGGTTGGTGACGGCCGTTACCCTGTTCTTGTTTTTGGGTGCCGCTGGCAAGAGTGCACAAATTCCCCTCTATGTGTGGCTTCCGGATGCTATGGCGGGACCAACACCCGTCTCAGCTCTGATCCATGCCGCCACGATGGTCACCGCGGGTGTGTATCTTGTTGCGCGTTCGTCCGTGCTTTATGCGCTGTCACCGATTGCTAGTGCTACCGTTGCCGGGGTAGGGGTCCTGACTGCTTTGTTTGCGGCCACGATCGCTCTCAAGCAGAATGACATCAAGAAGGTGCTGGCTTATTCCACCATATCACAGCTCGGATACATGTTCGTGGGTGTGGGTGTAGGGGCCTACGCTGCAGGAATTTTCCACCTTATGACTCATGCCTTCTTCAAGGCCCTACTATTCCTCGGTGCTGGTTCAGTGATTCACTCAATGCATCACTCTTTGCACCGAACGAACAACCATCAAGACCCACAGGATATGCGGAATATGGGAGGGTTGAGGGCCTTCATGCCTATCACCTGGGGCACCATGTGGGTTGCCACTTTTGCTATCTCCGGCATTTGGCCTTTTGCTGGTTTTTTCTCTAAGGATGAGATTATTTGGCAGACTGCAGCTTTCGGGGGAGCTGCTGGGGCCCCGTACCCCGGACTCTACCAGGTATATTGGGTTATCGCTCTGGTAGCAGCGATCTTAACTGCGTTTTACATGACCCGGATGATGGTCATGACTTTTCATGGCTCGAGTCGTACAGGTGTCGAAGAGGTGAAACACCTGCATGAATCCCCGCCAGTAATGTGGATACCACTTATAGCCCTAGCGTTCTTCTCGGTGGTGGCTGGTTGGATCAATGTGCCAGAAGCATTACGTGAGACTTTTGTAGGGCTTGGCCCACTAACCAGTGAGTGGCTCCACCATTGGCTCGAACCGATAACGGAACAAGCTCACCATATTCAGGAACTAAATCTTGGCGAGGTTGCAGAACAGGCACCGTTTGGGGGAGGAGAAGTTTTCTGGGCATTAGCCTCAACGACCCTCGCGCTCGCGACCGTACTAGCATCCTTCCAGTTCTTGAGACGGAAGAATGTGAAGGTGGCAACGGAAGATACCGAGCTGAGTGGTTTTTCTAAGGTCCTCTATAACAAGTGGTACGTCGACGAAATTTATGACCGCCTGATCGTCCAACCGCTGATACAAAGCTCTCGGTTCTGCTGGAAGGTGATCGATGCCAGAGTCATTGATGGAGTAGTCAATGGTGTCGGTTGGGCTGCTCGCGGCCTCGGCTTCATCGTGAGCATGTTTCAGACCGGGACAGTAAACATGTACGCTTTTGTATTGACGATCGGAGCACTCATCATTCTAGGTGTGTCAGTCTTTTGATGGCTGCTTTACTAGACTTCGTCAACTACTCCGACTGGGTGCTCCACACGCTTATCTGGATGCCAGTTCTCGGCATCGTACCTGTGCTGTGGGTGCACGAACAATACGTGAAACATGTGGCGTTCTGGTGGTCAGCCGTTGTTCTTATCCTCAGCCTTGGGCTCTGGTGGGCATTTGATCCCACAGTGGGTGAGATGCAGATGGAAAGCTCGACTCCTTGGATTGAGTCCTGGGGTGTGAGCTACTCCCTAGGGATAGACGGCATCAGCCTTTTCATGGTGATGCTTACAACATTCAGTGCTTCAATCTCAATTCTCGCATCCTTCAACTACATCCAAGATAGACGACGACCCTTCTACGCTCTGATGCTGATTCTTGAAGCAGGTGTTGTTGGGGTTTTCTTGGCTACAGACCTCTTCCTGTTCTATGTCTTCTTTGAACTGACGCTCGTACCGATGTATTTCATCGTCGGTATCTGGGGTGGTGCACGACGCATCTATGCTGCGATCAAGTTCTTCTTGTACACGGCACTAGGATCCCTTCTGATGCTTGTGGGAATCCTGTACCTCGTGTATCGCGCGAAAATGTTCATGGGTGTCCCGACATTCGCCTACAGTAATCTGCTTCAAGTACCTCTTAGTGGCGCGGAACAACTCTGGCTCTTCAGTGCCTTCGCGGTTGCATTTTCAGTAAAAGTTCCGGTATTTCCGCTTCACACATGGCTTCCAGACGCTCACGTAGAAGCTCCGACACCTGGTTCTGTTATCCTAGCGGCCGTGCTCCTCAAGATGGGTACGTACGGTTTTCTGCGGTTTCTGCTCCCACTCTTCCCGACTGCTGCTCAACACCCGGTGGTTGTTACTACAATGCTGGTTCTCGCGGTGATCGGGATTATCTACACAGCCTGTGTAGCTGCAGTACAGTCCGATGCCAAGAAGCTCGTTGCCTATACTTCGGTTGCTCACATGGGCTTTGTTGTTTTAGGAGTTTTTGCACTGAATCTAAATGGCCTTCAGGGTGGGCTTGTTGTCATGATTTCGCACGGGATCAGTACTGGGGCACTCTTCCTGTTGTTAGGCATGCTTTATGAGCGCCGCCACACACGGGAGATCCAAGAATTCGGAGGGATCGCTAGGGTGGCACCATGGCTTGCGACAGCGTTTGTCATTACTGCTCTTGCATCGATCGGAGTACCGGGCACGAGTGGTTTCATCGGAGAATTCCTCGCTCTGCTCGGGGCCTTTGAAGAGCATAAGGTTTTGACTGTGGTAGCTACACTCGGGGTGATTTTCGCAGCTTATTACATGCTCCCGATGGTCCAGCGAGTCTTCTTTAATCCGCTGGACAAACAGGAAAACAGAGAAATCGAGGATCTATCTAAACGTGAACTGGCAATCCTCGCGCCTCTTTGTGCGCTTATGATTTGGATAGGATGGAACCCGACACCCTTATTGGACCGGATGGAACCCAGCGTTCAGGTGGTACTTGAGCGTTTAGATGAAGCAAATCTTGATTATCAAGCTAGAGTCGAAAATGAGGTGAATGAGCCTCAACTCGTTGACGGTGGTCAAGAATAGAAATGATCATCGATTTTAGCAGACAGCTCCACTATGTATGGGCCCTCCTTCCAGAGATCATTTTGTGTATTTCCGGGATGGCCATTCTAGTTGTGGGTGTCACAGGGAAGTACAGAGAGGCTCATCTGGCAGTAGCAGATGAACTTGAGCCTGAGAGGTCTGGCGATCTGGGATGGTTGGCACTCCTAAGCCTTCTGATGGCATCTGTAGCTAATGCATGGCTCTACGGTGTTACAGAAGTTGGTGTAAATTCGATGATCGCTGTGGATCAGTTCCGACTCTTCTCCAACTGGATCTTTCTGCTGGCGGCCACGCTCGGAGTCCTGATCTCGTTCGCTTATGTCTACAGACAGCGGCTTCAGGCCGGTGAGTTTTACGCTCTGATTCTTTTCGCAACTTCTGGGATGATGTTCATGGCTGGTGCACGTGACCTCATCGTAGTCTTTCTAGGTCTCGAAGTGATGTCCATCGCAGTGTATGCTTTGACGGCGTTCAATAGGCGAGACAGAAAATCTGCAGAAGCCGGATTGAAGTACTTCCTCCTGGGGGCTTTTTCTACAGGGTTTTTACTCTATGGAATCGCACTGGTTTATGGGGCTACAGGGAGCACAAATGTAGCGATCATAGGGGAAATTATATCGAGTGGAGAAGGCTCTCGGAGTCTTCTCTCTGCTGCTATTGCTTTGTTGATTATTGGCTTTGCATTCAAAGTATCGGCTGTCCCATTCCATATGTGGACTCCCGACGTTTACGAGGGTGCTCCCGCCCCAGTTACCGCTTGGATGTCAGCGGCGGTCAAGGCTGCAGGATTCGTCGCATTCCTTAGGGTATTAATGGTCGGTTTCGACAGCATGTATCCACTCTGGTATCCGATCCTATGGTGGCTTGCAGCTATCACAATGGTTGGAGCGAACCTTATCGCCTTAGTGCAAACCAACATCAAACGTATGCTTGCATATTCAAGCATCGCGCACGCGGGATATCTACTCGTGGCAATTGCCGCAGCCAATGAGACAGCATCGGCTGGGATGCTTTTCTATCTTCTTGTCTACACACTTATGAACATGGGTGCGTTCGCGATTGTTATGATTGTCTCTCATCACTCGGAAGAGCGACTTTACATTGATAATTACTTGGGCTTTGGATGGGCTCAGCCGCTGCTTGGTATTTTTCTCACGATCTTTCTGCTGTCGTTGGCCGGATTCCCAGGTACAGGTGGTTTCATGGGAAAAATTTACCTTCTATTAGGGGCTGCAGAATCAGACCTATGGGTGCTGTCAGTGATTCTCGTGCTCACCACAGTGGTATCCTACTGGTATTATCTGCGTGTTGCCTGGGTCATGTGGATGAAAAGTCCGGAGCTTGAAGGTCAATATGACCGCATCACTGTACCTCTTCCCATGCGCTTTGCGTTACTAGTAAGCGTAGGCCTCATTCTGTACGTTGGCATATTACCCAGTGGAACCCTAGAGTTCGCGAGAGCGAGCATTGAGGGACTAGGAACTTTTGGGGGTGGCCTGCTAGGCCAAGGCCCCTAATGAAATCTCATATTTTCCGACAATACGACATCCGGGGTGTTGTCGGAGAGGATTTGGATCCGGAGGTCACCGAAGCGGTCGGTCGAGCTTTCGGGTCACGTGTGCGACTTGATACCAACTCATCACCACCCACAGTTACCGTGGGATATGATAATCGAAGTACCTCACCGGCCTTAGCCGAGGGGCTGATCTCGGGTATACGTTCTGCGGGTGTTGATGTACTTGATGTCGGTACCGTTCCTACTCCCGTGCTGTACTGGTCCGAAGTAACACTCGGTGCGGATGCGGGTGTCCAGATTACGGGTTCACACAATCCGCCCGAATGGAACGGGATCAAGATGACCCATGGTGGCAGCTCACTCTACGGAGATGCTATCCAAGAGCTCCTGCGTTCCATTCAGGCATCAAACTTTACTAGCGGCTCAGGTGGGTACGAGCGGCTTACAGTGCTTGACCGTTATGTGGATGATATATCTGGTCGATTCAATTTAGGGCGACCGATGAGGGTAGTAGTTGACTGTGGAAATGGTACAGGGTCACTCTTGGCCGTTCGACTGTTGGAGGCGATTGGGGTTGAAGTGACACCGCTCTTTTGTGAATCCGACCCCACTTTTCCCAATCACCATCCTGATCCGACAGTTGACGAGAATCTCATCGACCTAATTCGTACTGTTGAATCAGGAAATCATGACCTTGGAGTAGCTTTCGATGGTGACGCGGACCGCATTGGTGCTGTCGATGATCGAGGTAGGATCATCAGAGGTGATATTCTCCTCCTCTTGTTTGGGCTTGATTTACTGAAGAAGAGGGGTCCCGGTCAAAAGGTCATCTTTGATGTTAAGTGCAGTCAGGTACTTCCGGAGCTATTTGAGGAGGCTGGTGGAGAGCCCATCATGTGGCAAACAGGGCACTCTTTAATCAAGAAGAAGATGAGAGAAACTGGAGCTCTCTTAGCAGGAGAACTATCTGGTCATATCATGATTGCGGATGACTATCTCGGGTTTGATGACGCACTATATAACGCATGTCGGCTGATAGAGATCATCAGTCGTTCTGGACACACACTATCAGAGATGGTCTCAGATTTCCCGAAATACAGATCGACACCGGAGATCCGAATAGATGTGACTGAGGATCAGAAGTGGGCGGTTGTATCCGAAGCTAAAGCCTACTTCAAGGAAAAATATGATGTGATCGGTGTAGATGGGGTTCGCATCTTATTTGGAGATGGCTGGGCGCTGTTGCGGGCCTCCAATACGCAACCAGCGATCGTGGCTCGTTTTGAGGCTCGATCTGAAGACCGTCTTATAGAGATTCGAACTGAAATTTCTGAGTGGCTCACGCAGGCTGGTGTGCCTTTCATTTGAACAACCAACGCTGAACATGTCGTCTACTCCTAGCACAAACTCGCTTCTTTCCGCACTTCGTGGCGGCTCATTTTTTATTATGCTCGCCCTTGCAGTGGGTGCACTTGCGACTCTTTGTAGTCTCGCAGCGAACGCCTACGTAGAAATCATGTGGCATGGGCAGGTGGGTTACAGCAGCGTGTTTTGGAAAAGAGTTGTGTGGGAGTGGGGCGTGCGTATTGGTGTGGGCATAGCGGTCGGTGGGCTTGTATTCCTAAACCTGAGAGTAGTGGCAGCGACACTAACAGGGATTCAGATCAAGCGCCGTTTTGGGAATCTAGAGATCTCAGAACAAATCCCTCGCAGCTATGTTCTCATGGGTATCCTAGGTATCTCAGCTCTCCTAGCGCTGTGGTTTGGTGCCGGGGTTCCAAGTAATCTCGGTCTCCAGGCTCTTCTCTTGAGTAATGCGAGTCCGTGGGGCATCACGGATCCGATTCTTGCTCATGATGTCAGTTTCTACGTCTTCTGGCTCCCGGTTCTGCTCAGCCTTCTTATGTTTGCCCTTATTCTCAATTTCCTTGTGATTTCAATTGTTATTGCGGGATATGCGGCGACTGGAGCGATTCGGTGGAATAGGGGGAAGTTTTTTGCGGAAAATCGTGCTCGTCTGCACCTGGCCATGCTACTGGCGTTCTTCTTGCTCCTTATGGGCGTTCGGTTTTGGTTCGAGCGCTATGCGCTTTTCTTGAATGGGACTTCCGAAGTCAGTGGGATTTTTGGTTATACCGACGCACAAGCTCGGATACCCACCCTTCAGACCCTCGCAGGTCTCTGCTGCTTGTCAGCTGTCGGGGTGTTGTGGAGTGCTAGGAAGAAACTGATCGCACCTCTGGTCGGTTCGTTAGTTATGACCGGTCTAGGAGTAGTTCTTATTGGCCAAGTGTATCCTGGGTTTATTCAGAGATTTCGGGTTGAACCAAACGAACTTCAGAGCGAAACACCTTATATAGAATTCAATCTTGAATTCACACGATATGGATTCGGATTAGCTGAGCTGGAACGGAAATCGTTCGAGTACGAAGTCGATGCAGCCATCGATTGGGTTAGTGCAGCTCAGCAATTTTCTGGATTACCGGTCTGGAGTTCGGACGCTCTATTGACAACGTATAGGGAGCTTGAAGCGCGTTTCCCTTACTACGATTTCCGAACTGTTGCGGTTGATCGATATGATAGCCCGGAAGGCCCTGTGCCGGTTGCAGTAGCGGTTCGGGAGATCGAACCTCTCGGGATCCAAGACCCAAATTGGCAGAACCGCGTTTTGCGTGAAAGGTATGTCGAAGGGATGGGGGCGGTAGCAAGTCTAGCATCTGCACGTACTCCTGAGGGGCGGCCTCCTATGTTGATCTCAGGGATTCCCCCTGAGGTTGTCGCTAGCGCTTCTCCCCTCGACGGACTTGATCTCCAGTTCTCACAAGTATTTTTCGGTACACGAACTCAGGATTATGCGGTTGTGAACGCAGGCGCTGAGCAATTCCAAGCCCTTGACGGGACACTGGGTGTACCAGGAGTGGATTTCCCAAAGGGGATTGAATTGGGGTCCAGGTTCAGGACTGGACTGCTTGCTTGGCGCTTCCGGGATTGGAACCTGTTGTTTTCGTCAGAACTGAATAATGAGAGCAATTTCATCTACCGTCGTCGAGTGGCCGACAGGATTCGGGCAATTGCTCCGTTCCTTCTCATTCCCGAACAACCCTATCCTGTAGTTGCGAATGGAAGAGTCATGTGGATGACTGAGGGTTTTATCGGAAGCCGGACTTTTCCGCTCTCATCAACGCAGTATCTCGGAGCATTCGGATCCGAGCTAACGTACGTACGGAATTCAGTAAAAGTGCTTGTGGATGGAGTGACAGGGGATGTGGTTTTTTATCGTGTACCGGTTGATGACCCGATCTTGGATGCTTATCAACTAGCGTTTCCAGACCTTTTTAGACCCATTGCTGAGATGCCAGAGGAGGCACGAAAGCACCTGCGGTATTCTAAAGAGTTTCTTAATCTTCAAAGCCGAGTACTTCTCCAGTATCACCAAGAAACTGCACCCACATTCCATGGCCAGCAGGATGTCTGGGCTCCTCCCCAGGAACTGGCTGAGGGTACGAACCCGGTACCATATCAACCCGAATACGGAATCTATAAACTTCCAGGTGAAGACGAGGCGCGTTTTCACCTGACGACGGTCTTTGTACCGGCTGGCCGACAAAATCTTACAGCGATCTTGGCAGCGGGTACCGACCAGTATGGAGTTCCAGACCTCGTACTATTTGATGTTCCTGTTGCAGATCAGATATCCGGCCCTCGGCAAATTGAAGCACTGGTTGAGCAAGATCCTGAGATATCGCAACAGTTCTCCCTATGGCGCACGGGGGGAAGTGATGTCTGGACGGGACATCTTCACGTGGTGCCCGTTGGAAATCGGATATTGTATATGGAACCTGTGTTTTTGGCGGCCGAAGCGGACGCGATCCCGGAGCTACGGCGTTTCGTTGTAAGTGATGGTCGTCGAGTGGCTATGACAGAACAACTGTCCGGGGCGATCAGCGAACTAGCAGAGTTTGTGACTCCCGAACAGTTGTCTATTGAAGTGGAACAATTTACAGAAGAAAGTCTTGCGGCTGGGGATCTCACTTGGTCTACGGATGCACTTAATTTGCTGGAGAAGGCTGAAGCCAGCGCCCAGGAGGGGGATTGGAGTGGCTTTGGAGAAGCCCTTGAAGAACTGCGCTTACTTTTAGAGCAGCTGAATAGAGATTATCGCTGAATTCATAACTAGGAGAAGGGCTACAGCGTTGATCGGCCTGATCACCTTCGGTAGCTTCGGCGCCCTTTGCACAACAAGCACATAACCTATGGATATACACGAATATCAAGCGAAGGAACGCTTCCGGTCTGTCGGTATCCCTGTTCCACCGGGTCAGGTTGTAAGCACACCAGAGGGAGCTGAAGCAGCAGCTGAGGAATATGGTGGGACAGTAGTTATCAAGGCTCAGGTGCATTCGGGTGGCAGGGGAAAAGCCGGGGGCGTGAAGTTGGCAGATCACCCTGCAGAGGCGAGGGATTACGCATCACAAATTCTTGGTATGGATATCAATGGTCTTCAGGTTGATAAAGTTTTGGTTACCCCTGCTGAGGATATTGATACAGAGGCTTACGTTGGTGTTCTTTTAGATCGTAAGGCACAGGCGGCTACATTCATGGTTTCGGCGGAAGGGGGCATCGACATTGAGGAAGTAGCCCGCACAAGTCCGAGCGCGATCCGCAAGCTTAGTGTTGATCCACGTTACGGCATGCTCCCACACCAGGCCTATTGGCTGGCTAGCTTCTTATATGATGATCCAAACCTTGTAGATCAGGCTAGGAAGATCATCGCACAACTTTATGATGCCTTTGTAGGCTCAGGTGCATCGATGGCTGAGATCAATCCTTTGATCACCACCACTGCAGGGGAAGTGAAAGCGATCGACGCGAAGATGAGCATCGATGATAGTGAGCTTTTCAGGAGACCTGATATAGCGGAGATGAGGGATACCTCCTCGGAGCCACCTTCAGAGACAAAGGCACGCGAAGCAGGACTCTCTTACGTGAAGCTCGAGGGAGATGTCGGTTGCTGCGTTAACGGTGCTGGACTTGCCATGGCTACGATGGATCTCGTGAAGTACTACGGTGGTGAACCCGCGAACTTCCTTGACATTGGTGGTTCTTCCAATCCGGATAAGGTTGTAGCCGCCGTGGAAATCATCACATCTGATCCCAACGTGAAAGTAATCCTCTTTAACATCTTTGGCGGGATCACCC
Organism: uncultured bacterium; assembly: GCA_963934665.1. Taxonomy (GTDB): domain Bacteria; phylum Gemmatimonadota; class Gemmatimonadetes; order Longimicrobiales; family Gaopeijiaceae; genus UBA1142. The sequence goes on along the minus strand of CAWVZF010000002.1, from coordinate 29,374 downwards.
GGTGTGACGACGTGGCTAACGGCATCATCGAAGCAATTGAGAAAATTGACATTGAGTTACCCATTGTTATTCGACTCACGGGTACAAATGAGGACCTTGCTCTCAAGATCCTTGAAGATGCTGGTTTCTCTGCCTACACGTCGATGGACGAGGTGGTAGAGAAGGCGGTAGAGCTAGCGGGAGCTGCATAGTGGCGATCTTTATCGACTCTGATACCAAGGTTGTCGTGCAAGGAATAACTGGGCGAGACGGATCATTCCACACCCGAGAAATGATGGCATACGGAACCAGGGTTGTGGGAGGTGTGACCCCTGGTAAAGGCTCACAAACCTTTAAGGGACCCAGTGGTAGCAGTGTGCCCATTTTCAATGGAATGGATGAGGCTGTTAGCGAGACGGGTGCCAATACTTCAGTCATTTATGTACCGCCAAGATTTGCTGCAGGCGCGATACTGGAGGCAGCAGAAGCCGGGGTCGATCTAATCGTTGCAATTACTGAAGGAGTACCCGTTCTGGATATGGCGCGAGCTCATGCTTTTGCGAGGGATCGAGGTGTGCGTGTTCTGGGACCTAATTGTCCCGGACTAATTTCACCTGGAAAGTCAAAGGTCGGGATACTGCCGGGGCAGATCGTAGCTGAAGGACCCATCGGTGTCGTCTCACGATCAGGAACGCTTACTTACGAGGCTGTATTCCAGCTAACAACTGCAGGATTAGGTCAAACAACGTGTGTTGGAATTGGTGGAGATCCCCTCATAGGTACAAATTTCATCAATTGCCTAGAGGCTTTTGAGGAAGATCCTGAAACAACCGCCGTGGTCATGATTGGTGAGATTGGGGGGACGGATGAACAGGAAGCAGCGGTCTATGTTAAAGAGAACATGTCTAAGCCTGTTGTCGGTTTCATAGCAGGACAAACAGCTCCGCCAGGCCGTAGGATGGGGCATGCGGGGGCAATTATCAGCGGATCCTCAGGTACTGCCGAGGAGAAAATTAGAGTGTTCAATGAAAATGGAATATCTGTTGCGATTCGGCCGGCCGATATCGTTGGCCTGCTTCAGAGCAGGCTCGCCTAGTTCAGTTTTACTAACTAAGAGAATTATTCATGAATCATACGCTGGCAATTATCAAACCACATGCGGTGGGCTCGGGTAATGCCGGGAAGATCATCGCTCACGTAGAGAATAGTGGATTTAGTATCAAGGCAATCAACCTTACGGTACTCAATCGTGAACAAGCCGGAGCTTTCTACTCCGTTCATGAAGGGAAGCCATTCTATGAAGAGTTAGTCGATCTTATGACATCCGGTCCAGTAATTCCTATGGTGCTTGAAGCAGACGCGGCTGTAGAAAAATTGAGGGAAGTGATCGGGGCGACAGATCCTGCGGAAGCTGCCGAAGGGACAGTGAGGAATCTCTATGCTGAATCCAAGGGCAAGAATGCGATTCATGCGTCTGATTCTGACGAAAATGCTCAGGTTGAAATTGGCTTCTTTTTTCCTCAGCATGAGGACTAGAGTATTGGTTAAGCATAAACAGTAAGGTGTGTCATCAGTCTAGACATTTTTTGCTCCGGAACTAGTTTTTATGACCATGCTCAGGCTTGATATTGCTCGCCTGCACCGAGAAGGATCTGTTGAAATAGATGCTCGGTTACCAGCCGCTTCCGCTCTTTGGGAAGGAAGTGGTCTTGAATGGGACGGTCCGGTTGAAGTGAAACTCACTGCCTCTCTAGCGGGTTCCGGAGAGATTGTAGTTAGGGGTTCGCTTGACGGAAGGCTCAAACAGGAATGCAGGCGTTGTCTTGAGCCGGTTGGGGGTACGATGGAGCATGAATTGACACTGGTGTTTGTTTCCGCTGATGAAGAGGGTGCGGAAGAGGACGAAGGGGTTCACGTTTATGGACAAGACACCGAGATTGATTTGAGTGATGCAGTTAGTGAAGAGGTTGTTTTTACGGTAGATCCATATGTGATTTGTAAGTCTGACTGTGAGGGCCTTTGCCCTCGCTGTGGGGTTAACCGAAACAAGCAGACGTGTAATTGTACTGAGGATCACACAGATCCCCGGTGGGAAGCACTAAGGGTTCTCAAGGAAAAGTGAGTAGGTCATATGGCTGTTCCTAAGAAACGGACGTCAAAACAACGCAAAAGGAAGCGCCGAACACACTTCAAGGCAGAGCGTGTGAGCGTGAACACCTGCCCGAAATGTGGAGATCCAAAGGTGCCTCATAGGGTGTGCCCCAATTGCGGGGATTATAGAGGTGAACCAGTTCTTGAAGTCGGCCTAGATTAGCTTTGATCGTGCCGGCTTTACTGAGTTAGGTAATCCCCATGCGCATCGTTCTTGATGCGATGGGCACAGATAACGCCCCCCGAATTGAGATAGCTGGGGCTATCGAAGCCCTGAGAGAGCAAGAGTCCGATGTCGAACTGATACTTGTCGGTGATCGGGACGTGATTGAAGCGGAGTTGGCGAGACACGAATCGGTGCCCAATCGCATCTCAGTCCATCACGCGCCGGACTGCGTTCAGGCTGATGATTCCCCTGCGTCAGTAATCCGTAAGAAACCCAATTCTTCGATTGTAGTCGGTCTCGAGCTTCAGAGGAAACGAGACGCTGATGCATTCGTGAGTGCCGGTTCTACCGGCGCTGTAATGGCCACATCGCTCTTTAAACTAAGACCCTTGCCGGGGGTAGATCGTCCCACGATAGGCACCCTCTTGCCAACAGCAGAAGAGCAGTGTCTGCTTGTTGATGCGGGAGCTAATGTTGACTGTAAGCCTCAACACTTGATCCAGTTCGCACACCTTGGAAACATATACGCTAGGGAAATAATGGGGCGCACTAAACCTCGGATCGCTCTGCTGAATATTGGTAAGGAACCAGGTAAGGGTGACGAACTAAGTGCGGCAGCCTACGGGGCGCTGAGCAGTGAAGATGGTCTAAATTTTATCGGAAACCTCGAAGGCCGAGATATAATTGAGGGTGTCTGTGATGTTGTCGTTTGTGATGGGTTTGTTGGCAATGTGTTATTGAAGTTCTACGAGTCAGTTGCTCAGTTCATTATCAGTCTAATAAAAACGGAGCTAGATACTTTGACTGAAAACCCTCTGGACTTTGATCGCATATTCCGGATTCTGGATTATTCAGAGACTGGGGGCGCGCCACTTCTCGGTGTTGGAGGTGTTTCCGTCATTTGCCATGGTGGTTCATCATCAAAGGCCATTAGGAATGCCATCAGTGTAGCTGCTCAGGCAGTGCGGTCTGATATGGTGGCCCAAACTGCTAGCCGTTTGTCCGCATCAATAAATGATGCATCAGAAGAGGTCTCATGAAGAAACCCAGCCCGCTGGTAGAAATCACGGGAACCGGTCGGTTTCTGCCAGACGACATCGTGACAAACGATGACCTAGCGGAACGCTTAGATACTTCAGACGAGTGGATTCAAACTCGTACAGGTATCCGGGAGCGTCGAATAGCACCTGAGGATATGGGTGCATCCTATATGGGTGCAGCCGCAGCTCGCAAAGCGATGGAGCAGGCTGGAGTTGAGCCGGGCGAGGTTGATGTCATCATTCTAGCGACAGCTACACCTGACCGCTGGCTTCCTTCAACAGCCTGCGACACGCAGGCTCTACTCGGGTGCTCGAATGCAGTTGCTTTTGACGTGATTGCTGCTTGTACGGGATTTATTTACGCGATGACTGTCGCCGAATGCTATGTAGCAGCCGGTCGCGCTGAAGTGGCCTTAGTAATAGCGACTGAAAAAATGAGTTCGATCGTAGATTGGGAGGACCGCTCTACAAGCGTGCTATTCGGGGATGGCGCCGGGGCGGTGGTACTGCGACCCACAAACGGATCTGGCAGAGGAATCCTCTCCTCACATTTGGGTTCTAATGGAGATCTAGCTGACCTCCTATATCGTCCGGCTGGAGGGGCTGCTGTGCCGTTTAGCCAACAGGTCTTAGATGAGAAAAGCCACCTTATCCGGATGGAGGGTCGGGAGGTATTCAAGCACGCAGTTCGTTGCATGGCAGATTCTTGTAACATAGCTCTGCAGAATGCGGGTCTCACTGTGGACGATGTGCAGTTACTTATACCTCATCAAGCGAATATCCGGATCATTGAAGCCACGGCAAAATATGCGGGTGTGCCGATGGAAAAAGTGTTTGTCAACGTGAACAGGTATGGAAATATGAGTTCTGCAACCGTCCCTGTAGCGCTTGATGAAGCTGCCGAAAAAGGATTGATCACACCTGGATCAAATGTACTCACAGTAGCCTTCGGATCTGGACTGACTTGGGGAGCCATGGCACTGCGCTGGTAGCCAGATCTCTATGTCAATCGCTTTAATCTTCCCTGGTCAGGGTTCACAGCATATTGGAATGGCTAAAGCCTTAGCCGAAGCGGAACCAATTGCCGCCGAAACACTTGCATTGGCAGATGAAGTTCTCGGATTCCAACTTTCAAAACTGATGGCCGATGGCCCAGAGGATGCATTGACAGTTACAGAGAATGCGCAACCGGCCATCCTTGCCCATTCAATTGCAGTTTTGCGGGTGATAGAAGGGCGTTTGGGTAGAGTCACATTTTCCGCGGGTCACTCACTTGGTGAGTTCAGTGCTCATGTGGCTGCCGGGACGCTCTCTTTCTCTGATGCTTTGAAGGTAGTGCGCCTAAGGGGTGAGTTGATGCATGGAGCGGGTACTCAGACACCGGGGACCATGGCAGCGATTCTTGGTCTTAGCGATAAAGTGGTAGCTGATGTTTGCGCCGGTGTTACAGCTGGAACGTGTGTGCCAGCTAACTTTAATTCACGCGGTCAGGTGGTGGTAAGTGGAGATATTTCAGGAGTTGATGAGTGCATTGTCTTGGCTCGCGAGGCCGGTGCTAAGAGGGCTTTGAAACTCAAGGTCTCTGGAGCCTTCCACTCGCCTCTAATGGAGTCAGCTGCGAAGGGCCTCGGTGGCATGTTAGATAGCATTGAAATGCACGATCCAAAATTTCCAGTGGTCTCAAATGTCACTGCAGACCTCGTTAGTTCCGCCAAGGAAGCTCGTAGACTACTCGTACAGCAGCTGACGTCACCAGTACGTTGGAGAGATTCCATCACTACGATACTCGACGCAGGGGTCACACATTTCATCGAACTGGGTCCAGGCGGAGTTTTGTGTGGGTTAAATCGTAAAAACGCTAAGGGCATGCCTTGTCATACTGTGGGTGAGCCCAAAGACCTGGAGGTATTCGATGAATGAATTGCTAAGTGGGCCAGACCTGAAAGGGAAGATTGCCTTGGTTACAGGAGGCTCTAGAGGTATCGGGCGAGCGATCTCAGAAGCATTTGCGAACGCAGGGGCACGCATCGCAATTATGGATTTGGATGGTGAGGGCGCTATAGAGACTGCTGGTTCGCTTCCAGGTGGAAGCCACTCAGGGTACCAGGGTAATGTCGGAGACCAGGAGAGCGCTGCAGGAATAGTCAAGCAAGTGCAGGAAGATCTGGGGACCATCGATATTCTCGTTAACAATGCTGGGATTACCAGAGATAACCTCCTGTTACGTATGAAGGATGAAGAGTTCGACGATGTTATAGAGGTCAACCTAAAGGGAACCTTTAATTTGACCCGTGCGGTTGGCAGGGGAATGCTCAAGCAGAGGAGCGGAGTAATCCTGAACATTGCCTCAGTAGTTGGGCTGATGGGTAATGCGGGTCAAACCAACTACGCTGCTTCAAAGGCGGGGGTAATAGGTTTTACAAAGAGCGTTGCAAGGGAATTGGCACCACGTGGGGTGCGTTGTAACGCAATTGCTCCTGGATTTATCCGTACCGACATGACTGATGCGCTTACAGAAGATCAGATTGGGATACTCCAGAGCCAGATTCCGCTTGCAAGATTGGGAGAGCCCAACGATATCGCAGGTGTCGCACTGTTTCTCGTGAGCCCCGCTGCTTGCTACATTACTGGCCAAGTTTTAGCGGTCGATGGTGGTATGGTTATGGGATAGGGCATTGGGCCCTTTTTCCCGATAGACGAATTAACGGAGGCTACATGAGCGAGTCGATCGACGCACGGGTGCGTGAGATCATTATTAACGAACTAGGTGTAGAGCCAGAGAAAGTCACTGATGATGCTTCGTTCGTTGATGATCTTGGTGCTGATTCCCTCGACACGGTCGAGCTTGTCATGGCGTTCGAAGAAGAATTCGGGCTGGACATCCCCGACGAGGACGCCGAGAAGATGAGAACTGTGGGTGACGCGGTAAGATATCTAAACAAGCAGAGCGAGAACTAAGGCCACGCAATCACTGACGTAAGATGTTGAATGGGAATAGGAAGGAAGAGAGACTGCGTCGCGTAGTAGTCACTGGCGCTGGTTTGGTTTCACCTGTAGGCAATGATGTGGAATCCTGCTGGGCGAGCATGTTGGCGGGCAGAAGCGGTGGGGGGCCTGTCACACTCTTTGATGCTACCGATGACTTTACCTCGCGCATCGCATGTGAGGTTAAGGGATTCGACCCTCTAGAATATCTTGAGCGGAGGGAGGCTAAGCGTCATGATCGCGTGTCACAGTTCTCTGTTGCTGCATCCGCACAGGCACTCACCTCTGCAGGACTGGATGGGCCTCCTGAGGGTGTAGAACCAACTCGTTTTGGCGTCATCTTCGGCAGCGGTATCGGGGGGATATCCACATTTGAGGAGCAACATAGGAAGCTGATTGAGCAGGGTCCTAAAAGAGTCAGCCCGTTCTTCATACCCATGTTTATCCCGGATATCTCAGCAGGCTATATATCCATGCGTTGGAATCTCCAGGGCCCGAACTATGCTACTGTTTCGGCATGCGCATCATCGGCTCATGCGATTGGGGATGCCATGCGACATATCCAGCATGGTGATGCAGATATGATGATTGCGGGTGGGGGTGAGGCAACCATAACCCCTATGACATATGCCGGGTTTTGCTCCATGAAAGCTTTGTCAACTAGAAATGAAGATCCTGCAGGTGCTAGCCGTCCGTTCTCCGCGGAGCGAGATGGCTTCGTGATGGGAGAAGGTGCGGGTGCTCTCGTGCTGGAGGCGCTTGAATGTGCAGAGGCTCGGGGCGCAGAAATTCTGGCGGAACTCGTTGGCTATGGACTCTCAGCTGATGCTTACCACATCACCGCGCCGCCGCCTGACGGTTACGGGGCTCAACATGCTATGCAAATGGCCCTAGAGAAGGCAGGCGCCACTCCGGACGATGTCGACTACGTTAACGCTCACGGTACCTCGACCATGGCTGATGCTATAGAGACAGCTGCGATCAAGGCGGTGCTAGGGGAGCGGGCGTATGAAATTGTCGTTGGATCTACTAAATCGATGACTGGTCATCTGCTCGGAGCTACAGGTGCGCTTGAAACGATCGTCTCGATCTTAGTCTGTAGGACTGGAAAAATTCCTCCGACCATTAATTTCCAGGCACCTGATCCAGAGTGTGATCTTGAATACGCGCATGGCGGGGTGATTGAGCGACCGATTCGACTTGCACTCTCCAATTCGTTCGGTTTTGGAGGGCACAATGTTTGTCTAGCGATCCGAGCGTGGGATTGATTGACGGTTGTGGCTTATCCTGGCGACGAGGACAGCCAATTTTAGAGAGTATTCAATGAGAGTTGGAACTGGCTACGATTCCCACTGTTTCGACGAGAATCGCAGGCTCGTACTTGGAGGGGTGCATATCCCAGGCCATCCCGGGTTATCAGGTCACTCTGATGGAGACGCGATTGCCCATGCTGTGATTGACGCGATTTTGGGTGCAGCTGCGATGGGTAACATCGGTAGTCACTTCCCACCGGATGATGATACCTGGAAAGGAGCTGATTCGATGGACTTGCTGGAACGAACCAGGCAAATCCTAGAGCAGGAGGGTCTCAGAGTGGTCAATATTGATGTGACCGTAATCTGTGAAAAACCGAAACTTGCCCCCTACTTAGACGCGATGAAGAGGCGATTGGGAAAGATTTTACAGGTTGCCGTGGACCGTGTCTCGATTAAGGGAAAGTCAAACGAAGGATTAGGTTGGATAGGATCGGGTGAAGGTTTGGCTGTGCACTCTGTGGCATTAATCGATCGGTCTTCGAATTTTCCAGACTGAGATAGTATAGGGGAAGGAAGCAGGACTCCTTGATCCGATCCCTTTACGGGCGTATGGAGGTAGTTGCCAGTGGCGGATTTTCTGTCTTTCATGGACCAGATCCCTGTGGGCTTTCTTTACGTTGGATTGGGAATTGGCGCTGCGGTCGAAAATGTGATCCCGGCAATTCCGGCTGATACTTTTGTCGCACTCGGTGGTTTTCTCTCAGCGTTTGGTCCCCTAGATATTCGATTGATTTTTGCTGTTACCTGGTCACTAAATGTAGGATCAGCGCTTGTGATGTATCGGCTAGGATATACTCATGGAAGGCCCTTTTTCATGCAGGGTTGGGGACAACGAGTACTAAAAGATCACCAAATGGATCGCATGACACATTTTTACAAACGGTGGGGAACTTGGGCAATTTTTTGGACTCGGTTCCTACCTGGACTACGAGCAGTAGTCCCAATCTTCGCTGGAATAACACAGCAGCGGGTTGGAGCTGTGGCAGTACCCCTTGCAGCTGCGTCCGCCATTTGGTACGGCGCACTGATTTGGTTGGGAGCTTTGACTGGTTACAACCTTGAAGTGTTGAGCGCAGTTCTAACCAGGACTAGCAGTGTATTGGCGGTGATTGCAGTACTTACACTGCTGCTGCTGATCCGCTGGTGGTGGCGAACTAAGAACTACGAACCCGATGAATGAACTCAACGTCGATAGGTCTGTTGAGGAATCCATTAGGGCTTTTAGGCTAGAACAGTTCCAGGACTATCTGATTTTCGAACGAGGTCTCTCCAAGCGCACCCTTTCTGCGTACCACCATGATTTGGAGAACTGCATAGAGTTTCTTGCCCGGCAAGGTATCACCGATCCGGGCCACGTGACCCCGACGGTTCTGAGGACGTGGATATTCTCTCTTCACGAAGTCGGTCTCGCAGCATCATCGATAAGGCGCGCTCAGTCGGCAGTACGCACTTTTTTCCGATTTTTACTTGCGGAAGGCTGGCTATCAGTTGATCCAACAGAGCGTCTGGAAAGTCCAAAAATTGGGGATCGATTACCCGAGTTTTTGACTAAAGAGGAAACACAGCGACTACTGGATGCTCCGAGTCCAAAGAAACCCCTCTACTGGCGTGACCGGTCAATTCTCGAGTTGCTGTATGCCTCAGGTGTTCGTGTATCAGAACTTGTGGGACTAATGATATCTGGATTGGATTTGGATGATTCTTTCATCACAGTATTCGGAAAAGGTGGCAAAGAGCGCATTGTGCCTATCGGCGCACCAGCCTTGGGAACTCTAAAAAGATACCTTAGCGAACTCCGCCCAAAACTCGATCGAGCAGAAGGTCGAGGGCATGTATACCTCAACGCTCGAGGGCGTCCACTCACACGAGAATCAGTCTGGAAACTGGTCAGGGATTCAGGACGCCGAGCAGACATAAACAAAAACGTCTCGCCGCATATGTTGCGACATACTTTCGCGACGCATTTGTTAGAGGGAGGGGCTGACTTGGCTGCTGTCCAAGAGTTGCTCGGTCATGTGGATATTTCAAGCACTCAGATTTATACGCACGTAGATCGCGAATACCTACGTCAGATTCACGGGAAATACCATCCTCGTGCCTAAAGGAATTTGATCAGGATTGACTGCACTCTGGTCTAGCTTCCCGCCCCTTCGTTACCTACTCCGGACGCCCTTTTATCTAATTCTTGAAATAACCCCGCTTGTCCATCCGAAGTCATCAGAAGTTGGATCGCCTCCGCTAGGACCCGATCTCGCTCCTTACGGAAATCCGCCTCTGAGCCAACGTCGTCCATGCGTTGAGCGATGTTTATACGGGCCTGCCAGTGGAGGTATGAGCGCACATCTTCATCTGAGAGCAACTCTGTTGGTAGCCCGTCTTCTTCAAGCTGCGTGAGGAATCTTTCAAACTGCTCCTCAGAGAGAGTTGGTCTCTCGTCTTTATCGATAAGTGTCGTTGCGACTTCGAATCCGAATTCCGCAAGCCGAAGCCCCAGAAGAACACGTGCTTCATTCGCGGTTGCGATCAGTTCGCGTTCCATCGCTTTCAGGGTATCGTTTTCGATTTCAAGGTCTGGGAAAATCCCGCCACCGTTGATAAGGGTGCGACCCATAGGAGTGGTTACTCGAGGAAGTGTGTCGATGTCTTCTTCAATGGGCCGCCCCTGGGCATCTCTGACTCTTTGGAGAGAGCGCCCCAAGGGTGTTAACCATGAGCCGGTCGTGAAACGCAGGCGCCGGTTGAAGGGTAGTGGCATCACAGTTTGAACCACGCCTTTACCGAATGTGCGAGCACCCATGACTAGTCCACGATCATAATCCTGAAGTGCACCAGCTAAGATTTCAGCTCCCGAGGCCGTGAATTCATCAACGAGGACGATAATCGGTAGGTCTGGAACTAACTGAGGCCAGCGGTCATCCCATGAATCCGCGGTGGTCTCACTTGCAGAGCTGCCGGGCGCCCTCTGAACAGTGCTGGCAAGCTTCGAGCCAGGCTTCAAAAACAGATCTGCCAGCATCAGAGACTCATCAAGGAATCCTCCGGGATTTCTCCGCAGGTCGATGATCAGGCCCTTAGTTGAGTCCATATTACGCAAGACATCGTTCATCTCACTTGCTGCATTACGTGCAACACGGTCCAGAACGACGTATCCAAGTCCACCCTCTAGTGTACCGAAATGGACTGCGGGACGGTGTACTTGAGCCCTCTCGATATCGAATGCGATGGGCTCTTCAAAACCCTGCCGCCTGATTCTTACGAGAACCTCGGTGCCTACAGGGCCTCTGATCGAGTCTGCTGCCATCCCAGTAGTCCATAATGAGGCATCGTGCTCATTTACTCCCACGATAACGTCACCAACTACAATTCCTACCTGGTTTGCTGGAGTGCTACGAAAGACGGCTGTAACCGTAATTCTTTCATTTAGTTGAGTAATCTGTAGGCCGATTCCAGAATAATTACCTGTAGTTTCTTCTTCCCATGCTTCAGATTCGACAGGAGTAAAGAGCTCTGCGTAAGGGTCCTGAAGTGAATCAATCAACCCATCGATTGCTGCTTCCCAAAGTATGGAGTCACTGAATTGATCCATGTGCATTTGGGTTATGGCTGATACTGCACTATCAAGGATTGCAAGCTGTGGGATGTTATCCTGAGTCCTTGAATCGGGTGGAATTCGAGTGTTCTGAGCTTGTGCAGAGGTCGTTGTCAGAATCAGGATCAATGTCAGTACAGCTATGTGCTTTATCATTAAGTGCGCCCTCGGAGGCAGCATGTCGGGTTCAGCAATCTTTAGACACCCTTACAAGAAGCGGCGTTCCCTGAGTAATATTCCAAGTTCGGCTTCCCATCCCTGCAACAAGCAGACGGGAACGGATACCTTTACTTTGTCCTTCCCGAAAGGGTTGGTGCTGTGAGTGGACGACTTAAAATGGCCACACGGCCCATGAGCAATACCGAAGTCCGCCCCCCGCTGAGGGTGGCACTTGTTCAGTTCAAGCCCACGAAAGCTGAAGTTTCAGCCAACGTAGAGGCCATTCAACGCACGATCGTAAGTCAGGCTAGCTCGACTGATCTCATCGTTTTTCCGGAGACTTCACTCAGCGGGTACTTCCTAGAAGGAGGTGTGGCTGAGTCTGCAGTGACTGTCGAAGAACTTATCGACCTACTGGGTTCACCACCGGAAATGAGTCCAGACGTGGTGATCGGCTTCTACGAGCGCTGGCGAAGACGGCTCTACAACAGTGCCGTGTACTTAGAAGCCCGTGAGGACAGGTGGAAGGCAAGGCATGTTCACCGAAAGATGTTTTTACCAACGTATGGAGTCTTTGACGAAGCACGTTTCGTTGAACCAGGCACGGATATTCAGGCCTTTGAGACGAGGTTTGGTCGGATAGGGATACTGATTTGTGAGGAAATGTGGCATTCCCTGCCTGCCACCATTCTAGCCCTTGATGGTGCAGATCTTCTGGTAGTTCCAAGTGCCTCTCCGGCACGAGACTTCTCAGAGGGAGGTGGCCGTCCCCGGAATTTAGAGCGATGGGAACAGATTGCTCCCGGGATTGCACTTGAGCATGGGATTTTTGTGATTGTGGCTCAACTTGTTGGGTCTGAAGGGGGCAAGCTATTTCCTGGAGGATCCATTGCGGTTGGGCCGGATGGGCGCTTCTTAGCACGAGGTCCTCTTCTAGAGGAAGCCGTTACCTTGGCTTCGCTTGATGCGGCATCGATTGATCGATCACGAGTGGCTTCTCCTCTTCTCGCTGATCTCGAACAGATGCTGCCCCATCTTCAAAGATCCCTCGAAGCAACAAGGACTAATGCGGTTCTCGAGGACCTGCATTCGCCATTGGAGAATGAAACTGAAGAGGTGGTTGTTGAGGGGCTCGTAGGTGATGGACCCGCACCGAGTGAAGATTTGGGAATAATCCATGAGGCGGAACTCAACCTTGATGTTGATCTAGTCGAAAAAACTCTGATTGAGTTCATTCGGGACGAAGTCTGTAGGCAAAGAGGATTCGAGAGAGTCGTTGTGGGCGTAAGTGGTGGAGTGGATTCAGCTGTATCTCTCGCTTTGGCTTGTAAAGCTTTGGGTCCTGAAAATGTCTACGGGTTCCGTCTTCCGTATAGAACATCGAGCCAAGAAAGCCTCGAACATGCAGCCCTTGTCCTTGATACGACGCAAGCTCAGGCTCGGACTATTGAGATCTCGGATCCCATAGACCTTTATGTTAAAGAGTACGAGCCTGAGATATCGCCTCTTCGCAAGGGGAATCTCATGGCGCGCCTGCGCTCCGTAATACTCTTCGATCAATCAGCCAGGCTTGGCGCACTCCCACTCGGTACTGGAAATAAGAGTGAGAGATTGCTTGGATACTTTACCTGGCATGCCGATGACTCTCCGCCAATCAATCCCTTGGGTGATCTCTTCAAGACCCAGGTATGGGCTCTTGCTCGACACCTGGGTATCCCAGAGGTGATTATTGAGAAGCCTGCTACGGCTGATCTCGTGAAGGGAGTTACTGATGAAGATGAGATTGGTGTGTCGTATCATGCAGCCGATCCGATCCTTTTCGGGTTGGTTTCCGGCTACAGTGCTGAGGAACTCGTTCGGGGTGGGTTCAACCAAGAGGAAGTCGACCTCGTTTGGAAACGGCTACAGGCGACACACTGGAAACGTGAACTCCCTACAGTCGCAGTACTTTCTTCAAGTGCGATTGGAGAGTTCTACCTGAGACCGGTCGACTACTAATACTCCAGCACATAGCTATAAAGTACGAGCGGGTCAGAAATCAGGATCAGCTGATGGGCCTGCTTCTCGGAGATAGCTTCGCAGCCCAAAGTCCTGAATTCATATCAGAGAAAAAGATATGACCTTTATGAGGTTGGGCGCCCCAAACACTTACCTGGTTTCTAAGAAACCCGTCAGGGTCTTGAGGTTTATAGACTGCGATTTCCCGACCTTGGTGCGCGAGATTCCCCATTAGCTCACCAGATATATCTACCACGCGCAGACCGCCCTTGTAGTGTGCTTGGTAAAGCACGTCATCTTCGATCCATAAGTTGTGTGTCCCAGACTCTGGAATCTCATAACGCGCCACATCGAGCGGTTTCTCAGGATCTGTGAAATCAATGATGTGGAGATAGCCTCTCATACGCCCCTGGACACCTCCTTCACCGGTATCAGTATTGTAGGGACGGTTGTCGCTGCCCCGTCCAGCCCAGGGCTCATTCTCACCGCCACTCATTTCATCTCCGAGAAACAAATAGAATTTTCCAGTTGACTCCTGGTGATATGGAAAAGCTGCGTGGGTGGCACCCACCGGATACGGGACATTGGTTACGAATACGGGATCTTCTATCGTGCCTCCCCATTTCCCATTCCCAACATCAACGACGACGACACCGTTTTCCCATTCTGACGAATACGCAATTCCATCGTGCACCCAGACATCGTGCACACGGCTGTTCGGGTGGTTGTACTCACTCACATAGATCGGATTATATAGATCGCGAACATCGATGATTACGTACTTGTCTCCTCCGGCGAGTGCAAAAAGGTAATCCTCGGTGGCAAACATATTGTGAACTCCACCTGTCACTCCGTGTGTCTCAAATGTCGAAGCAATACTAGGGTGAGCAGGGTTTGCCATATCCAAGATCACTACACCATTACTTCGGTTAGAGGCGCCCTCCCGAGAGAGTGCAGCATAACGACCACTCGGTGGAGCTTTCACGTCGTTCACTGTTCGCGCGTCAATTTGGATGGAATCAGTTGCGAACATGTTCGTTGGGTCGGTTACGTCCCAGAAGTAAGCCCAGCCCGCGGCTGACCAAGTGCCAGTAATTGCGTAGTCCTTTCCATCAAGCCCCTCAAATACCCAGAGATCCGATGTGTGAGAATTTCGGACCGTGCCTTGGCCTTGCAACTCAATCGGTTGAACAATTCCACGGCCGTGCACTAATACTGTCTTACGGCCGGTAAGGGAGCCTGATAGCGCGAGGATCGTATAGCGTCCAGGAACTTCGGCCACGAACGAGCCTTCGTTCACAATTGCTGCGGAACCAGGTGCCTTTATTGAGTCATCGGGCGTAAAGGTGTATGCCCACGTCACTGGCAGGTCTTCAATCCGTCCCTCTGGTCCTAGCCCGGTGGCAGAGAAACGCAGCACATCTCCTGTTCGTGCCTCGTCACTTCCTCCTTCAATCAAGAGTTCGGTAGCTGGGAATGATCTTACCGTGTACAAGGTCTCACTGGAGGTTCCTTCGATTGATGTTGTGAGAGTCACTGTCCCCTCAGAATGTCCAGTTATTGTTCCGTACACATCGACTGATGCGACTGTGGGATCAGAGGTGGTCCATGTGAACACGGGGGACGAGCGCGTGGTTCCGTCTGCATGGAAGGCGATAGGGTCATGGGTTAGGGTTGTCCCGACGAACAGAACTGGTGCGGATGGATTGAGATCGATTGTGTTGATCCTCGGCCAGGAGATGCTGACGGGTATCCGTATGGTAGGGATCTCTCCACGAACACCAGCTGGAAGTGCTGCCGTGGCTACGATCTCAAAGTTTCCAGCACTGAATGCCTGGACCACTTCATTCCGCACACGTAGGGCCTGTCGAGGTGCTGCGTAACGGACGGGGACATTGACTAAGGCTCCGGAAGCATCAAACACCCTTACCGTCAGTGACGCCGAGCTTCCAACTTCGAGTGAGAGCACATTGGGCTCTGCTACCAATCGCAATCCACTTTCTTGGCTTGTAAGACCGATTGGAAGAAAAAGAAAAAAGTTCAAGACAAGCAAACGTCGGATGTATTTCTTCATCGTCATTACCCTAGTGCTGTGCAAGACTGAGACTTCAACATGCACATTTGTTGACGTTACCCCAAGCCGGCAAGAGAATCAGGTTCGGGAAAACTCATGAAAAACCTTTGCAAGGGTGTAGCCCGCATGAACGCACGCACGTCATTCTCAGTCTCAATGGTCACCTTGAGTATTGTTCTCGCGGGTACCGCTTGCACACAGAACCAGGTCACCTCCCCTGAAGAGCAATTTGGTTTCGAGATCGGAACCGACTACGAACTGATCAATTATGAGGAGTTGCATGAGTACTGGATCAAGTTGACGGGTGAATCTGATCGGATGGTTTTGGACACGCTTGGATTAACTGAAGAAGGCCGGCCTCATATTCAGGCGATCATCACCTCTCCAGAGAACCATCGCAACATAGATCGTTACCGGGAGATTTCCCGTAGGATGGCGAAGGCTGATGGGGTGAGTCCCTCTGAAGCCCTCGAATTAGCCGAGGAAGGCAAGGCGATCGTTTGGATTGATGGGGGGCTACACGCTACCGAGGTGCTCGGTGCGCACCAACTCACCGAACTCGTCTATCGGATGAATGCCAATAGTGATGACGAGACACTCCGTATTCTTAATGACGTCATTTTGTTGGCAACCCACGCGAATCCGGACGGTCAGTCACTTGTCTCCAATTGGTATATGAGACATGAGGATGAGTTAGAGCGTTCTACTGCAGGGGTACCCGTTCTATATAACAAGTATGCTGGGCACGACAATAATCGCGACTTTTATATGGCTGCACTTGCTGAATCTCAGAACATGAACACCTCGGCATATCGGGTTTGGTATCCCCAGATCATCTATAATCATCACCAAACTGGACCTGCGGGGACTGTCATGTTTGCGCCACCGTTCCGTGACCCTCCGAACCACTACCTGGATCCACTTATCATGACAGGACTGGATCAGGTTGGATCTGCGATGCATCAAAGATTCGTTCTGGAAGGGAAGGGCGGTACCACGATGAGGTCAGGGGCATCCTACTCGACGTGGTGGAATGGAGGGCTACGAACTACGCCATACTTCAAGAACATGATTGGTCTGTTAACGGAGACGATCGGTCATCCCACACCGATTGAGATACCGTTTATCCCTGATCGTCAGATGCCTCACGGTGACCTGCCATTACCGATAGAGCCGGGAATCTGGCATTTCCGTCAGTCGATTGAGTACTCACAGACCGCGAATTGGGCGGTTCTCGATTACGCGTCACGAAACTCAGATCATCTTCTCTACAACATTTGGCAGATGGGTACGAACTCGATCGAACGCGGCAATGTCGACACTTGGACTACGTATCCGTTTGAAATTGATGCTATTGCTGAAACGGTACAGCGAGGTACAAGAGATGATTGGGAGAGGGCCCTGCGCAAACCCGGTGATCGTGACCCTCGTGGGTTTATCATTTCCTCTGAACAGAGAGATTTTCTGACCGCTACGAAGTTCGTTAATACACTTCTGTATAACGGTGTAGATGTTCATCGGGCGACATCTAATTTCACGGTTGATGAGCAATCTTACCCGGCGGGTTCATACGTTGTGAAAACGGCGCAAGCGTTTCGTCCGCACGTGCTCGACATGTTTGAGAAGCAAGAACACCCAAATGATTTCCCATATCCCGGTGCACCACCTACGGCTCCTTACGACAACACAGGTTGGACGCTGGCTTGGCAGATGGGTATTGATTTTGATCGCATTTTGGAGGGCTTTGATGGGCCTTTTGAAGTAATTGGCGAGATCATCTCGACACCACCTCCCGGTACGATCACTGGCCAGGAGAATGCAACTGGATATCTAGTCGATCACATCAATGATGCGTTTATCGCAGTCAACCGAGTACTCGCCGCAGGTGGAAGCGCGCATTGGTACATGGATGACATAGTTGCCGAGGGACAAAGCTTTGGTGAGGGCGCTTTCTACCTCGAAATTGAGCGAGCGAGTATCGAGCGGCTTGCAGAGGACAAAGGATTGAGTTTCGTAGGAGTGACGAGCCCACCAGCAGGAAGCTCAATGGAATTGAGCCCGGTACGAATAGGATTGTGGGATCAATACGGTGGCTCGATGCCATCCGGATGGACACGCATGATTCTCGAGGATTTTGAGTTTGATTTCGACGTATTGTATCCACCCGATTTCGATAATGCCGACTTAAACGAATACGATGTGCTTGTGTTCGAAGATGGAGCGATCCCCGCTACTGCAGGTGGCGGACAAGGTGGTGGGCTGGATCCTGCTACAATACCGGAAGAATTTAGGGGTCGCATAGGTCAGGTGACCATTGATCAGACTGTGCCGAGAATCCTTGATTATGTGCGGGGTGGAGGGGCAGCGGTCACGATTGGAACCTCTACGAGTCTTGCAATGCATGCTGGGCTTCCGATTTCAAATCACTTGGTTGAAAATGGAGAGCCGCTTACCCGTGAAAAGTACTTTACCCCGGGATCCGTACTCGATATGAAGGTTGAACATGTCAGCCCGCTCACACATGGATTTGGGGAAAGAGCTAACGTGCTTTTCAGCCATAGCCCAACGTTTAGAATACCAGCTGGTACTGATCCGCAGCGAATCCGAACAGTCGGTTGGTATAACACTGAGGAACCGCTCAGAAGTGGCTGGGCTTGGGGTGAGCAGTACCTAGTGGGTGGGGTCGGAGCTATAGAGGCGGACTACGGTGAAGGGAAACTCTTTATATTCGGGCCCAAGATCACATTCCGTGCACAGCCTCACGGAACCTTCGGGTTCCTATTCAACAGTATCTATTACGGGGCCGCTAACTGAACTGTGGTTCGTGGATAGGAAGAGATGGGTTCCTTCTAAGGGAGAACGTGGTTGAGATCTCCGGCGCGTGACCCAAGTTAAGGCGAGCTGATCTGACTATTCGGTTGATTGAGAGTCAGTTCGGTTGATCGAGCGGTCGCACGAGTAGCTCGCTGACGGCCATATGTTCGGGTGAGGTAACAGCAAAGAGAACTGTATCGGCTACATCCTGAGGTTGGAGCCTTCGCTTGCCCTCCCAAGCTTTATCCCAGGCATCCTTATAGGGGCCATGCGGGACACCTTCATAGAGTTCAGTAGCCACCTGTCCTGGTTGAATGTCCGTAACCCGGATTCCGTGAGCAGCACCAAGTTCCAGGTGCAAACCCCAGGAAAGTGCTCTGACGGCAAACTTTGTCGCTGCGTATACCGTTCCACCTGGGAAAGGTCTCCGGCCTGCGATCGACCCAATCATCACGATATGGCCAGATCCCTGTCCGAGCATGATTGGCAATACAGCTCCAATACCGTGGAGAACTCCGTTCACGTTAACATCTACCATGCGCTTCCAGTCGGATATGCGCCGGTCGATTATCGGGGAAGCGGGCATCGTTCCAGCGTTATTCACGAAGATATCGATTCGACCAAATTCTTTATTCGTGGCGGATACTAATGCTTCTACATCTGATAATTCAGTGACGTCGGTGCGGTGAGCTAATGCGTAATGTCCCTCAGATTCCAATTGGGAAACCAGTGCTTCGAGGCGGTCTAGCCGTCGAGCAGCAACTGCCACTTTCGCACCCGCTCTCGCCAGTGTCAGCGCAGTTGCTTCTCCAATACCTGATGATGCTCCAGTAACAATTGCAACACGACCTCGGAGCGCTCCTTCCTTTTTTTCGGAACTCAGCTTGTGACCCCGGTTCCTGCTTGAGCCAAGAGAATCAAGAGTGCCCTCTGGATACCTAGGGTTCCATCACGGTTGATGAACCATTCCCCGGGTGAGTGCGCGCCACTCCCCTGACCGCCACCGCCTATAGTTATAGCTGGGATCCCTAGAGAGATGGGAATATTCGAGTCAGTAGAACCCCGACCCAGTGAGGGTTCGATCCCGAGATGGCGGCTGACAGCGATAGCCTGTTGGACGAATGGTGCAGATTCTGAAATCTCACCAGACGGACGATCACCGATCAACTCCATTTCGAGTGAGAGTTCAGCTCCGTCGCGACGTTGGGTATTTGATTCTTCAATCGCCCGGCGAATTGAACGTTGGAACACCTCGTCGATGGCCTGGAGGTTCTCTGGACTCTCCGAACGCATATCAACCTCCATCCAGGCTTCGAATGGGATTGAATTAACAGAAGTTCCTCCGCCTATCATGCCTACATTGTAGCTCGTGCGCGGCCCAAACCGTGTGATCGCGTCAGCGGCGAGATCAAAGTAGTCGATTGCGCGCCCGAGAGCGTGCGCTGGGTTAGGAAGCCCAAATGCACCCCACGAATGTCCACCAGGTCCTCGGACAGTAACCCGGTATCTATGTGAACCAAGTCCCTGATGAGTGATCCCGGTGTGCCCAGTACCATCGATAGAGATAAATGTGTCAATTCTTGGGCCGCCTTCACGGAAAAGGTGCTTCATCCCCCGAAGATCTCCGGTCCCTTCCTCACCAACAGTACCGATAAAGAGCAGATTCGCAGTCGTCTGCAGCTCAGCCTCATTTAGAACACGAAGTAGAGCGAGGACCGCAGTTAAGCCCCGGGTATCGTCTCCTATCCCAGGAGCAAAAAGTGTGTCCCCTCTTTGTCGGACAGTGACATCCGTGCCTTCCGGGAAAACAGTGTCGAGATGGCCCGCAACAGCAAGAACTTCATCTGAACCCGTACCTCGCCTGAGCGCGAGTACATTGCCTTCCGCGTCTGTCCATGCTGAATCGACACCAAGATCGAGAAGCATCTCCAGGAATCGTTCGCCTCGCTGGTCTTCATTAAACGGTGGAGCAGGTATTTCCGTGAGTTCGAGTAAGTCTGCCATCGTCCTGGCATCCCGTTCCTCGACTAGTTCTAGCGCCCGTACCACTGAAGGGAGCGCTGCAAGTGCTGTCACCTGCGCCTCATAATCGGGGTCCTGTCCCATCACCGATTGTGGAGCACTAAGCACTACCGCTCCAATAAAGAAAGTCACAGTGCGTTTGAGTAGATTCATCACGCCCGCGCTCCGTCGTCTGTGTTCATTTATTAAGTACTGATAGCTCTTATCTGCCTCAACAAGATAGTTAAAGAAGCCATCCTGGCCCCTATCACAAGTCCTGCCGACCTCTGATTGCATAAATTGGGCCAAGATTTAACACATGGCAGGTTGATTTTAATGTATGTTTAACCGAAGGTTTTCCCGACTGCTGAGCCCCGCAATCCCAACGGTTAGGTGCTATAACAGTGGAGTCTCTTAGACGGTGAAGCACGAATACCCTGCGACCCTGCGTCTTCCTGCCCCGGTAGTTCGATGGTTAGCTGCCGTTGGTAGGGTTGCCCATGTCACTGCTGAGCACGCTGGGGAACTCGGACTTTTAGCATGGCGTATGGTCGTGGCGATTGTTCGGCTCAAAGTCTCAAGACGTGACATAACTACGCAGCTTTACATCATGGGTGTGCAGAGTTTGCCCATCGTTTTCGTGACAGCATCCTTGGCGGGGATTGTTACGAGTCAACAGGGTGGCTACCAGCTAATCTCGTCTTCGCCGCAATATGTGCTTGGGACGCTAGTCGTGCAGAGCGTGATCCTTGAGTTGGCCCCTTTGCTGACAGCTATCGTTTTGGTAGGGAGAATCGGTGCACGTATCACGGCTGAGCTTGGGACGATGGTTGTTTCAGAGCAGATTGATGCCTTCGAGTCATTGGGCCGGGATCCGGTGGCGATTCTTGCGGCACCGCGCTTTATCGCGGGTGTGATCACGCTACCACTTCTGGTCGGTTTTGCTGACGTGATTGGTATTGCGGCCGGAATGATTGCAGCGAACCTCACCATCGGCCTGGGCAATGAAACATTTATCTACGGAGCCCGTCTATTTTGGCACAACTGGGACTTAGTCTATGGACTCTCCAAGTCCATCGTCTTTGGAGCAGCAATTCCGCTCATCTCGGTCCATATGGGTCTTCGTACACGGGGGGGAGCCGAGGGTGTTGGCCTTAGCACGACCCAAGCGGTGATGTTCATGATCCTGACGATACTGATTCTGGATGCCATGTTCCCACCGCTTATGCTACAGTAGGAATATCAAGACTGTGATCACGTATCGAGATATCCATAAATCATTTGATGCACCGGTGCTCTCCGGTGTGGATATGACGATTGAAACAGGGGAGATGTTCGCACTTTTTGGACCTTCAGGCACTGGAAAAAGCGTACTCCTGAAGACTACAATTGGGTTGATAGTCCCAGACCGAGGAGATGTAGAGATTGATGGCCTTTCGGTCTATGACGGTGGTCCAGATGCCCTATTGAAACTGCGCAGCAAGGTTGGATACGTATTCCAGCACTCGGCTCTATTTGACTCGCTCACAGTACTAGACAACGTAGCGATGGGTCTCCCTGAGGATACCCTGCAAAGACTTTCAACCGCGGAAAAAGCTCGTCGAGTTTGGGAAGCGCTAGAGACTGTCAATTTGGAGCCGGCTGAAGTGCTCTCGAAGATCCCTTCGGAACTCTCGGGCGGAATGAAAAAAAGAGTAGGGATCGCGAGAGCGATTGTTGGTGGTCCAAAGATCCTCTTGTGGGATGAGCCCACCACCGGCCTTGATCCAGTGAACACTGCAGCAGTCGAGCGACTCATCAAGAGGCTCTCAAAAGAGCTAGAGGTTACGTCACTACTTGTGACCCATGATGTGGAGGGTGGTCTGGATATTTGCGATCGAGTGGCGATGTTGGATGGGGGAATTATTAGGTTTTGTGGGACTCCCCTCGAGTTTAGGGCTTGCCCGGACCCGGTGGTCCAGGCGTTCGTAGATCGTGCAGCAGCGGAGGCTGCTTTAGATATGGTTACTGATACCTATGTCTGAGTCTAAAAAGAGCGAGAGGTTAGGGAGGGGTACTCCCACTGATGCAGAGCTACTGGCAGCTGTTCCCCGAAGAGCGACTGGGAGACAAGCACGCCTAGGCCTATTCGTGATCTTAGGCCTATTGTCCTTTGTCACAGTCCTCTATTGGATGACTGATCCTGCGACCTTCCGAGGGCGGTACATGCTCGTGACTACGATGGAAGACGCGGGTGGGGTCCGTGGTGGTGACCCAGTTTCCATGAAGGGCATTATCATCGGCCGTGTCCACGACTTTGAACTAATACGAGGTGAGAGTGTCACGATTACGCTAGAGGTAGAGGGTGAGTGGGACATCCCAGTTGGCTCACTGACAAGGCTTGGTAGTGCTGGTCTGTTTGGGGGGCGCACGCTTCTTATTGATCCCAGCGGAGAAACCGAATACTACGAAGAAGGGGATACAGTTCAGAGCGCAAATATGCAGGTGGTAGATCTCCTGGATTCTGCCGGGGAACTTTCCGGCCAAGCCGGAGATGTAATGACCCAGATCGAGACTCTGCTCAACGCCGAGACGATTGGGGCGGTTCAGGGCAGTGCACGCGAACTTGAGGTTTTGCTTACTGAATTCGGGGATGGTGTTCGCGAACAGCGTGAGGCACTCGGATCATTAACCGAAAGTCTGAGTCGCTCAGCGGAAGGGCTGGAGGATGCTACGAGTGGACCTGAACTTGCTCGTGCTGTTGCCAGAGCAGATTCAGCAATGGCCATGCTCACGAATACTGGTGGTAACCTAGACAGTGCAGCTGAGTCACTGCGTTCAGTTCTGAATCGGATCGAAAGCGGGGAGGGGACTCTGGGCCGACTTGTTCAAGATGACCAGCTCTACAATAGTCTCGCTCGTGCGGCTGAGAGTGTTACGGCATTTCTCGCAGATCTCCAAGAGAATCCTTCGAAGTATATCAATCTGTCCATCTTCTAGCGGACAGTTCTAAGAGACTACCAGCCCGGCGCTATGTTGAAGCCCCAGTGCCAGCTCTTTTGGGGTCGTTGCCAAGGGTACGCGTAGTAGGCTTCAACTATCAGAAAGCCCAGTACATTCGCCCTCGCGGAAACTCCCGTTGAGAAGACTGGTACGCGCTCATATCCGGAACGGCTGAATGCGAGTACCGGAGGATTGTCTGAGTCCCAGGCGAGGCCTGCATCTGCAAATGCCACGAGCTCAACAGGCACAAACTGGAAATTGATTAAGCCATACTGTTCGACACCGACCAACGGTATTCTGAACTCAAAATTTGCAACCGCGAGTTGTTGACCCTGGAGGCGATTGAAGGCCATGCAGCTGCCGCCCGAATTCGAACCCGGGGGACTACATTCGCTTGCGCTGAAGCTCTGGTAGGAGTAACCACGGATAAATGTTTCGTAGCCCAGGAATAAGGGCCGAAGCATACCAAAGCCATCAGAGCTGCTTTCTTCAGGAGAGAGCCCATATCGACCGTAGTGAACTGTCCGCAAGGCGACAGTGAGGTTCTTGGTTGGAGCGAAATATCGGCGCCAATCAGCTGTTACAGTCGTGAAGCTTGCGGTACCCTGAGTTTGCTCTATCGAGAAGCGATACCGGCCTCCACGAATTGGTGACACAAATCCGAAGATGGCGTTGTCACCTACGAGTGCCACTGAAGCTTGAGCCATAGTCAGTGGGGCAGGTGTCATAGAGTCCATGCTCTCTCGTTCCCAACCGATAATCTGACCGAAAGCGTTGGTGTAGTACTTCTCCAACTCTATGTCATAACTATAGCGGACAGCGCCCAGGGAGACTTCGAAGCGTTGGGAGGAGGAAAACGGATACGCGAGCTGGCCATTCAGAGAAGTTGTGAAGATCCGGAAGCGGTTTAAGCCGTAATAATCCCCACCATCATCAGATCCGAAACTGTAGTAGCCCATTTGATAAGGGATCCTTCCAGCGCCCACCCCCCAGTTCCATCTGTCACTCAAGTCCGTATAGAATACTTCTCCACCAATGTCCTTAAAGGTGCCCTGGGCCATGAGAGCAGCTCCGAGGACTCTGTCTCCGAGCATATCACTGAAATATGCTGAGGCACCTCCACCCACGTAGTTGCCAAAGTTGTCAGTTCCGACACCAAGAGTAGGTTGGCCGACGAAATC
This sequence comes from uncultured bacterium, assembly GCA_963934665.1. GTDB lineage: Bacteria > Gemmatimonadota > Gemmatimonadetes > Longimicrobiales > Gaopeijiaceae > UBA1142. The sequence continues at coordinate 4,939 of CAWVZF010000002.1, read as the reverse complement.
GAGTGTAAGGCCAGACTCATTGCTGGACTCGTACTGCTCGACCGCTGAGCTCGGCCATGTACTAGACGGCAGTAGTCCGGTCTCTGCATCAGCTAAGTATGTCGCGATACGGCTGAAGCGGTCTGGCATCGTTGGAGGAAGCTTACGCCCTAGTTGATCTTCCGCATTTTCAGCGACCAAAATCTCAGGTAGCTCCTCATCTAATTCCTTGGTATAGACATGGAATTCGAGTTCGTCAAAAACTGTATATGCGATCAGCCCGCTTCCGGGGGCTACACTCATTGCCGGCGCAAGATACGTATGTCCGCTCACCCCCGTTGCTAGGTTGGTCACTCTCCTTATGCGACCGTCCTCAAGGTTCAACTTATAGACGTCACTGAAGCCATCTTGGTCGGAGATGAAGTAGAGGCTTTCACCGTTATCTCCGAATTGCGGATTGATATGCTTCACATTCCCGAATACGGGGATCGTCCTCACTTCACCCGTCGCCACCTCGATCATGGCGAGTTGGAAACTGTTGTAAGTGAGCAGTTCGAAATTGGTGGCCGCACCTCTATCGCTCGTAAAGGCGATGTTGCGTCCATCGGGTGACCACGAAGGTTGCAGGTCAGCGTACTTGTCATTGGTGAGCCGAGTGGTCTCACTAGCCTCTAGATCGTAAAGAAAGAGATCAGTGACACCTCCAACTGAGCCCGAGAATGCTATGTAGCGCCCATCCGGTGACCAGGCAGGATTACTTACCGCACCGATGCTTTCGTCAAACTCGATCCGGCGCTGAACGACACCGTTTCGGGTTGCCGCTATCGCCATCTCGTTATTACCACCTGCGGATACAACGTATGCAAATTGTTCGGAATCTGGTGACCACGTCCCAGACGAATCGATATAGCGTAATGCCTCGACATGAGGATCCGATTCGGCGCTTGCGAGTTTTCTGATGATCTCACCAGTTCTGGTGTCAGCCATGTAGAGGTCAACCGAGAAAACGTCTTTCTCCGAAAGGAAAGCTACATAGCGCCCATCCGGACTTATCGAGGGTTGGATGTTGACGCTCCCTGAGCCCGTGCTCGGGGCAAGAAGCAAGTTTCCTTGATCTGAAGGAGCACTGCGGCCTTCCATGATCGGGAAATATTCTTCCCCTACCTTATCCTTCCATCTCACTGAAAGGGTATCCGTCGACAGCCCGAGCACGTCCTCTATTGCCCCTTCAAAGCCGGCCCGTAAAGCGCGTCGGTATATCGAGATCACTGCGTCATCCCCATACGTGCCACCGATATAAGCCCACAGGGCCTGACCAAATCGATACGGAAAGAACCTTGATTCACGTGTCATCTGTTGAATCGTTGGCAGATCATCACGTCTAATCGCGTCACGTATCCACATTGCGGTTAGTGGATCATCTCGTCCGACCGAGAGGTACTCCGCCATCCCTTCAATCAACCAAAGAGGTAGGGTGGATAGTCCCTGCAAGCCGCCGCCACGCCTCGATTGCGCGATGTTATACTGGAATGCATGGACCAACTCATGACCAAGGACATGGTCTGTATCCCAATAAGACCCTGCCAGTGGCATGATTACTCGGTTCTTGAGTGATTCAGTTACACCACCAGTGCCCTCGCCTATGAATCCCGAGAGTGTATTTGTCTGTTGGAAGTCGGGATGATCAGCGTATAGGATAATTGGTTTTGTACGCTCAAATTCATGCTGGAAAGTTCTGGCAAACCTCTCGTACCAGCGCTCGCCCATTCTTGCGGCATCTAGGACAGCTTCAGTTTCCTCTGGATAGTAGTGGATATCGAAATGATCTGTGCGCAGGATCTCGAAATCAAAATCGTCAAACTGCACCTTATTACGACCGAAGTATTGTGCCGATGCGGTTGGCGGGGTGATTGCAAGAACCAAGGTTGCTAGCCCGAGTATCCACATTACTCTGGTTCGTTCTGACGCCATCTTAGAAAAGAGCATCTTTCCCAACATATACCGCCTCATCTGAGGTACTTCCCAGTCTGCAAACTAGGACGAGTGCGTTCTGTGTCCTTTCACATACCGAGTATACCAATTAAAGGTTCGTTAGATGATTGGAGAAGTGTTCACCAGTACCCCCGGTAATGGTCAAGCATTCGTCATGCGTTGACTGGCTGGATGATCACCACCGAGATTCTTTAGGTTCTCAAGCTGAAAAGCAAGCAAGATTCTTGCCACTGCTATGTGGTAACGGATTCGATACTTCTCAAGTGGTGAGCACTGCGATGAATAAACGACTATCCCTGCTAGGATCGGCCTTGATCCTCGTTGTCTGTGCTTGCCAGGATGCTGGCTCGCCGGCGCTGTCTGTCTCCCTTGAGGAAATGCCCTCTCCCGCCTCCAGTCCAAGTGGAGAGCCATTCCTGTCCTCTTCCGAGGACGGGGTCTATTTGAGTTGGCTAGAAGAGGTAGCTCCGACGATGTATGAGTTGCGATTCTCGGTGCTTCAAGATGGTGAGTGGAATAAGCCAGGTGTAGTCGCCAGCGGTGATGATTTCTTTGTAAACTGGGCGGACTTTCCCTCAGTTCTGCCGGGTCCCCAGGGTAGCCTTTGGGCGCACTGGTTACAGCGTGGATCAGAGGGAGGCTACGACTATGGAGTGCGCGTCTCCGAGTCTGGCGACGGAGGTAAGACGTGGTCGGAGCCATGGACTCCGCATGAGGATGGTACTCCGACAGAACACGGGTTCGTCAGTATGATGGCATCCGGTTCTGGAATCGGGGTTGTTTGGCTCGATGGGCGGAAATTCGTTTCGGAAGTAGATGGGGAACCGGCTCCTCGCGAAATGACCCTTCGCTTTAGACAGATCCAAGTCGGGGGAAAACCTGGTCCCGAAACACTTCTTGACGCTCGAGTTTGTGATTGCTGTCAAACGGATGCGGTGGTCACTCCGTCAGGACCTGTGGTTGTCTATAGAGATCGTACTGAGGAGGAGATTCGAGATATCTATGCAACACGATTCTCGAATGGTGTCTGGACAGAAGGAATTTCTGTTCACGACGACGGCTGGGAGATCGGTGGTTGCCCTGTAAACGGACCTGCGGTCGCGATGGCAGGAGACCAACTCGCGGTGGCTTGGTTTACCGGGGCTGCCGATGTTCCGCGAGTGAAGGTCGCATTAGCGGACGCAGATGGTCTGAATTTTGAGGAACCAGTCCAGTTGGATGATGGCAGCCCTGCAGGCCGAGTCGATGTGCTCGGACTGTCCAATGGGGATTTCCTTGTGAGTTGGCTAGAGAGAACTGGTGGCGAGATGGCCGAGGTGCGAATGCGCAGAGTTCGGTCTGATGGAGCTATTAGTGAATCTGTAACGCTCACGTCTTCCTCTTCCGCCCGCGCAAGTGGGTTCCCTAGGTTAGCACAGAGCCCGGATGGAAGTCTGGTAATGGCTTGGACCGATGTCTCGACGTCACCTGCCCAAGTGCGCATCACACGGGTTTATTTGGAGGAGGGATGAAGATTAGCTGGGTGAGCGGAACGTTTTTAGTAGTCGCAATATCAGCTTGTGCAATTGACGACACGACGGGTCCGCCACAACTCGGTGCTCCCATTCCGGGATATACAGCGGCGACACTTGAGGGCGACAGCATATCCTTGTCATCTCTTCGGGGTGAAGTCGTCCTCCTTAATCTCTGGGCTACTTGGTGCGCGCCTTGTCGAAAAGAAACTCCTTTTCTCCAAGAATTATTTGAGGAGCATCAGGAAGATGGCCTCCATCTCGTAGGAGTTTCCCTGGATACCGGTGCGGCAACGGAGCAGGTTGAGAGATTCGTTGAAGACTATGGGGTTACCTACACCATCCTCCATGATCCAGAAAATAGGGCGATGGAGCTTTATCGGGTCCTGGGTCTTCCGGCCACGTTCCTTATCGATCGAGAAGGGGTACTTCGCTGGATGCGTTACGGCCCAGTTGGAGAAACGGACCAGGAGTTTTTATCTAAGCTTGGAGACGCTCTAGGTTGAGAGCAGTCGATCCAGCTGCAGTCGAAACCCCAATCGGATATGTAGATCTCCAGAGGGTTCGATCGAACGCCAAGAAGATCGCCTCCTATTCTGAGGAGCACGGCCTTAAGTGGCGCCCGCACATAAAGACTCATAAATCCAGAGAAATCGCTCGCCTCCAAATTGATGCAGGAGCCACCGGGATCACCGTGGCTACTTTGAGGGAGGCGGAGGTCATGTCGACGGTGACCCAAGACCTGCTACTCGCGTACCCACCGGTTGGGGCGCCCAAGCTTCAGCGACTGACTCAACTCCCTCGCGAACTCGATTTGAAGGTTGCACTCGACTCAGCTCAGGTTCTCGAACCATTGGCTGCCGCTGCGGCCTCTGCTGACCGCCAAGTTGGGATCCTCATAGAACGTGATGTTGGACTAGGGCGTGTGGGAGTCCAAAGTGTTGAAGAGGTCGTGCAGTTAGCGGAGCTATCCCAGGAGTTGGACGGTGTAGATTTTCGCGGGCTTATGTTCTATCCGGGGCAGATCAGGATGGCTGAGGTCGAGCAAGACGCTCATGTGCGAGAGGTGGCTGCTTTGGTCGAAGAGATGACCATGGCTCTGGAAGCTGTTGGTTTGGTACCAGAGATCGTCAGTGGAGGCTCAACACCAACACTCTGGCGGAGTCACAATTACGGCGGGATTAATGAAATCCGGTCTGGATCGTCCATCTTTTTTGATTTGGAGGCGCTCAGGGTGGGTGTCGCCTCGCACGAAGACTTGGCTTATACAGTTCTAACGACTGTAGTGAGCACTGCTGTCCAAGGTAGCGCTGTTGTCGATGCAGGTTCGAAAGCGCTCTCGAAGGAAGTCAGATCGGTCGAAGGTGACTTTGGCGTACTATTTGACCGACCTGAAATCACCGTAAAGGCTCTAAACGAAGAACATGGAGTTCTCGATCTGTCACGAACTGATTGGG
>CAWVZF010000001.1:0-59566 GCA_963934665.1 uncultured bacterium | reverse complement strand
TCGGTGCGGGCTCTGCCCTCGAGGACTCGCTGGAGTTCACGGTGCCGGACGTCGAATCACCGGCTCTCATCGTGATCCGAGTCTCGACTCTAGCCGGTGATTCCGGCCCCGCTACTGGCGATTACACGATTGAGCTTTCGGAACGCCAGGACGTGAATAGGCTGCTCGCTGGCTATGAGCCCGGGCCCGGCCACTCCGTTGCGGCGAAGGGACCGTCTACGCTTCAGGGCATTTGCGATGTCCCCCCTAACCGGTCCCGACCCTACATCGAGCAGTCGCTACCTGAGCGCTCTCCCCTCACCCATGCCGCGAGCATCTGCCACTCGGGATCGTCCCTCGACAGCCATCTGCGGGGCCCGTTGTGCGTGTACGACCCGCCTCCGTCCAAGTGGAGCGGCTTGAGCAGCCATCGGCTCTGAATCGGATTCCCGGGCACAATCAGGCGCTTCACAACCTCGAAGCCCCGACGCGCCTCCTGCTCCGTCCAGGAGGTGCCGTTCGCGGGACGCGGCGCGAAGCCGATCGAGCCGCCGGCGTGGCAGACTGTGCAGGAGAGCTGCCCGTACTTCGGGCTCTGGATCATGTCCTGGACGCACGTGCGGTAGAACTCGAAGTCGAGCTCGGGCTCCGGGGGCGGCGTGAAATACTCGGCTGGGAGCATCTCGATCCACTGGAGCACGACCTGATACTCCGGGTCGCTCGTCGACTCCCAGTAGTTACCGCCCGAGTGGCCCTCGCCACCGGCCTGCTGCGACAGTGGTTTCGTCAGGAGCCTGCTGCTCGCGGGGTTCGAAGCGTTTACGAGTTTCGTCACGACGTCATAGTTGGCCTGGGATTGGCCGGCGGTCCACATCCAGCCGTCAGGTGTCTCCGTCATGTCCGCGAGCGCGAATCGCAGGCCCGTCTGCCAGCTGTGGCACATGACACACGCAGGGCTTCCACCAGCGTTCGGGTAGCCACGGGGTCGCACGAACATCGGCTCGATGTTTTGGCGGTAGTAGTCGAAGTCCGCGGCGACCGCGGCTGTGCGGTCAACCATCGCTGCGGGCGCGGGCACTTCGGGAGGGGAGGGCGTGAGGCCAACAGTGGTGAAAACGCTCACCCCCGCCACGAGCGCGAGGGCGGCGAAGCGCATGGTGCGGTCGATCCGGCTGTTGTCTCTGCTCATCGGTTGCGGCTCCCGCGATCGTTCACTCGGTCGGGCGGAAGGATCGCGACGTCGATCCGGGCGGGCCGTGCGCCGGTCTGCATCTTAGCGACGATCTCATGGGTACGGAGGTCGATCGCGATCGTGTAGTCGGACCCGGACACCGCGACGTACATATACTTGCTGTCGGGCGTCGACGTCATCCAGTTCGCGGTTGGCCCGACCTCGATCCCGCCAAGGAACTCGTAGTCAGGGAGCGACCAGCCGTAGATGCGGCTGTCGAGCCGGCTCGAGGCCCACACGGCAGAGCGGTCGGGGAGGACCTCGAGGCCGTGCATCGGCGCTCCTTGGTTTCCATCTGCGTTGCGCTGCCACGCCGGGAGCGGTGGCGGGAAGAGCATCCGCTCTTTCTCACCCGTCTCCCAGTCGAGCACCCAGATGCCGTTCACGCCGGAGCCGTGTGCGAACAACTTGTCGGTCGAGCCGTCGTCCCCCGCCAGAAACGCCATCGGCCGCACGGTGTGGTGCACGCCTTGGTCATCGACGAGCGAGAGCGTTCGGACGACCTCGTCGATGTTCGGGTCGATGACCTCGATCGAGTTCTCGCTACGCGCGTTCAGTCCCGCGAGGACCCAGTTCCCATCCGGACTCACGTACACGTTGTGGATTCCCGTCGTAACGGGAACGCTCCCGAGCTTCTCGTGTGTGTCCAGGCTGAACACGTCGACGAAAGGCGCGGCGGCGATACCGACGTAGATCTTGCGATGCTTTTTGTTGATCGCCGCCTTGTTCGGCCGAGCTGTGAGCGGGAGCTGCTCGACGAGCTGCAATGAGCGGGTATCATAGACGTCGAGCGTATTCTCCACCTCGCTTGTGCAGTAGTAGTAGAGCCCCTCCGGGTGGGCGAAGAGATTATGAGGCCTGGGACAACCCTCGATGACGCCTACGACCTCGTTCGTCAACGGGTCGATGATGTGTTGGACGTTGCCGGCGTTGTTGCTCTGCAGGATCCGGACAACAACCCCGTCGTAGGAGTCGAGGCGTGGGACCTTCTGAGCCGAGAGCGGTGTCCCGAGGAGCGACACTCCCAGGAACAATAAGAAGAAACGGGTCATCCGCGTGGCGTTCATCAACGTCCTCCCAAGGCAGTGGGCACCCTTGCCTCAAGTGACGGTACGGAGCGGCGTTGTGCAAGCGACAGCCGTCCCCTCGAGTCGGCCATCATGAGCCAGGGATGCGGCGGGTCATTCGAGGACATCCCTGGATTCCGCCTGACGGGCGCAATGGGGGAGTGACCAGATGAAGTAACACCTAACTAGCCCCGACCAGATATCTAGGGGAGATACTCACTGATCAAGACAGGGCTATGGATTCATCCACAGCCCCTTGCCCTTAAGGGACCTTCTGGCGAGGGTCCCTTCTCTCAACTGAACACTGATTAATTAAGTAGCAGCAAGCTCTTCGACGTCCCTATCTGGTACTAAGGCTGAGACAAGCACAAGTAGATAGAATGCGGGTTCTCCAGACAATCCTATTCATAGGCAGCTTTGCTGCTATGCATCTTCCTGCAGATGCACAGGAACCCCCAGACACCATCCCCACGGACAGTGTTATCGCACTTTCGGGTGTCCGAGTTGAGGTGGCCAGAATGCGGGCGGGCATCATCCCGATTGTGGAAGCTCCGTTTCCGGTAGATATGATTAACCGAAACCGTATCGAGCGGGCCCATCACTCAGTAGCTGAAGTCCTCGAAAACCTTCCGGGTGTAAGTTTAGGCGACCAAGTAGGAAGCCCATTCCAGCCGGATCTTCGCCTTCGAGGGTTTAGCGTTTCTCCGGTTGTAGGCCTTCCTCAGAGCATCAGTGTCTTCGTAGACGGCGTGCGGGTAAACGAAGCCGACGCAGCTCAAGTGCATTTCAATTTACTGCCTATGCGTGATTTGGAGCGGGTGGAACTTGTACGAGGACCAGCTGGCAACTTCGGGAAGAACTCTTTGGCGGGCGCCCTTAACCTGGTCACCCGCCGAGGGCTTGGAGACAGTCAAGTAGAGCTAGAAGTGTTCGGTGGTGATTTCGGGGATCTTGGAGGCTCACTTCTAGCATCCGGAGAGGCTGCCGGCTTCGACCTCTACAGTCGCCTGTCGTACCGTCAAACCGATGGATGGCGAATGAAAAACCATGCCCAACAGCTCCAGGCTTTCATAAAAGTGGGCAAAAGGGGCGTTCGATCCGACGCCTGGATCTCGTATACGCTATCATCGGATTCCATTGAAGGTCCCCAGGCACTTCCAGAGTCTTGGCTTGAGGGTGGGGCACTGCCGCCAGATATCTCGTCACCACCCACAGACCGCAGAGAACTTCAATATACAGGAGGTAATGGGGATTACTTTCGACCGCGGCTGCACTTCTTTAATGCACACCTTGAACACACCCTGAACTCGGCGCTGGAGATTAGTCTTTCTGGTTTCGCTCGCTTCACAGACTTCAATCAATTCAATGATAATGTCACCGAGGCAGATGCGATGGGACTAACCGGAATCGCTTCAGGAGGTGGTGCGCTACAAGTCAGATACGAACCCAACCCTGATGTAAGAATCGCAACTGGCATCGATGTAGCTAGAAACGATGTTGATATCGAGATCTTGGAGTTACCTAATCGCGCTTTCCCTGACATAGAGAAAAAGACAACGGAACTCGCCGGTACCAATGAGAATAACCTGGGGCTTTATACAGATCTCTTTTGGCGAGCAGACCGACGAACAGCTCTTCACAGCTCTCTCCGCTTTGATCATGTAAGCGTACCCTTTAGAGACTTTCTAGACCCGGAACACAATGGCGATAACGAATTCAATCAAATCACAGGCGCCCTCGGCGTCAGCCGTGAAACCTTACCTGGTGTGAGATTATTCGCGGGCTACGCTCGAGGGTTTCGGGCACCGGTGATCCTCGAAATCACATGCGCTGACCCAGAGGACCCCTGCCCGCTTCCTTTCGAACTTGGTGCCGACCCTCCATTGGATCCCGTCACGACTGACTCTTGGCAAGCAGGTTTCCGAACTGAGCGTGGCCAGATGAGCACAAGCGTTACGGCGTACTGGTCTGAAGTTCACAACGATCTTTTCAGCGTGGTCGACCCAGAACAACCAACGCGTGGGTTCTTCACGAATCTTGAAGGCACACGGCGTATTGGCCTAGAGGGTTCGATGACGATCAAATCAATCCCAATACTTCCAGGAGCGAGCATCCAAGGATCAATCGCGTGGACTCGTGCTACGTTTGAAACTCACGCAACGTTGGCAGCCCCCTTCCTGGAGGGGGAGGAAGAGGAAGAGGAAGATCCAGATCCAGATCAAATCCTTCCCGCCCCAGTCGTTGAGCCAGGAGACCGCTTCCCCTTGATCCCAGCTTTCACCGCTGGCCTAGCTATCAGCTATGAAAGAGGTGAATACCAATCAGACCTTTCACTCCATTATGTGGGTGAACGATTCCTTGTGGGCGATGAGGGCAACAACGGAAACTTCGGAAAACTTGCTGGCTACGCCCTGCTGAACCTGGATATCAGTAGAGTAGTGGGGTCTGCTACACTCTATGCAGAGGTAAAGAATCTACTTGACCAATCGTATAATCCCTTTGGGCTGATCTCTCCAAATGTCCGTGGTCCATCAAAAGAGATCGAAAGATTCTTCACCCCTGGGCTGCCTCGGCGGATGCTCATAGGAGCAAGGTTACGAATTCACTAAAGTCAATCGGCTTAACGCTTTGGTCCCACCCTACCAAGTTGCCTGCCCCATCTGGCCCTGCTCTCAAGAGCGAGCAGTTTCCTCATAATCGCAGCCCCGTCAAGCCTCGTTACTCCAAGAATCTCAGCAGCTTCAGCAAAAGAGAGAGGTTGTTCCTCGCTCAATTCGGCTAGGCTTTCATCATCTCCTTCTAGTGGTGCGAACCCCTGCCTTGGATCTTCCTCTTCCCCCTCAAGCATATTTTCTGCGGGCACGAGTTCATCTAGATCTGCAGGGCCTTCAGCTGTCACCCTGCCCGCTCGTCTATTCGCAGCGTCGATGGAATCCAGCAGTCGCTGAGCCATCGAGAGATTCCATTTGGCGTCAGCCTGATCAGGACTTAAGCGGAGTGTATTGCGGTTGGCTTGGACCGATGCACGAGCATGGATTATCATCGAGTCAACATTCTCGGCTGAAACAGCTCGGATAAGGCGCGACACACCCAGGTTATAGAGTGCGAGCTTCGTGACTTGATTGTCATTGCTCTCCACGCCGAAAGCTAATTCCTCTTCAGCTCTGGCACTTCCAAGTTCAAGCAAGCTTGTACCGAGATTGTATCGGAGGCCTAGGCGTAATGAATCCGAGTCTATTCTGTTCTGATAAACCGCTACGGCTTTTGGCAAGTTTCCAGTCCGATGGAGCCGATTAGCGCGCTCAACACTCTTGCGCTCATTCGTCCATGTAAAGACGAGACCGGAGAGCGTCACAGATATCACTGTCACGCGCAGCCATGAGGCTCCGAACACAAAATCCATCTTGGAGCTATTCACGTTCTTGGCTCATTGAGGCGAGGAGACTCTATGACTCCGCCTGCATCCATCTTTCCTTCCAGGAATAGAAGCGGCACTGCAAGTAAGAGAATCCAGAGTGCTAGTCCCACAGGTTCTCCACCTAGAGCCGAGGCAGTCTCTGCTCTCCGAAAGCGAGCCTGCAGGTTACGTAGCCCTGCCGCCCCACGAACATCGTGATAGCTACCACCTCCTGCGGTCGCGATACTTCGGAGTAAATCTTCATTCAAACGTGATACGATAGGCTCACCGTCATCCCCAAGCACCAGAACCGGATCGTCTCCTTCGGTCATTAGGCTCGAGCCTGCACTAGTACCTACACCCGCCGTCCAAACACGAATACCCATGTCTGTTGCAACGGCAACCGAATCTAGAATCAAGGCCGGGTCTTCATGGCCCTCGCCGTCAGTGATCAAAAGAATTGCTTGTTGAGCTTCCGGCCTGTGGCGTGCATTAAGCATCTCTATCGAGTGCTTGATCACCAGGGAGAGTGAAGTGCCCTGGTCACGCTCTTCGATCAGATCCGGGGCAAGCGATGCCGTAAAAAATCGCACGAGTTCGGGATCGTCCGTCATCGGAAGCACGGTATACGGCCAGTCTGCGAAAATAGCGAGTCCGATCCGCTCTTCCGTCAAAGACTCAGTTATTGCATTCACGACTTCCTTGGCACGATCTAACCGGCTTGGAGTAACGTCATCCCCAGTCATTGAAAGGGAAACATCTACTGCAACCACAAGATCTACCGGTTGTTCAGGATCCAGCGTCGAGCCAAAGTCGATGTGCGGGCCCGCAGCCGCTATGGTCAATGCCAGGCTTACTGCAATGAGGCATGACAGCCGACTCTTGGGAAACCTGTGCAAGTCGATCGACGTCAGCCTACTCGCCGCCCTTCTCCCGCCGAAGGCCTCTTCAAGCCTCCGGTATCTGCGCCATTGGGCAGCCAGAGCTATCCCGACTACCAATACGATGATCGGAGCCAACGCCAACAGTGCAGGATGAGAGAAGGTCACGGTAACACACCCCAACGTGAGCCACGAAGCGTGTTTGCTCCTGCCAAGAACACCATCGACCCTATCACAAGCCACAGCCCAAGCGGGACCGATTCCTCGCGTTCTGTAATGACTTCTGATGCTACCTCAAGCCTGTCAATTTCATCATAGATAGCTTCCAGCGCCTCCACATCTGTAGCCCGGAAATAACGCCCGCCCGTAATTCGAGCGGTTTGTGTTAGGACAGTCTCCATCTCATTCACAGCCGCTCGCGGTCCCTGTTCATCACCGATCGCGATCGGGTAAACCTTCACATCAAATGCTGCTGCTGCTCGAGCTGCGACTGCCGGGATGATCCCAGCTTTGTTATGAGCACCATCCGTTACAAGGATGAGAACCTTAGATGTATGGGGGGTATCCCTCAGGAGCCCAGCCCCGGCAGCAATCGCCCCGGCTATATCAGTACCGTCAGTTAGCAGACCAACCTCCATCTCATCCACAGCCATCTCGACTACATACACGTCGTGGGTCACGGGCAACCTGATCAGAGATTCGCCTGCAAAAGAAACCAAGCCGACATCATCTTCCCGATTTTCAAGAAAACGAAGAACGGTAGCCTTTGCGGCTTGCAGTCTAGTTGTTCGCTCCGCCATGTCTGCCGCCCACATCGAAGTCGACAGATCGATCGCGAACGCGATTCCTACTCCCTCAGTGAGTGGTTCCTCCAGAGTCCGGACAATTCGTGGCTGACAAAGCGCTAGGACGAGGAATCCGAGTGCGGCTAAGCGCATCGCATTTGGCGAGGTCTCTAACATGCGGGCTTTCCAGCCCCGAAGTGCGAGCGCTTCAGCTGGCTCCCCGCGAGCTATGAGTAGTCCAGCAAGACCCTTAGGTCGCACCCACCACCACCACACGGGCAATAGGCCGAGGAGAGCTAGGAAGCTCGGTTGTCCGAACTCGAAACTCATGGTTCTATAGTCCTAGATTCTTTGACCCAATTCCTTAGTACTCTCCAGTCTCTTTCCGCGGAGTCCGCATCCGGTCGAAGACGGCTAAACTTCACGACTTCCGCCATATCCATCGACCCATAAAGATTGACTGAAGATCCGTTGACTCCCCTACGGAGCTGCACCATCAACTCCGAACTTGTGAAACTCGGCCCCCAAGCTGAATCCAAGCCTTCGACATAAGTGCGCACTGCTCGGCTACTACGACCGTAGAATTCCTCCATGTCCTCGTTCAGGTGTAAACCCAGACTTAGAATTCGATCGAGCTCGTCTAGGGCAGCCTGCCACCGGGCCAAAGCAGGATCTAGACCTAGGGGAGCTAGGAGTAGTTCCTCCTGGCCACCCTGATCCGTAAGCATTTGCCTCACCATCGGGGTAATGGCTACGAGAAACACGATCGACAACGACACAATCACGATAAGGGAGAGCCAGTGCCAGTTCGCTCCCAATACATCAGAAGGCAACCTTGGTTCTAAGCCAGCACTGATGTCGTCTGGATGAATTGGTGATGCGATCCAAACAGCTTGTCTCGCAACAGGAACCCGTTCTAGTGCCTCTAGCCCAGAATCAGAAGCCACGCTACTCCATTCCCCGATCACTGACCCAGTATGAAAGGAAGGACCCTCTGTCCCTCTTGCTGGACCTATAAACACATCCAATCCAGGTACAGGCACTAACCCGATTTGAAAGGCAATCAGCGGATAGACAAGTGTCAGTATCCCCCCATCACCGAACGCTTCTGACTCCCAGTCAACCGCCCTGAAGCTCTCCAGGCCGAACGCACTAGGTACTGTGTCAGGAAAATAGACCACGCTGCCCGAGGGCACCCGCATTTCAACGTATAGTTGGAAGACATCACCCTGGCCTACGGTGTCTGCTGAAAGTGATCCTGTTGCTTCCAGCGATACTTGGGCCGTGAGTGATACCGTCGTTATCCCAGCCAGCAGTACCCAGGAACCAGCCACGATAAGATGCATTCTCTTCATCATGCGATTCGTTCTCGGCGACGAAAGAACCTGATCAATGGCAGGACATAGTCTTCCGTTGATGTAACCTCAACTACATCCGTCTGGAGCTGGCGGAAAAGCTTATCAATCTCAGCCCTCTGGCCTAATCGCCTCTCTGCATAATCCTGGCGCACGAGCTTGTCGCTTGTATTCAGGACCCGCCTTATACCCGTCTCCGGATCAGCGAGGGCCAGCAGACCAACATCGGGTAAGGTCGCTCCTCCTGGATCTGTGACTCGAATTGGAATCAGGTCATGTTCGCGACTGAAGCGCCTTGCGTCCGACATGAATGGGGAATCCGATTTTTCACCTAACAAAAAATCACTGACTAGGAAGACTGCAGTCCTTTGGTGAAGAACCTTGGATGCATACTCGAGTGCACATGAAAGCTTGGTGCCTTTCCCAGAAGGACGAAATGAGAGGAGGTCTAATACCAAGCGCATAGCATGGCTGCGACCACTATCCGGAGGGATGTAGAGTTCCACGCGGTCGGTCACAATTAGTAGGCCAACGCGATCGTTGTTGTCCGTGGCCGCTAGTGCAAGGATCCCTGCGATCTCGGAGGCGATCACCACATTTGGCTTAAGCCCTGTCCCAAAATCCTTGGATGCTGAGCAATCAACAATCAGAAGAACACTGAGTTCCCGCTCCTCAACATGCTCTTTGATAAAAACACGACCACGCCGAGCGGTAACATTCCAGTCAATCGCCCGCACATCGTCACCCGGTTGGTATTCCCGAACATCTGAGAACTCCATCCCACGTCCCTTAAAAACCGACCGATACTCTCCGCTAAATAGCGACTCTACCAGTCCACGGGTGCGCAACTCGATACGCCGCAACCACGCAGTTACCTCTTTGGAAAATACTCGTTCGCCGTCCACAGCCTTCAGGGGGTTGGAACGGCCCCGAGCACCCGCCGCATAATCTCCCCAGTGTCTATGCCCCGGGCGTCTGCTTCATACGTAGTCCTCAGCCGGTGCCTCAGAACAAGCGGCGCCATTGCTTTAACATCATCAGGGAGCACAAAATCTCTACCTCTCAGGTACGCGCGGGCACGGGCTGTCCGGGTCAGAAAGATCGTCGCACGTGGGGACGTACCGAAATCGATCAAGTCCTCAAGATCTTCTAATCCATACACTCCTGGTTCTCTGGTAGCGAAAGCGAGCTCGACGACATAGTCGAGGACTTTTTCATCTAGGTGGACTGCAGCGACCTCAGCACGAGCAACTAAAATCTGTTCGACTGTCGCAACAGCTTCGATCGACTGAGAATTTGTGCTCGCGACACGGCGAACAATCATTTTTTCTTCGTCTCGGGACGGGTGGCTGATATCAATCTTCAAAGCAAAGCGATCAAGCTGTGCCTCAGCTAGCGGATATGTTCCGTGCAGTTCGACCGGGTTTTGAGTCGCTAGCACCATGAACGGGGAGTCCAGCGGGTGTGTCTCTCCTGCGATTGTGACCTGCCGCTCTTCCATCGCTTCTAACAAGGCAGCTTGCACCTTGGGTGGTGCACGATTGATCTCATCAGCCAGAATGATATTTGAGAAGATCGGCCCCTTGTGGACCCTGAAGTCTCCAGTTCCCTGATCAAAAACTGGAGTACCAACGATATCGGTTGGCAACAGGTCAGGGGTGAATTGGATTCTGCGAAATCCAGTTCGAATTGCTTCAGCTAGTGTGCGAACCATAAGTGTCTTAGCGAGGCCTGGCAGACCTTCAAGCAACACATGCCCCCCGGTCAGGAGCCCGACAAGAAGACCCTCTACAGCATGATCTTGCCCGACAACCCGCTCGTGAACCGCTTCCGAGACCTTGGTTAATAGATCGTTTTCTTGCCTTGCAGTCGCGCTCTCCACTAGGCCCTCACGTCTTGTGCAGCTTCATGACACCCAATCCAGTCTGCATGATACCGAACTCCTTCGATCTGTTTGGAAAGTACTGAATCAAGATCCTCGGACAGTATCAGGAAGTCCGTATGCTTGGTTGTCGTCATTGAGCCGGTAATCTCCTCTTAGGCTTAAGCGGGGGAACAATCTTCGCGGACGCAGGCCGAGACGCTAGACACAAGCCGGTGTCCCCAGCCTTTCTCGAGCAGTCCCCAGGGCTCTTTCAATAGCTAGTGCTGCAGCAAGCAAGGCCTCGTCCGCTCCAGTAGGCCCTACTAGTTGGAGACCAACTGGCATGCCCTCGGCGTCGAGCCCTACCGGGACGGTAACCGCGCAGAGGCCAAGCATACTCACACAGCAGGTCGGACGGAGCGCGGTGATATTGGCCTGCAGGTACGCACTCATGTCCTCTAATTCAGCTATGGGGGGAGGTGTAATAATTGTGGTTGGAAGTACCAGTAAAGACCCTTCCTCGAAGAGCCGGTCTGCTACAGACACCAGTCGATGGTGTTCTTCCAAAGCAAAGGCATAACCTGAATCAGAAAGAGGGTCTGCGGCTGCAAGTCGATGTCCTATAGTCGGATGAACAATATCCAGCCACCCTGGAAGTTCTTGTTCGAGAAAGGCCTTACACTCTGTAGCGGCGATGCCACTGCGCCTGTAATGATCGAAGGCTTCATCCAAAAGAGATCCGTCTACATTCGTACGTTGTACACCAACCACTTCCAGCTCATCGAGTGCTGCATGGATCGGGGCACTGATGTCGCCCGGACAATCGTCCCAAATCAAGCAACTAGGTAGGGTGATCCGTAGGGATGAGGGCTTGGTCGTGGTGATATGCTTCAGAAAAGCTTCTGGATCCCCCCAAGCCGGATCTACAGCACCAAAAAAATATGCCGTGTCTTCAACAGACCGAGTCAAACCACCAACGCTATCCATTGTACTGCTTAGTGGCACAACCCCATCAACTGGCCAGCGACCCCAGGTCAGCTTGTGACCAACGGTCCCGGTCATTGCTGCAGGTATCCGGATAGAACCTCCTGTATCGGACCCAAGGGCCAAAAAGGCGGACCCCTCCCATAGGCTCACCCCCGCGCCACACGATGAACCTCCTGGGATCCGATGAACCTTCTCATCCCAGGGATTCCGTGGCGTCCCCCAGTGCGGATTGATACCGACTGCCCCAAAGGCAAATTCGACTGTGTGTGTTTTACCAATCGTGATCGCCCCTTGGGCACGGAGCTGGGCAACCAGCCAGGCATCACTTGACCACACATCCGGCAACTGGCGCGCTGTTCCCGCAAACGTAGGAAATCCTTTCACTCCGTAGAGGTCCTTGGCCGAAATAGGAATCCCATGAAAGGGCCCTGGGGCAACTCCGCGAGCCAGAAGCTCATCGGCCTCTCGAGCCAATCGGATGGCTCCTTCAAGATCGAGAGATTTGTAGGCGTTCAGGTAATGTCCATGCTCTTTGTGCTGACTCACTGCGATCTCGGTCAGCTCCGCAGCAGAGATTACCCTGTGCCTTATGGCTTCTGCTAGTCGTGACAGAGGTTGTGCAAGAATGTCATCCATGACGGCATGATAGGTCGAGTTCGTCACAACTCGCGAATCCCCTACGTGGCGGCTTGACCTTTTCAGTATGCGCATTGGATGTTGATCACCCCATCACGTCTTCCCTGAGCTTGAGATTACATCATGAGACAGCGACTCCTCACTCCACTGATTCTGTTTACCATCGCTTTCGCTGTAACCCATACACATCTCGAGGCGTCCTTAACCCAGCAAGAAGAAGAGCAGGAAGAGGGCCCAAGGGACGACAAGTCCTACTCCGATGTCATAACTAGCGAAGCTGTAACAAGTACGGGACTCTTCACCACGCATATGATCGGTGACGACCTATACTACGAAATCCCGCTTGATGAGCTCGGCCGCGAGATGCTTCTATTGACGCGCATTGCTAAGTCTGCAGACGGCTCAGGCTATGGTGGATCTAAGGTTAATACCTCCGTCGTACGCTGGGACCGCAGAAGCAAGCGCGTATTTCTGCGGCTCGTGAGTCACCAAAACTATGCTGATGATGGTGAACCGATTGCACGTGCGGTTGCCAATTCCAACTTTGAACCACTCATCCACACGTTTGAAATCGAGACATTCTCAAACGACTCCTCGGCCTTGGTGATCAATGTCACTGATCTCTTTACTGACGACGTCCCTATGCTGGGGTTGCAGAAAAACAGGCGTGAAACCTATGGAGTAAGGAGGGTAGATCCAGAGCGCACTTTTGTTCTCCGGTCGAGTGCTTATCCCCGAAATGTTGAAGTACGCCGGCTACTCACTTATGAAGCCTCTGAACCTCCTTCCAATGATCCGACAAACACGCTGTCTATGGAGATGCATCATTCGATGCTCGCCCTACCGGACAGCCCTATGCAGCCCAGACTCTGTGATGAGCGCGTGGGCTTCTTCAGCACAAGCCAGATTGATTACGGACTCGATGAACAGCGTGCTACCGAACGGTGTTTTATAACACGCTGGCGTCTAGAACCCAGTAACCCAGCTGCCTTTGCTCGGGGAGAACTCGTCGATCCTATAGACCCGATCATCTACTATATCGACCCGGCAACACCTATGAAGTGGAGAGAGTACCTGAAGCAGGGCGTGGAAGATTGGCAAATCGCTTTTGAAACAGCGGGATTCAGTAACGCCATCATCGCAAGGGATGCGCCGACACCCGAAGAGGACCCGGATTGGAATGCCGAGGACTCCCGCTACTCAGTAATCCGTTACTTGGCATCAACAGTTGAAAATGCTTCAGGCCCGCACGTTCATGACCCTCGCACAGGAGAGATCCTCGAGAGCGATATCCAGTGGTACCACAACGTGATGAATCTGCTCAGGAATTGGTTCTTCATTCAGACCGCAGCTGCAAATCCTGATGCACGAGGAGTAAAATTTAGTGACGAAGTCATGGGCGAACTGATCCGCTTCGTTTCCTCGCATGAGGTAGGGCACACAATCGGCTTACAGCACAATATGCAGTCATCTGCTGCATATCCGGTTGACTCGCTTAGAACCAGCTTTCCGTGTCGGATGGGTATTGCTCCATCGATCATGGATTATGCGCGTTTCAATTATGTGGCCCAACCGGGTGATGATACGTGCTTCATGCCTGCGATTGGCCCCTACGATCAATTTGCGATTGAATGGGGATATAGGCCGATGCTCGGATACAACGAACTGACTGAACGAGAGGGGTTGCGGGAAATGGTGGTCACACAAACTGCTGATCCTGTATATCGATTCTCGAGTCCGACCGGGGCGGATCCAACCGCACTCACAGAGGCTATCGGAGATGACGCCATGAGAGCGTCTGACCTTGGTATCGCAAACCTCAAACGAATCGTAGACAACCTAAAGGCCTGGACATATCAAGCCGGTGAAGACTTTTCGGATCTCGAAGAACTCTACACCAACGTCATAGGACAGTGGAACCGTTACTCCGGTCACGTACTGACCAATATTGGAGGTGTTGTTCTCACCCGGAAACACCAAGGCCAGGAAGGAGTCCAATACGAACGGGTGCCGAAGGAAAAGCAAGAAAGAGCAACGGATTATCTGAATAATCAGGTGTTTGCTACACCTACCTGGATGCTCCGCTCAGATATACTCGACCAGTTCCAAGACTCTGGAGCACCGGATGTCGTGCGACAAAGGCAGGTCGGCACCTTGAACCAAGTCCTCAATACTGACCGTATGAAACGTCTCATAGAGCAAGAAGCCTTCCATGGTTCAGCAGCATACTCACTCGGTGAGATGCTGGGTGATCTCCGTAACGGTGTATGGTCTGAATTATCTAGCGGAGACGACACCGATGTATACCGTAGAAACCTCCAGCGAGCTTACTTAGGCCGTATGGATGAACTAATGAGCGATGAAGATGCTCTGCAGACTGATATCGCTCCTTATGTGCGGGCACATCTGAATTCACTACTAGAGGCGTTGCTTCAGGAACGGCAGGCACGAAATGGGGCTAACCCCAACGCCACTGCACTCCACTACGATGACTCGGTAGCTCGAATCCAAACTATGCTGGAACCGAACGGGTAGGTGTCTAGTAGGGAAGTAGGTGAGCCTAGGGCCTATGTACATGGGTACGGTGAGCGGGAAGCCCAGCGACTCATGGACCAAGCCACTTCTGTCCGGGACCTGATCCACCACGACACCCAGTTCCCACCAGACAGTAGGATCCTCGAGGTCGCCTGTGGAGTTGGTGCACAGACGGTTGCGATGGCTCAGCGACTCCCAGCTTGTCGGTTCGTGTCATTCGACAAAACCCCACAATCGGTTGGGTTGGCTGCAGAGCGTGTCCGGATAGCCGAACTGCAAGAGGTACATCTGCTTACCGCTGACTTGTTTGAAGCTCCGTTCAAACCAGAAAGCTTCGACGTTTTATTCGTGAGCTATCTGCTCGAGCACCTATCTGACCCGCTTGCTGCGCTGACCAGCCTTAAGGCACTTCTGCGTCCCGGTGGTGACTTACTTGTTGTGGAAGGAGATCATGGGTCCTGCTACTTCCATCCAGACACCCCAGAGGCTATTCGTGCGTGGCAATGCCTTATCGAAGTCCAGGCTGAACTCGGATGTGACTCCGAAATCGGACGAAGACTGCATCCGCTACTTCAGTCTGCGGGCTTCGAGGATGTGCGAGTCTCGCCACGTATGGTCTATGCAGACGAAAGCCGTCCGCTCGTTCAGCATCAGTTCGTACTTCAGACGATCGTGCCCATGGTCGAGGGCGTTCGAACTGAAGCGCTGGCCAAAGGTCTGATGTCGCCGATCGAGTGGGAGAAGGGCGTCGCAGACCTACGGGAAACCGGACTCAGCTCAAAGGGCACCTTCTGCTATACATTCTTCAAAGCCAGCGCTACGAAGCCGGAATAATCTGGCTACCGCTGTGCTAAGCTGGGGCTGAACGAGTGGGTGTGAGTAAGATTCAGCTAGTATGGGTTACCTCCGAATCTCTTCACCAAAAAGTGGTGGGGTCATCTTGGGGTCACGCCTCACCTTAGTAGCCTGCTCAAATGCATACCCTAGCCCAAATAAGCGAGGCTCACTGAACGGTCGACCGAGAAATGAGATTCCGACCGGAAGCTGATCGCTGGTAAACCCACCGGGTACAATCAAGTCTGGGAACCCCGTGAGATTTGCGATATTCGTAGCAGATACTCCTCCTCCCCCACCACCGTTTACCAAAGAAGGACGAGTAGGTGAAGTCGGGTATACGATCGCATCAAGGTTTTGGGTATCCATTAGCCCAGCCACGATACTCTGTGCCATTGGGAGTCCATAGTTCTTCATCGCTATGTACTCATGGTCATCAAGCGTTCCACTCTGTTCCTCCTGTATGAGCAGTGACCAACGTGTAGGATTTGGTGTTCCGCCCTCTGGGGTGAGTGATGTAATCTCCATGGACCGTTCTACCATCTCACTGAGAGTCTTTGGGTATTCAGGGCCGATCGTGGCCAGATACCCAGGAATTTGAGCACGAAATTCTCTCCACCGTATCGTCGTATACCAGTCGCCCTTGGCATCGAGAAGCCACTGAGGAAAATAGACATCTACCACAGTGGCACCCTCAGCTCGCATTGCCTCAAGCGAAGCCTCAAGGATCCAGTCGACCTCGGTATCTTGGCCCAGAAAATCTCGGGCAACTCCGATTCTTGCATCACCGAGTGCACTCACGTCCAAGAATTGGGTGTAATCGGTCTCAAAACGACCGGTACTCTTACTCGTCGCAACGTCATCCTGGTCGATTCCGGTCATAGCACCCAGCATTGTTGCCACATCGTATACATGCCGTGCCATAGGGCCCGCCATGTCAAAAGAGAGGGCAAGCGGTACGATACCATCACGACTCAATAACCCATGCGTTGGCTTGAGTCCGGCTATGCCGTTCGCTGTAGTTGGTCCACGAACGGATCCACCCGTGTCAGTGCCGATACCCAACTGTGCAAAAGCGGCTGCTATTGCTGCGCCTGTTCCTCCAGAAGAGCCTGCCGGAGAACGCTCTATATCATGAGGATTCCTGATGAAGCCACCGACCGAACTCATCGTCACCCCAGAAGCGAGCTCGCTCATGTTGAGCTTCGCTAGAATAATCGCGCCTGCGTTCCTTAGCTTTTGAACGATAAACGCGTCATCCGGCGGCAGTGACCCAGCCAAAAGCAATGAGCCGGCAGTGGTAGGCATGTCAGCGGTATCGATGTTGTCCTTAAGTGCTACGGGGATGCCATGTAACGGAGAACGCGGTCCACTCACCCTGCGTTCCTCATCAAGGATTCTCGCGGTCTCTAAAGCCTGGTCATTCAACCAGAGCACAGCGTTCAGACGGGGGCCCTGCTGATCGTAGGCCTGGATCCGAGCGAGATACAGTTCGATGAGACGCTCGGAAGTCAAAGTGCCTGAGTCAAAGGCGGTGTTGATGTCCTCAATCGTCGCCTCGGAGAGGCTCAGCATTTGAGCTGATAACGCGTTCGTAACAGGTGCTTGCAAGCCCGTGAACAAACCAAGTAGTAGCGTGGTACGCCAAACACATCTCGTTGTACTCATTGTCACACCTCTTTCACTGGATTCCGGGAATGCTAGGCGCCAGATATTGGCTTTCTCAAACAAGCGCACAAGCTCATTAACCGCCCTACTTCTTCGACCGTAGCACAATCCGATGGCTCTCGGCAAATCCGACAAAGGCATCAATAAGTTGTCCCCTAGCCCGCTCTACCTTACCATGCGCGAGTTCCCCAGGCAGGAGTCAGGCTAGGTGAGTGATACAGACGCCTTTGAACCCGTCCAAAACGCAAGTACTCCCTCTCCCGCTGTCGGCCACTCGGATACAGTCGTTGTTGTGCCCGAAACCAAACCCGAATGGTCCCGGCGTAATTTTATTAAAGGAGTCATCGCTTCCGGAGTAACTGTTTCCGGAGCTATTTACTTTGGCCCAGCACTAACGCGCCCCCAGCGTCTATCAGCACAGGGTGTGGAGCGTCTGATCACACTCAACGTCAATGGTCAAACTCGTCGGGTTGACGTACTGCCAGGTGAAACCCTGGCGATGACACTTCGCTATAAACTCGGCCTTACGGGTACAAAACTAGGCTGTGACCGCGCCGAATGCGGTGCGTGTACGGTGCTGATCGGTGATGTCAACCACTACTCCTGCACACTATTGACGCACCGTGTTCGAAATCGCGAGGTGACCACTGTTGAGGGACTCGAGGGCGCAAACGGACAATTGCACCCTGTGCAACAAGCATTTATCGATGAATTAAGCCCACAATGTGGATTCTGTACGCCGGGACAAGTTATGTCAGCAGTCGCCCTGCTCAGATCAAACCCGAACCCAACGCGCGATGAAGCCCGAATCGCGATGGCGGGCAATCTCTGCCGTTGCGGCGCATATGATCATTATCTCAACGGTGTGATGCGGGCTGTTGAGGAGACGTCAAATGCCTGAGTTGCTTGGCAAAGATTTCATACCGCCGGATATCCGAGGGAAAGTTACTGGAGCAGCAAAATATGCCGAAGATTTCCGGATGGACGGATTGCTCTACTGCAGACTCCTTACGAGCCCGATGCCACATGCACGGGTGCGGAACATCGATTTAACTGAAGCATTGAGTATGGCAGGCGTCGTGGACGTTCTCACAGCGGATGAGGTACCTGAACAGCCCGGTGCAGCAACTAATATTCTAACGAACGAGCCCCATTTTGTGGGTGAGCCCATTCTCGCCGTAGCCGCGGTCGATGAAACCACCGCTCAAAACGCGATTGAAGCAATCAGGCTTGATCTGGAGCCGCTACCCTTCTGTGTAGACCCGCTCGAGAGCCTGCGGCCTGGTGGTCCTAATGCTTATCTCGAAGGTAATACGGTCGTACCGCGTCAGGGGGTACAGGAGCTTAAATGGAGTGCGGAAGACTTTGAGGCGGCCGAAGAAGGTCAACTCCCGATGGGAGAGCCAGGGGCAGAGTGGTCTTATGGTGATTTAGAAGCCGGTTTCTCGGAAACGGCGCTTACGCTTGACGAGACCTTTGTCACGGCAAGTCACTCTCATCACTCAATGGAACCCCGTACAGCGCTAGCCTATTGGGAAAATGGTAAGTGCCACGTTCGTGGGTCGACTCAGAGCCAAAGTTTCGTGGTTCCGGGTCTAGCGAATTATATCGGTATTGAGCCAGAGAATTTGGTTTATGTTGCTGAATACTGTGGTGGTGGATTTGGCTCCAAGGGTAGTGCCTACCCGTGCATGGCAATTCCTGCGTACATGTCCAAAAAGACTGGGCGACCTGTTCTGATGAGGATCAGCCGTGCGGAAGAATACTACCTGGGGTCAGCTCGCCCTGGTTTTCAGGGCCGTATCAAGATGGGGTTTCAAGAGGATGGGCGAATCTCGGCGGTCGATCTGTACATCGTTCAAGAAAGTGGCTCGAACGGTGGGGGCGGTGATATGGGTGCCGCAGCGAGTGCGGTCTCCATCGTTTATACGCCTCTGGCAATGCGTTACCGCGGTATTTCAGTGCTCACCAACACACCTCCGCGGGGCGCCCAACGTGGCCCTGGACAAAATCAGATCGCCATGGCAGTCGAGCCGCTTTTAGATAAAGCAGCTCGACAATTAGGAATCGATCTCGTGGCGATCCGGCGTATCAACGCTCCTACAAATGAGTCACGCTATGGAGCGAGCAGACAAGCTGTTACAAGCGCACACCTTCGTGATGCCCTCGACATGGGAGCAGAACAGTTTGCATGGCAGGAGCGTCGGGCGCGTAGCGGTCAACTTAATGGATCAAAAATCCGAGCGACGGCAGTTGGACAAGCCTTCCATTCAGCGGGTTCGAGCGGGTTTGATGGCCTGGTACGAATCACCCCCGATGGCATACTGCATATTCACAGTGGCGTCGGTAATCTCGGCACGTACTCCTATGCAAGTACTTCCCGAGTTGCAGCGGATGCGCTCAAGTATGACTGGGACAACTGCCAGATCGTGCACGGAGACTCAAGCTTGGGTCTTCCGTGGAACCTAGGGCAGTTTGGTAGCAACACTTCCTTCACGATGACGCGCACAAACTATGTGGCAGCAATGGATGCACTCCGCAAATTGAAAGAAATTGCTGCAATCGAGTTCGGCGGCTCAGCTGAGGACTACGACGTCTCTGGAGAAAATGTCTTTAATAAATCGAACCCCTCCAGACGTATGTCATACGCCCGAGCTGCTCAGAAGGCGATTGAACTTGGTGGAGCATATAGTGGACATAACGTGCCCGATGATATCAATGCCATGACTGCCCGTGCTGTCGCTGGTTTAGTAGACACGGGCTTAATCGGTGTGGCACGAGATAATATGGGCCAGAGGGGCATGGTACCGGCCCTCGCTGTAGGCTTTATCGAAATAGAACTCGACGTGGAAACAGGAAAGGTCGAGATCATCGACTATCTCGGGGTCGCTGATTGTGGCACTGTGACCCATCCCCAGGGCCTAGCAACCCAGATCAAGGGTGGTGCAGTAATGGGCTTCGGAATGGCATTAACAGAGCGCCATCTCTATGACGATGTCTGGGGCTTACCTGGCTCAGTCGGGCTCTATCAAGCAAAACCGCCATCGTACTTGGACGTTCCTTCAGAAATGGGCTGGGCTGCAGTCAACATAGCTGACCCAGAAAACCCAGTTGGCTCGAAAGGGATTGGCGAACCAGTCATGGGATGTTCAGCGGCTGCTCTACTGTGCGCCATCTCCGAAGCCCTAGAGGGGCACTACTTCAACCGGACCCCAGTGGTTACGGATATGATCGTAAACGCGTATTCAGGACAACCGCAGTCCCATACACCACTTCAAGTGAACACTCAGTAGCGAGGCAAGCCCTATGATGAAGGACATGATTCCGGGCTTCGAACTCATTCAGCCCGCAAGCGTTGAAGGAGCACTTAATCTGCTTGAAGAGTACGGTGAGGATGGATGGGCTCTTGCTGGTGGCATGGATAGCCTTGGCTGGTTCAAGAATCGAGGGAAGCGTCCGGAGGCGGTAATCGATCTTGAGGGCCTTGATGCACTTAAGGGCATCGATGAAACCGATGATGGGATTGAAATCGGTGCATTGACAACACTAACCGAAGTTGAGCGAAACCCTCTGATCCGTGAACGGTTTTGGCTTTTGTCCGAAGCAGCCAGCAAGGTAGCGAGTCCGCAGATCAGAAATGCAGGCACCCTAGGCGGAAACCTTTGCCAGGACACTCGCTGTTGGTACTACCGCTATGGAGTGTCCTGTTACCGGGCAGGCGGGAACACTTGCTACGCTGGGGCAACAGACGCACTCAATCGAGAACATGCGATCTTTGGAGCAAACCGCTGTGTGGCAGTCTCCCCATCAGATACAGCTACTGCTCTCGTAGCACTTGATGCCGAAATGGTAGTCAGAAATTCCAGTGGGGAACGTGTGGTCAAGGCCGATAACTTTTTTATGGAACCTGCAGTCGACATCATGCGCATGACCGTCCTCAGCCCAGAAGATCTATTGATTAAGATCCGTATACCCAACACCTGGAATGGTGCTGACTTCTACTTCGAGAAGGCGAGCGACCGTGGAAGCTGGGACTTCCCTCTCGTAAGTGTAGCCTCAGCAATCAAGAGCACTGGTGACCGGATTGATGACGCACGTATCGTCTGTGGAGCTGTGCAGTGCATCCCGCGGCGCCTGCAAGAAGTCGAGACCATGATTCGGGGTCAAATGCGGAACGAGGATACTGCCGCTCGAGCAGGTACAATGGCAGTTCAGGGGGCAGAACCGCTTGACTACAACCACTTTAAGATTCCACTCATGGAGAATTTGGTGAAGCGTGCAGTAAGAGGCTGAGTCTCTACTAGGCTGCGCAACAAAGTCAACGACCACATGCCTGACCAACCATGTCTGTTATCCTTGGCTGCTTTGTTTCTGTTTTCATCTTCATGCTCTAGTAACTCAACGCCCGGATCTCAGCAGGCCGGTACTCTCTCGTTCCACGATGCTATCTACCTGGAAACAACGTCTGAAACCAGCGCGAACGCGAGCCTCGGAGACCTAGATGGGGATGGTGACTTCGACATCGTCTTGGCTAAAGGACGCCACTGGCCCCTGTTAGATATCGTCCTTCTGAACGATGGCAATGGCAGTTTCATAGAGCGCCATAACACCGGTGATTCTGCAGACAGAACGTATACCGCTGCTCTTGCTGACTTAGACGGCGATAGCGATCTGGATCTTGTCTTGGGTAACGATAGGCCGGATCCCAAACTCGTTTACCACAATGATGGTACCGGTCATTTCGAGATCATTGGAACTTTCGGTGATGCAACCTGGCCGACGCGTAACGTCACCGTTGTAGACCTGACGGGTGATGGATACCCTGACATTGTAGCTGCCAACCGAGGTGGATCTGCTAGGGGCACAGCTAACTACATCTGCCCCAATGATGGTGAAGGATATTTCTCAACATGTAGAGAACTCTCTTCGCAGTCAGCTACTACGATTGGTGCAGGAGATCTCACGGGGGACGGGCACATCGATCTTGTAGTTCCGCACCGAGATGGGGGACAAAGTTTCATTTACGTCAATGATGGTAACGGCGACTTCGAGACAAGCTTCCCCCTAGGGCCTACTGAGTCAGCAACACGGGCTATCGCACTCGGCGACATCAACGGAAATGGGAGATTGGACATCGTCGTCGGTAACGACGAGGGGGGTGGAGCCCTAGTCTATGTCAATCAAGGTAATTTGATTTTTGAAGGCCCGATCCCTCTTGAAGCCCCGTCAGACCTCGTCTATTCGATTGCTATCGCTGACCTTGATGAAGATGGTGACAACGACATTGTTCTGGGCGCTGTTGAGGCACAGTCTGCTGTGCTAGTGAATAGTGGAGATGGCATGTCCTTTAGTGTAATGCGGTTTGGGGACAGTGAGGGTGCGGTGTACGGCTTGGCCATCGGAGATGTAAACGGGGATGGGCTACCCGATATTGTTACAGCACGATCAGGGGCTCCAAATATGCTGTACCTCAATTC
This sequence comes from uncultured bacterium, assembly GCA_963934665.1. Lineage (GTDB taxonomy): Bacteria > Gemmatimonadota > Gemmatimonadetes > Longimicrobiales > Gaopeijiaceae > UBA1142. Next base: position 36,870 of record CAWVZF010000001.1, on the reverse strand, counting down.
AGGATCTCGATGATGTGAAGAGGGGCCATCCACCAGGTCAGATGGATAGCCCCTCCGAATATTTAGTCGCTACTCCTTAGCGGATCCTGACATGCTTCCTAAGCATCCTGGGTCCAACCTCGGCCCCATACACATTACCCAACGCATCAGCAGTCACTCCCTCTGCTGCTGTTGTTCCACGAACGCCCAAGAGCCACTGTGGGTCCGGGATAAATGCAGTAATCAGGCCATCATGGACGCTCCCAATTCGGATCCCGCGTGAGAAGCCCATATTCGACATACTACCAGCGTTACTCGACTCGGAGTCAGCCGCATACATAACATCGTTCCCGTCAATATATAGCCCGCTCGGTCGACCAAACTGAGTCCACGTCATAAGGTGGCCCCCATTCTGGTCAAAAACCTGAGTTCGGCTGTTTCCCCGGTCTGCGACAAAAAGTCGGCCCTGTGAATCCATCGCAAGCGCATGTGGATCCCGGAACTCCCCGTTCTCCTTACCCGTCTCACCCCATTGCATGATGTAGTCACCGCTGCTGTCGAACTTGACCACGCGGTTGTTGTTTCCAGATCCATGACCGTCAACCACGAATATGCTCCCATCCGGAGCCACAAGCATGTCGGATGGTTGGTTGAACGTATCTTCCCCGTCGCCAGCCACACCTGCTGTACCCAAGCTCATGAGCAGCTCGCCCATTGGGCTAAACTTGTGGACCTGATGCCCCTTATCACCCGCTCCGGCAGCATCAGCGACCCAAACATTGCCTTCCGAATCTACATGTAACCCATGCGGCCACACGATCATCCCCGCACCGAAGCTTCTTAGTAGCTCTCCGTTCGGCGAAAAAAGCATTATTGGATCCCAGTCCTGTTGCCTCATACAGGCACCCTGGTTCGCTCCACACCGTTCTCCGACCCAGACGTTCATACCATCCGGAGCCATATATACCGCGCTTGTCGAACCCCAGGTCCTCCCCTCCTCTAACTGTCCCCAAACGCCGTCAACGGTACGATACGGATTCGGTGCATGATTCTGAGCCAATACGGGACCGGCCAGGGTGGCCAGTAAAGCCGCACTTGCAGCCAATTCAAAACCTATTTGGCGTATTCGGGTCATTTTTGTTTCTCCTGTGGAACTTAGCCTTGAACGGGGACGGTGATTATGGGGACGGATCCGGCCTTCAGCTAGGAGAACTAGACTAGTTGAATGGGAAGTTCCCGGATCCTCTGTCCTGTGAGAGAGAATAGTGCGTTGGTAACTGCTGGTGCTATTGGCGGTGTTCCGGGTTCGCCAACCCCGCCCGGTGCTTCCTGGCTCGGTACCAGTATCACTTCGACGTCTGGAGCATCCCGCATCCTTAGCATTTGGTAATCATGAAAGTTGCTCTGCACAACGCGACCACCCTGAATGCTGATTCGGCCATAAAAAGCTGCAGTGAGGCCGTAGACGATGCCACTTTCCATTTGTGCCCTAACAATCGATGGGTTTACGACCATTCCACAGTCAATCGCACACCACACCTTATGCACGCGCAGCTGGCCATTCTGAATAGAGACCTCTGCAACTTCAGCCACGAATGACCCAAAAGACTCCGCTACCGCGATTCCGCGTGCTCGACCACTAGGAACTGGTGATGCCCATTCCGAAGCCTCAGCCACCGCGTCGAGCACTGCTCTATGGCGAGGATGCTCCTGCAGTAGATCTCTCCGATACTCGTAGGGATCCTGACCAGCAAGATTAGCTAACTCGTCAATAAAAGATTCGACCACAAAAGCATTCTGTGTATGCCCTACAGATCTCCAAAAACCGACTGGAACAGGTAAGTCCACTCTTGAATATGTCACCCGCATATTTGGAATTTGGTATGGTTGATCTTGCGCACCTTCAGTTGATGTGGGGTCACTAGTTCCTGCCCACTTTGTTGCAAAATCAGGAACCCAACTTGGCACCATCCGCTGTAAGATCGACTGGCTAGCGATCCGGTGACGCCAAGCTTCGGGCATCCCATCCACACCTAGTATTGCGGCAAATTCGTGGTAAGAGGCAGGTCGATAGAAATCGTTCTGCATGTCGTCTTCGCGGGTCCAGATAACCTTAATTGGACCATCAACTTTACCAGCCAACTCCGCTGCCTCACGAACAAAATCTTGCTCTGCTCGACGGCCAAAACCTCCGCCTAAGAATGTAGTATGGACCACTGTGTTATCGGGGCTCACTCCAGCAGCCTTGGCAGCCACTTGGCGCGCGCCACCACCCACGAGCCCTGGAGCATTCTGGAACTGTGTGGGCGCCCACACGGTGCACTGGCCATTACGAACCCACGCAGTGCAGTTCATCGGCTCCATCGTTGCATGCGCAAGATACGGCAGCGTATATGCCGCCCTTATTTGTTCTCTATCCAAGCTCAAAACTGAATCAATGTCGCCCTCTTCGCGTACCGTGGCTCCATCCTGACCAGCTGCTTCCTTAAGGCGATCTAAGATTTCTGCGTCATCTAGAGTACCCCATTTCCCATCCTCCCACTCGACGTTTAGCAAGTCCCGTCCCTCTTTGGCTGCTACGTATCCGTCTGCAACTACTGCGATTCCGCTCTTTAGCTCGACGACTTCATCAACACCATGCACTTCAAGTGCACCAGTGGGGTCAAACGCACGGAGTACACCTCCGAAAACTGGAGAGCGAGCAACCACAGCCACCCTTGTGTCGCTAGGACCAGCATCCATTCCGAAAATGGCCTCGCCCGTCGTCTTGGCAGGGACATCTAGCCGAGGTGCCGGCGTACCGATAACTCTGAATTCAGAGGGGCCCTTGAGTGGCACGTCCTTGGGTATATCCAGTAACGCAGCGGCCGAAGCTAGCTGAGCATAGGTAAGCTTAGAGCCGTCTGGGTGAAGAGCCTTGCCCTCGTTCATCTGGACTTGATCAGGTGCGATCCCCCACCTCTGAGCTGCGGCTTCACGAAGCATCCAGCGCGCCTTTGCGCCCGCCTCACGCAGTGGCGACCAAGAGTCCCGTATACTCGTACTTCCTCCGGTCAACTGCATGCCACCCATCGCAGTTCCGAACGCAGGGTGGGCCGGCGCAAACTCGAATGAGACCTGAGAGAGAGGCACATGCAGCTCCTCAGCTACCAATTGAGGTAGCGCGGTGGCAACTCCTTGGCCCATCTCCGACTTGGCGACCATCACAGTGATCGAACCGTCCACATCAATACGTAGGAACGCGCTAGGCGAGAAGGCAGCATCTGTCGGCGGAGCCTCGGGTCCTTTGATTACCCGGTATGACACTCCTAGTGTGAGCCCCGTACCAGCCAAAACACCGATTTTCACAAACGTCCGCCGGGACAGGTTCTTTGTGATGCCCCCACCCTCTATCGGGTCGCTATGCTGATCGTTCACTCTTCGCCCCGGGCACCATCATCATCAGTCGAAGCTAGCCGCTCTTGGATGCCTGCCGCCCTGCGGATTGCCCGTCTGATCGCGGGATAGGTACCGCACCGGCAGATGTTACTCGACATCGCTCCGTCGATGTCTTCATCAGTGGGATTTGGATTCGCTGCCAACAGCGCGACAGCCGATACAATCTGACCCGATTGGCAGTATCCGCATTGGGGAACTTGCTCCTCAACCCAAGCTTCTTGGACCGGGTGTGCACCTTTCTCGGTAAGCCCTTCTATCGTGATAACCTCAGAGCCTTCAGCAGCGCTAATTGGCATCTGGCATGATCTAGTCGGTTGGCCATTCACGAGAACCATGCAGGCTCCACACTGTCCGATCCCGCACCCGAATTTCGTGCCGGTCAATTCCAGTGACTCGCGAAGAACCCAAAGAAGCGGGTTCGCGCTGGGAACGTTGAGTTCCTGGGGTTCACCGTTGAGTGTAAACTTCACCATCTCTTATGCCTACCGATCAAGAATCTTTAGTCCTCAATAATGGCCCAAACTACCTGTCTTACGCCACAGACTTCAGCGAACAAGAACGTTCGGGACAGATACTAACTGCGCACTACCAGCATCCAGGAATGGCATGGTGGCGAGAGTGATCAAACGACGATCAATTAAGCTCGTATGAATCGTTGAGTCCTTCGACAAAGGCCTAGTGACCATGTACCAGCCGCCTTTCTGCATCTATAGCAGACGTCATCTCCTCTTCTGGTCCGTCAATATCGTGCTCTTCGCGAGTATATCTGCCTGTGGAGCGGACTATGATACAGTAATCCAGGGCGGACGCGTTATGGATCCGGAATCCGGACTAGACAGTGTGGTGAACATAGGGATACTAGAAGGACAAGTACGTGCGATCTCGGGGGACAACCTAGACGGCAGCCGGGTTATTGATGCTACTGGATTGATCGTCGCACCTGGCTTTGTCGACCTTCATCGGCATGGACAAAGTGAAAGAGCGTATCGTCTACAAGTTCAAGATGGTGTCACAACTGGTCTTGAGCTTGAGATCGGGACTCCTAACGCAGCAACCTGGTATGCCGAGAGAGAAGGTGGTCAACTCGTAAACTATGGGGTTTCCATAGGTCACATCGGAGTTCGAGCGAGAGCAATGGGAGACTCCGTGCTTGGTAGTGGGGGAATAACGGCGAGGCAACAGTCCTCACCGGACCAGATCTCTGAGACCGAGCAACTCATCCGTGAAGGACTGGCCCAGGGTGCTATAGGCGTGGGCTTCGGAACTGCCTACACGCCCGGAGCAACAATGGATGAGATCGAACGTATGTTCAGCGTAGTCGCCGATCTCGGAGTCACTGCTTTTGTCCACATGCGCGGTGGCTTGGAGGGACTCGACTCAACGCTCACAGCTGCGAATAATGCAGCAGCATCCCTTCATATTGTGCATGCTAACTCAAGCGGCGGCGGAAACATCCTAGAGTTTCTAGAGATGATTCAAATGGCACAGGATGAAGGACGGGATGTAACTACAGAAGCTTATCCTTACGGAGCCTCACAAACTGGAATCCAATCTGCACTCTTCGACGATTGGGAAATCTGGGATGATGAGCGATTTGAACGGCACCAGTGGGTCAGGACCGGGGAACGTCTAAATCGTGAGACCTTTAGTAAGTACAGAGAAGAGGGTGGTTCTGTCATCATCCATGGCCGAACAGAAGAAATGACGCTTGCTGCAGTCACCAGTCCATTAACGATCGTCGCTAGTGACGGTGGCACGGGACATCCTCGGGGTGCGGGAACATTCGCCAGAATCCTTGGCCGATACGTCCGTGAGCAGGGTGCCCTAGAACTAATGGATGCTCTGGCGAGAATGACAATCCTCCCAACTCTGAGGCTTGAGGAGTTTGTACCGGCTATGGAGACAAAGGGACGGATTCGTGTAGGATCAGATGCTGATATCACAATCTTTGATCCAGAAACGGTGATCGATCGCGCGACTTACTTGGAAGGATCACTCACCTCTGATGGGATTGAATACGTCCTAGTCAATGGAATCCCAGTAGTGTATGAGGGTGAGATCGCTGAAGGTGTTAGGCCGGGGAAAGCGATAAAGGCTGAGATGAATTAGCCTTCATTTATTCAAAGACTATTGTTCCATTAGGCAGGCTAGGGTGAGAAGATAAGCCCGGATCAAGCAGTACATCTTATCGCAAGCTATTCTGGACTTAAATCTTGATGATCCTCCTTTGCTCGACATCGGAAGCAAGTTTATGAAGAGCCACAAAACTGAGGATACAAAGCGCGTAACTACACCCGAGCCTCTCGAGAGGCAGTTGGGGCTCAAGGATGTCTACGCACTTGCTACAGGGGCAACGCTTAGCTCTGGCTTTTTCTTACTCCCGGGACTAGCTGCAGCCAGTGCGGGTTCGGCTATGCCGCTCGCTTATCTACTAGGAGCGATCATCCTTGTACCGGGCCTGCTTAGCATGGCCGAACTTTCAACCGCAATGCCCCGTGCTGGGGGGATTTACTACTTTCTCGATCGAAGCATGGGCCCGCTCATGGGAGCGATTGGCGGTTTTGGAACCTGGATATCACTAGTTCTTAAAACCGCTTTCGCTCTTGTAGGTGTCGGTGCGTATCTGCAGATCTTTGCGCCAGAACTCGACATGCCCCCTATCGCTGCCGGTTTCGCAATTTTCTTCGGGATGATCAACTATTTTGGCACGAAGAAAACTGGATCATTTCAAGTATCGCTATTGATTGGCCTACTGGTGCTTCTGGTTTGGTTCTGTATCGCAGGGCTTTTGCAGATAGATGGACAGAGATTCGAGGGGGTTTTTGACTCTGGAACCGCAGGAATCATCAGCACTGCAGGGTTGGTTATCGTCAGCTATATGGGCCTGACTAAAGTGGCTAGCATAGCCGAAGAAGTAAAAGATCCAGGAGTGAATCTACCACTGGGTATGTTCCTCGCGTTTGGCACCGTTGTCGCCATCTACGTAGTGGGGACTTCAGTCATGGTTAGCGTGGTTGGTGTAGAGACCCTGGCAAAAGATGGAGGAGACTTGACTCCTGTTGCCACCGTGGCAGAAGCGCTCGGCGGCCGTTGGGGGGCGATTGTTATGACTATTGCTGCCCTTCTTGCCTTCTCGTCAGTCGCAAACGCTGGGCTTCTAAGCGCTTCCAGATACCCCCTAGCGATGGGCAGAGACAGTATCCTTCCTGTCGTTTTCAGTCGGATTGGAAGCCGAGGGACACCAGTGGTCGGCATCGGTTTCACGGTCGGGCTGATCCTTATCTCTGTCATACTATTTGATCCGACTAAAATCGCGAAGCTCGCGAGTGCCTTTCAGCTTACGATATTTGCACTAGCCTGTTTAGCAGTCATCGTGATGAGGGAAAGCAGGATCGAGGCATACGACCCCGTCTTTACTTCGCCGCTGTACCCCACTGTTCAAATCTTTGGGATTCTGGCTCCGTTCTGGCTCATTGTGAACATGGGGCTTCTTCCGACCTTATTCACATTCGGTCTCATCTTATTCGGGGCTATGTGGTACACCTACTATGCTCGACACCGGGTGGACCGAGAGGGAGCGATCTTCCATGTATTCGAGCGTCTTGGAAAAAGACGTTACGAGGGCCTGGATATGGAATTGCGCGAAATCATCAAAGAGCAAGAGACTCGGGATTCTGACCCCTTCGATCAAGTGGTTACTGAAGCGTACGTGATCGATATCCTGCACCAAACCACCTTTCAAGAATTAGTTACTCGGGCATCGCAAAAGCTCGCAAATGAGCTTCCTGTTTCGGCAAGCCAACTAATCCCAGGGTTCCTAGAGGAGTCTAGCATAGAAGTGACTTCCTCCGCTCATGAGGTAGCCATTACACATGTGCGAATTAACGGCTTGGAGAGACCCCATATGCTGCTTGCGAGAGCACAGCATGGGCTTCGGATTTACACCACATCTGATGCTCAGTTAGGCCGTAGCCCAGATGATTTGATCCGAGCGATCCTCTTCATCGTTACTCCGGAAGACAATCCTGGACAGCATGTTCGACTCCTCGCCCGAATCACGAAACGCGTGGAAGACGACGGTTTTATACCTGAGTGGCTGGAAGCTCAAACAGGCCAAGATCTTAAGGAAGCACTCTTCCACGAAGAGGTGATGTTCGCGATGCGGCTAGAGCACGGGCTGGCTGGGGAAGAATTGATTGGCAAGCTAATCAGAGAATTTCCTCATCCAGAAGGCACTCTGGTTGCTATGATCAGACGCTCCGGAGAGCTCATTATACCCCGTGGCGATACAGAGCTAGTTGAAGGCGACAGGCTCACTCTTATCGGAAGAGCAGAAGGAATCGACCAACTCCGCGAGTTATATGGCATCCACACCAGAAACTAGGGGGACTCGCGTACCAGTCGCCTGTGCCCCCTATTCAGCACCTGTAATGATATGAGGGGAGGCTATAAAGCATGAAGGCTCGATACATAGCGTGCTCGACAATAGCAACAATTTCGCTTACTGCTGCGCTCGTTCTAGAAGGCACTGCACAGGTGACGTACACCACAGATCAAGCAACAGCAGGTGGCGTGGCGTACGAGCAGCACTGCTCTGAATGCCACCTACAAACACTTGTAGGTTCGTTTGAGGCTCCCGAACTCGCCGGACAGAACTTCCTTGGCTACTGGGGGGGGAAGCCGGTCGAAGAACTCATGGAAGTGGTGATATCGATGCCGCCGGGCGAGGAAGGCTCACTCGATCAAACCATATACGCAAACATCGTCGCTTATCTTCTGGAGAGAAATGGATTCCCGTCTGGCTCTTCGGAACTCGTAGCTGATGCAACCGGCACACTGGAAGGCTCCACGGGACCACAAGAGGTACCTACTAGCCGAAGTACCGGCCCAGCGACCCCCTCCAGGGCAGCATTTGGTGGACGTGGCGGTGCCTCTGGTGACGGCACATCTACATTCCATGAGATTGCGGATTTCCGTCCAGTAACTGATGAGGAGTTGGTGAATCCTGACCCTGGGGATTGGCTGATGTATCGGAGAACCTTGGATAGCCAAGGATACAGCCCACTTGATCAGATCAACCGTGAAAACGTAACCGACCTGAGACTGGCCTGGGTTTGGGCGATGGACCAGGGGGCTAACCAGCCTACGCCGCTCGTTCGTGGGGGGGTCATGTATCTCACACACCCCATGAACACCATACAGGCACTTGATGCAGCAACGGGTGAGTTACTTTGGGAATATCAAAGAACTTTCCCAGAAGGGTATCGAGCATTCTTCTCCCAACTCCGCTCGATTGCAATCTACGAGGATAAGATTTTCGTCCCCACCAAGGACGCTTGGCTGGTCGCCTTGGATGCAAGAACAGGCGAGGTAGTTTGGGAGACCCAGATAGCTGATTACCAACAAGGCTACACGAATGTCGCGGGACCAATCGTAGCTCGCGGAAAAGTCATTAACGGCATTAACGGGTGCGGGCGGTTTTTTGAAGAATCGTGCTTTATTACCGCGCACGATGCAGCAACTGGCGAGGAACTCTGGAGGACTTTCACAATTGCCCGACCAGGTGAATTCGGTGACGACACCTGGGGGGACATTCCATTCGAACTGCGTGGTGGTGGAGATGCCTGGATTACGGGAAGCTATGACCCGGATTTGGATCTCATCTACTGGGGAACCGCACAGGCAAAACCTTGGGTGCCAGCGAGCCGAGGTATGACGACAGCAGACGCTGCTCTTTATACGAACTCTACACTTGCAATCGACCCAGAAGATGGCCGGATCGTATGGTACCGGCAGCACGTGCCAGGGGAAGCTCTCGATCTCGATGAGACATTTGAACAAGTGCTGATTGATCGGAATGGCGAAAAACTTCTCTTTACAATCGGAAAGCACGGCATCCTCTGGAAGCTGGACCGTATGTCTGGCGAGTTTTTTGGGTATAAAGAGACCGTATACCAGAATGCCTTCGATTTCATCGACCCCAATACGGGAGCAGTTACCTACCGGCAGGATATTCAGGATGCGGAGGTAGGCGAGTTCGTCTCGGTATGTCCGAGCACGGCTGGGGGACATAATTGGCCAGCAATGGGTTACAGCCCGGAAACCAATGCAGTCATTATCCCACTAAGTCAGACCTGTCTGAATATCTCTGGCCGAGAAATTGCTCTCGAAGTTGGCTCTGGCGGAACAGGCGCAGCACGTAGCTGGGAAGAGATGCCTGGTACGAATGGGAATCTTGGTAAACTTGCTGCTTACGACATCGACACCCTAGAGGAACTTTGGAGCGTCGAACAGCGTGCGTCTTTCCTGACTGCTGCGCTCCCGACTGCAGGCGGACTGGTGTTTGCTGGTGACCTTGACCGCTACTTCCGGGCATATGACGTGAGAACCGGTAGCACTTTGTGGCAAACCAGACTGGGCACTTCTGTTCAAGGATTTCCGGTTACATACAGCGTAAACGGTGAGCAGTATGTAGCAGTGCCAACAGGATTAGGAGGAGGCAGCCCGAGAGATGTTCCGCGGAGGGTTTCACCCGAGATCAGACACCCAGCGACAGGGAATGCGCTCTATGTCTTCAAGCTCCCTTCGGGCTGAGATAAAACGTGTGACTGGTGAGACTATGGCAGTGTACGTGAAAGATCCGCGCTTCTCGAAGTTTTTGATCGCCGTTGTTGCCCTGCTTTGTTCATTGCCAGCACCAGTTAATGCCCAGATAGAAGTCGCTGAAGCATCAATCGCCGAACTTCAGGAAGCGATGGAAGCTGGGGCCGTCACGTCCGCAGAGATCACTAGAATGTATCTCTCCAGGATTCGGGCTTACGACAAGGCTGGCCCAATCCTGAACGCGATGATTTGGGTAAACTGGGATGCGGTTGCTGAAGCTCAGATGCTTGACCGCGAGCGGGCAAGAACCGGTCCAAGAGGACCCCTACACGGTATCCCGATCATTCTCAAGGACAACTACGATACGTTCGACTTACCTACGAGCGCTGGGACACTCGCCCTTGCCGCGAACATTCCACCTGATGATGCCCGGCAAGTGCAGAAGCTCCGGGAGGCCGGAGTAGTTATTCTTGGAAAGTCGAACATGCATGAGTTGGCAAGCGGCATCACAACCATCGGGTCCCTTGGAGGACAAACCCTCAACCCTTACGACCTGCGAAGGAATCCGGGCGGCTCAAGTGGTGGTACTGGAACTGCCATTGCTGCAAGTTTTGCCGCAGTCGGTTGGGGTAGTGATACATGCGGCTCGATTCGCATTCCTTCATCACAGAACAACCTTGTTGGCCTGCGACCCACGAAGGGGCTTTCGAGCATTGACGGGATTGTTCCTCTATCTCACAGCCAGGATGTCGGAGGGCCACTCGCTCGAAGCATAGAGGACTTGGCGATTGCACTCGATGCAACTATCGGTGCTGATCCTGCAGATCCTGCGACGACAATACTAGAAGGAAAAGAACTCCCAAGTTTCATCGACGCTCTAAACCCGAGCGCTCTTTCCGGCGCACGCATCGGGATCCTTGAGTCATACTTCGGTGAAGGGGGCGTAGAGGCACCAGCGGCAAATATCGTCCGTCAAGCAATCGCGAAGATGGTTGAATTAGGTGCTGATACGATCACAATTGAGATCCCAAATCTTCAAAATCTTATCTCCGGCTCAGGTGTGATCGGTCATGAGTTCAAGTGGGACCTCATAGATTATTTGGCAGGCGTGCCTGATGCCCCCGTGAGTTCACTCGAAGAAATGCTCGAATTGGGATTGATCCATGAGGCTCTTACTCCTGGGATGCGCAGGAGGAATGCTTCGGGAGACAGAGATACGGATGCTTATGCGACAGCCCTGGCCAAAAGAGAGCCACTCAGAAACGCTGTCGTATCAGTGATTGAAGAGAATCAAGTCGACGCGCTGATCTATCCAACTATGAGAGAACCACCCTCAATCATTGGCCAACCCCAGAGGGGCTCTAACTGCTCACTGAGTGCAAACACAGGACTTCCAGCACTGAGTATTCCAGCCGGATGGACACGAGGGCTGCCTATCGGACTTGAGTTATTAGGGCGCAGTCTCGATGACGCCCGGTTGATTGCTCTGGGGTACGCATATGAACAAGCAACAAACCATAGGCTCGCACCATTAAGCACCCCACCTCTATTGAGTGGCAGGGCGGCAAAGCCCATAACCTTTACTGTGCGGACAACAACTGACGGTGCTCGAAGATCCACTTTACGTGCTAGGGCAAGGGTGCAGTTCACATATAACTCTCTAACTGGAACACTCGCATACAACATTCGTGTGTCGGGTGTCAGAGCCGATGATGTCTTCGCCGTCGTCCTCAGTACCAACGATGGGGAGGGCCGGCCCTATATTGAGCGACGCCTCGCAGGGCCAAGTATTTCACCTGCCCAAGGCATGCTCACCTTAGACACAGATGAGCGTGAACGGCTCGAATCTGGTGAATTGTACTTGGAGCTTATGACTCGTAACCACCCCTTCGGTACAGGCAAGAAACAAGTCCTACCCGTTCGTCGGTAGCTACCGACATCCGTCCTAGGATTTGCGATAACCGCTAATCCTTTCAGGCCCCAGTTAGCTAGACATCAGCCACCCGCCTGAATGTTCGCAGCAATAGCTTGGACCTCATCTAATACCCTGAGCAGATTCCCACTCCAGAGCATTCCAATCTCCTCTTCCGTGTAGCCTCTGCGAACCAACTCAAGTGTCACGTTGAATGTTTCGGATGCGTCATTCCATCCCTCAACCCCACCACCACCGTCGAAGTCTGAACTAATCCCGACGTGCTCCAGATCAATCAAGTCTACCAGATAATCAATATGATCTACGAAATCTGCTACACCCACAGGAGGTGCCGTGCTGGTAACCTCTGCTTCCATTCTGGAAGCGGCCGTGCTGCGAAGCTCCTCCATATTGGCAGAGTAAGCACTCCTTGCATCTTCGCTTAAGCCCTGTAGCGCACCTCGGCCCCCTCGGCCCCCTCGGCCCCCAAGTATCTCGAAGTCCATCTCCTCGGCGATGCTTGCTTCAAGTGCTTGCACTGCCTGTCGATTAGCATTGTTCTTCTCTGAATTGATATAACTCCGAAAAGCAACCGTTTGCACAACACCACCGTTTTCTTTGAGTGCCATTAGTTGTTCATCATCTAGATTACGGCTCACATCATTGAGTGCACGTGCAGATGAATGAGAGGCGATGACCGGAGCACGTGTCACCTCAAACATCTCCATGATTGCTTCTTTTGACGGGTGAGAGATGTCAACCATGATGCCGACACGGTTCATCTCAGCGATTGCCTCACGTCCCAGATCACTTAACCCGTTGTGTAGCCACACGCCATCTCTCTCTCCTGTATTCGAGTCTGAGAATTGGCTGTGACCGTTATGGGCTAGGGACATGTATCGCCCCCCTCGCGCCTGAAAATCGGCGATGTTAGAGAGGTCCGTCCCAACTTGGTAAGCATTCTCTATTCCGATCATCGCGACCTTCTTACCCGAAGCCGCAATCCGGCGTACGTCATCTGAGGTCAACGCAAGCTCGATACGATCAGGAGCAATCTCCTCGGTCAATCGGTGAACTGCGTCAAATTTTTCTATCGCCTGAGCATGAGCTCTGGCATAGCCCTCCTCTGTGAGCTCACCCTGCCCAACAAATACGATGAAGAACGCGACATCCAGACCGCCTTCTTCCATCTTCGGCAGATTCACCTGGTTTCCCAGGTCCATCGTATAATTCCGATCCGCCGTAAAATTGCTGGCACTGATATCGTCATGAGTGTCGAGTGTGATGACCCTCTCATGGATACCTCGAGCGCGCGTGACCAAATCCGCTTCGGATTCTTGTGCCACCTCACCTCCTCCGCAGGCCATCATTAGCAGAGGGAAAGAAAGAAGTGCTATTTCGTTGGAAAACTTCCTGAGCTTCATATTCATTTTGGAATCCGAAGAATGCTTATCGTATAGAGGAATCGTGATTCTACAGGGGCTCACAGTACCAGGCCACCTAAAGAGCTGATGGCGGCGGTACCCTTTATAGTTAGAGGCCTTGTCTTTTGCACCGCCCTCACCCTACCTAGACTCACTCAATACCCACTTGGATCAGGAGACCGCAAGATGCACCGGCACTGTTCTACATCTTTCTTATCAGCTGCTGCGATGCCTTCCCGAATCGTCATTATGCTGGTGTTTCTTAGTACCCTCGGCGCATGTCAACCTGCCAACAACGAAGATGAACCATCTGCCGGCATGGCACTCTCTAATGATCTCAGCACGTTTGCTCCAACCGATATACAGCGTGCCGAGATTCTCGCGACAGTCCAGGGTGTTTTTGATGCGCTTGGCGGAGATGCAGCCAGGTTATCTGCAGTCATGATGCCAGATGTGATAATGAGGTCCAACAGCGTCGAAGAGGACGGCACGGTCACCTCATCTACTTCGACCGTTGAAGGATTAAGAGATCGGATTGTTTCGAGTGGATCTATAATGGTCGAACGTATGTTTGATTCGAGAGTCATGGTAAGCGGGCCGATCGCAACCGTCTGGACCCCTTACGATTTCTACACCGGTGGGGCATTCAGTCACTGCGGTATAGATGTTGTTACCCTGCTCCAGACTCAGGAAGGTTGGCGGATCATGTCACTCGATTGGTCTCGACAACAGCCTCCCGATTGTCAGCTACATCCCGATGGCCCGCCACAGGGGAGTTGACCCATCAAACCTCTTAAGAGTGGCTAATAGACCTCTATAATGACGGACAAGAGTGAAGCCTCTCCCATAAAAAAGGATGATCTAAATGATTTGGACTCGATTTGAAGTTATGGGAGTGCTAGCAGTACCCCTTGGACTCATGCTTGTGCAAACAGATCTGCCACTCACTCTCGTAGCTCAGGGTGAGACCCAATTCTCCTATACAGAAGCTGACGTGAGCTTCTCCGAGGACGTGGCTCCTATCCTCGAGGGAAAGTGCGTCATCTGTCACGGCGGAGCCGACGAAAATGGAGCGATTACAAAAGAGATGGAACTTGATCTCACAAGCTACGATGCATTGATGGTAGGATCGGAGTTCGGCTCTATTGTCGAACCAGGAAACGCAGAGGACAGCGTCCTCTGGATGATGATCGAGCTTGGGGACATGCCACAGGAAGGAGACCCTCTGACCACTGAGGAACTTGAGGTGATTAAGACATGGATTGCTGAAGGAGCCCAAAACAACTGAAATAGCTTTAGTGCGTGTCGTGACCACCCCTCTGACTCCGGCGAAGCAGACCGGTTGCGCTCACTAGATCAGGTTCCGTTTAACCGCCTAACCAGAACACGGCGGAATTGAATTGGATGGCTCTCACTCTGCAGTGCGATATACCCATGAGTGAGTGGTTGGCCATCAAGCTTGATGGCATCATCAAAGCCGTCTACCGAGCCCCCACCAACAGTTGGACGCTCATATTCCAGGACCTTTTCCCCATTCACTAGATGCGAGACGGCAGTGTCTGCATGAACTGTAAGTTCTACGGTCACCCATTCATCACCGTGAAATGTTTCAGAAGTAGAATTTGTGCAGTGTGCTTGAACTTTTATCCCACCCATCTCGACCTCTGTTCCAGGAGTACAGAGATTGGCTGTTGGGCGCGCATCGGTACCGTTACCACCAAGCAACTGTAACTCAAGAGAAATCGGAAAATCCTGATCACGTAGCATCGAATTAGGATTCTGGGCGTGAAACATCACCCCGCTGTTCTTGAAGGCCCAATCTGGACCGCCTATGAGTTGCGCTCCGATGAAACGGTATTCGATTAGCAGTTGGTAATCAGAGAAAGTATCCGCATAAAAAAGATGTCCAAATTGTTCATCGAAATTCTGATAACTTTCGTACCCAACCGTAAGGAGTCCATCTTCGATACGGAATGTTCCTCCCGGATCTTCTCCGAGTTCATTTCCACGAATCTTTGGCACCCAACCGGTCAAATCACGTCCATTGAAGAGCGCTATCCAGCCATCATCTCCCGATGAGGACTCTGCACTGTCCTGTGGTATTTGTTGCGACACACAGGCTCCTAATGAAAACAACACGAGCACTAAAAATCTCACCCTTCCTCCATATCACTCGTTTGACTCGAGGATAGTGGTTTCTTGAGAGGTATCCTAGCAAATCAGAACAACCTAAGACTAGACGGGTCGCGGTTCTTCTAGTACAAGAGCTACCTTGGACGCTAGAGCGCTCGCGAAAAGACTTAGTGTGCCGGTATAGACCTCGGTATCTCAACAGGACCTGAAATGACACCCAACATCCGCCGGATTGCAATCAATACAGGTGGCGGAGATGCGCCCGGACTCAATGCAGTGATTCGAGCAGTTGTCATATCCGCAGAGAAGCGCGGTTGGGAAGTCTTTGGTATCAGGGATGGTTACGACGGACTGTTCGAGGTAGATGGTGGTATCGTGCAGCTCGATAGGTCGGCCGTGCGAGGCATCACTCATTTGGGTGGTACGATCATCGGGACTACGAATAGAGGAGATCCCCTTAACTGGCAGATCTCGGACGAACACGGCTCCACGACAATTATAGACAGGAGCCAAGAAGTGATTGACACCCTAGCCGCACATAAGATCGACGCGCTGATCGCCGTCGGGGGTGACGGCTCACTCTCAATCGCACAAGCACTTTTTGAAAAAGGACTGAATGTTATTGGAGTACCGAAAACCATCGATAATGATTTGGCTGCAACAAATCTAACCTTCGGGTTTCTGACTGCAGTTGAAACCGCAACAGATGCGATCGATAAGCTCCACTCAACTGCTGAGGCGCACGAACGGGTGATGGTGGTGGAATTGATGGGTCGGAACGCCGGTTGGATCGCGCTCTCTGCCGGAGTTGCAGCAACGGCCGACGTCATTTTGATACCGGAAATCCCGTATGACATTGAACGGGTATGTAACAAAATTCAGGAGCGTTATGCAGAAGGCCGTAACTTCGCAATCGTTGTGGTGGCAGAAGGCGCCTTTCCAGTTGGAGGGGAGCCACTTTTCCAACGGCAAGGTGGTGGGAAGCAACACCTCGGCGGTATCGGTGCCCTGATCTCAGAAGAAATCGCAGAACATACAGGGCAAGAGACTCGCCACCTGGTCCTCGGCCATCTTCAGAGAGGTGGCGGACCAAATGCCCAAGACCGATTGCTGGCACTTCGCTTTGGAGCAGCTGCGGTTGACCTTGTCGCGGCAGGCCAATTCGGGTGCATGGTCGCACTCGACCCTCCCGATGTGCTCGCAGTTCCTTTAGCAGAAGCGATCGCTGAAACGAAAAATGTTCCTACCAATAGCGATATACTGAAGGCTGCTCAGGCGCTCGGGACGTGCATGGGAAATTAAGGGCACGGTGTTGCAGTAGGGATCACTCTAATAGAGCAAACAAGCGTTAGGTTCCTGGACTCAAGTCTTGTCTCCCTCAGCTACCCAACTTTGTCATCCGAGATGCTTGCCACGGATCTTCTACTCTTCGAGCTTGGCGTTGCCAAGCTCCCGAACCCAGCACGCGATGGTTGACGATTCCCAGGAAACATCCTCCGGTGGTAGCAGATTCCGAATCACACTTATCCGCGTGATCATCGTCCAGGTCATAGCACTAGGCCTGCTCTTGTGGCTCCAAATGCGATTTGGAATATGATAGCCAGCAGTATTACCCGCGGTAACAGAGAGTCGACGTAATGCACTGGGTCAATTGGTTAATTGTTATCGTCTACCTGGTTTGGGTGGTCGTGGATGGTATCAAGAAATCCAAGGACACCGATACAGTCTCCGGCTATTTCATCGCCAATAAAAGCTTGTCTTGGTGGGTCGTTGGCCTGTCGGTGATGGCAACGCAACTTTCTGCTGTGACCATGATCGGTACACCGGGTCAGGGCGCAACGGATGGACTCCGTTTCATACAACTGTATCTCGGACTACCTCTAGCGATGGTGATTCTTGGCGTGACCATCGTCCCCCTCCTTCATGGCTCTGGGGTCTACACTGCCTACGAGTATCTAGAACGCCGCTTTGACGCTAAGACGCGCGCGCTGACGGCATTTCTTTTCCTGATATGCAGGGGGCTCTCGGTCGGAACCATCATGGCAGCACCAGGTGTGGTCTTTAGTGCCATCTTCGGAATTCCCCTGGTGTGGGCTGTGGCTATGATCGGTGTTCCAACTGTGATCTATACTATGGTTGGAGGAGTTCAGGCGGTCGCCTGGGCTGACGTAAAGCAAATGGTTCTGATCGTCATCGCATTGGTCTCAATCATGTTTGTCCTGGTCATCCAGATGCCAATCAGCCCAGGAGAAGCCCTCACAATTGCTGGAGCTACAGGCCGACTGCAAGTATTCGACTTCTCTTTCGATATAAGTGAGCGCTACACGGTATGGTCCGGGGTGATCGGGGGAACATTTCTCATGCTTTCGTATTTCGGCACTGATCAAAGCCAGGTCCAGCGTTACCTCGCTGCAAGATCAGTTCACGAGGCAAAAAGCTCGCTCCTCATGAGTGCTTACTGGAAAATCCCCCTTCAAGCTCTCGTGCTCTTAGTCGGCGTCGGCGTCTTCATGTACTACCAGTTCGTGCGCCCTCCCCTGCTCTATAACCCTGCGCACGAGGCTGCAGTGGTAGCGGCTAGAGGGGCGGAGTATGACGACCTTCAGAGAAGATACGCTGAGGTATTTACGCTGAGAGAAGAAGCAGCCTTCGCTGTCGCCGACGCGTCCGATGGCAGCCAACAACCGATGGAACTTTTTCTTGCTCGCGAGCAGGAAATTCAAGCGATCCGGGGCGAAGCCCTCGCGATGGTGGTGGAAGAGACGGACGAATCATCAACCGACGTGAACTACATTATCCCGCGCTTTGTACTTTCCGAACTTCCGATCGGGCTGGCTGGACTCTTCATAGCAGGGGTCTTTGCTGCCGCTATGTCTAGCATCGCCGCCGAACTCAACGCCCTTTCGACCACCAGTGTGATCGATTTCTATAGGCGATGGATCAAACCACATGCTGATGATGCCCATTACCTGACCGTATCGAAGGGGGCCACCGTTTTCTGGGGCTTCTTCGCCTGCATCGTAGCAACCTACGCTGCTACACTCGGATCACTCATCGAAGTCGTAAACCGTTTTGGATCGTTTTTTTATGGTTCGATACTCGGTGTGTTTCTTCTAGCGATGGTCCCTATGGCCAAAGCCCGAGGGGCTTTTCTTGGGCTTATTATCGGTATGGGGACAGTCGGATTTGTCGCATTCCAGACCTCCATAGAGTACCTCTGGCAAAACGTCATCGGAGCAGTCGTGGTTCTGCTTGTGGGTGTCCCATTGAGCCTCATAGACCGAAGGAACGCTTAGCCAACCCTAGTTATCACAGCTGAGTCAACGCTCGCGGCTGAGTGGTACTTTGCCCTCTACATATGAGTGCTAGTTCCTCGAAGTGAATTCCCTCCAGCTTGCTGGATCGAGTGAGATGAGATTAGCAAAAAGCCGGTAGGCACCAGGTACCCTACTGGCCCATTGTCGAAAAAATGCGAGTCCAGTGTAGATAAAGAGACCCTCCCCGACAGTGGCCACCAACAGCGAGCCTCGCCTTGCCTCCTCTCCCGGATCGTTCATCTCCAGGAGCGGTACATAAGCACTATCCCAACTAGCAGCGAAGTAGAGACCTCTCTCCTGAACCCATCCTTCGAAGTCGAACTGGGTAATTTGATTAGGTGCAGTAAGGGCTGGTGATGAGGAAGCAAGTAGAGTGACCTCTGCAGTCTCATCTGATACACGAGGAGACCCTCGCCCGACTTGGATTGCTTGGGGTGCGAGGGAACCCAAGCTGCCTCGGTTATACTGCACTAATACGGTGCCACCGGCTCTCGAAAAATCCAAGATCTGGGCACTCGCAGCACGAAGATCTGGGCGGACTTCGTACGCCCGCACCCCCAACACCAGAACGTCAAATGAGCTAAAAGAGCCACTCCGAACCGTGTTTTCGTCCAGAACATCAACCTCAACTCCGAGTTGGCGGATTGCTTCCGGACCGTCATCTCCTGAACCCATAATATATCCGACCCTTAACCCCGGAGTGACAGCTACAGGGAAGACCGTTATGGCCAACTCGGCATCAGAATAAAGAGGTGACCGAGGGATATGTTCATAGTCGATAAGCGCAAAACCTTCGGTATAGACATGGTCGTCATCTGTGCGCACAACAGCCTGGAAAGCATGGTCACCTAACGAGAGTTCACCCTCAGGTTGCACAGTAAACTCTAGTGTTCGCTCTGCCGCTGAATCTCTCAAATCAAATGAGTGATCTGCTGGTGTTACCATCCATCCCTGAGGTGCGACAAGTCTCACCTCACCCCGAGCACCTTCATCTTTCTGCGAGCGCACGATGACCGAAATCGACCGGGATTGTGCCTGATCCTGCGGCCAAGCAATTCCGCCCGGTGTGACGGCCACGGAAACTCCTGGTACTACCAATACCGGCTTCTCGAACTCACCGAATGACGGATCCACACCAACGTAGCGCCAGGGAACAACAGTCTCGACACGGCCGCCCATAGATTCGCCTTCGAGCATCTGCGAAAACACTGCCCTCCCCCGGACCGGTGCAGGATCGCGAGGCATTCCCCAGAGCTCAGGTTCATCGGGCCATCGGTAGCGGGCCCCATCACGATCTTCCCTCAAGAAGTAGAGCCGTGACAGATCCGAATTATCAGACACTATCAAGTCAAAAGTCCACGTTGCGAGCGTGCCCGCTATCACCTCTCCGTTTGCAGATAACCCGGAAACGGACATCTCACGAGCTTCCCAAGCTTCAGGGATCTCTAGGTCTACCGTTGGATTCGTTAGGTGAAAATCACCACCATTCCAAAGGTGTGCTTGGACTTGGACGGCCTGACCCGGGACAAGAAGATCATCTGCCACCCTAACATCGAAGGTGACAGCTGACGCGGCCATCAAAGCTTGCGTCGCTAGGATTCTCTTCTTCGCGAGTGCAATTATGAATTCTTGGTCGGCTACCGTACCGGCTGCTGCTCCCGCTAGTACCAGATGCTCGAGTGCCTCTGCCAAATCTGGCACAATTACAGAGGGATTCAGCCCGAAAACCCCTCGGGCCCTCATGATGGACGCCCGATAAGCCTCAAGGTGCGGAAGAACCCTAGCACCCAGCCTGCTATCGAGTCGGGCTGCGATACCTATCAACGTGGTATCGATGCCCGAAAACATCCCATCGCCAGACCCATCAATCTGAGTGTCGACAAGAGTTAGGCCCGTGTCCTGGGGCCCGAATGGCTGGGGCGCACCCATATCCTGTGACCGATGTTGGCTTCGACTCTCCATTGAAAGCTGGAACAAAGAGCGGCCTAGCAACGCATCATGACTCCCGGTATCAATGATCGTGACATCGTCGTTAGTGCCTTCTCTACCACCGAAGAAGCGTCTGCGAGATGTCTCGTACAGTTTTGCCGGTCTCCAAGGCTCAACACCGTGTTCAAACTGTTCCGTGAATCGGCTGCGATCTCCAGCAGCTTCAAAAACCTCCCGCGCTATAATCCCAGCAGCTTGATGCTGCCCATGCCCGTCACGTGGGGTGCCGCTGAATTCTGACACAATCACATGTGGTCGAAATTTTCTTACAACCCATGTCACATCTTCGAGGAGTTCTTCACGAGACCACAGTGACAATGCCTCATCGGCACTCTTAGAGAATCCATAGTCGAATGCTCGTGTGAAGAATTGCTGCCCACCATCCAAAGTACGTGCAGCCTCTAGTTCACCTGTACGGATAACGCCCAGGCCTTCCCAGAGCTCAGGACCAATGAGGTTTTGGCCGCCGTCACCACGCGTCAGTGCGAGATAAGCGGCCTCAACACCCCAGCCCCTAGCGAGAGCAGTGAGAAGGCTCGTGTCCTCGTCATCCGGGTGAGCACCGATGATGAGGACGCGCTTTACTCCATCCAACTGGCGAAGCAAGAGGCCCGTGGGCACAATCCCGGTGCCTCTCATTGACTGGGCGTCTACACTCGGTGGAATAGCAATGAGGGCCAGCATACTCAGCGCTGTGAACCGTTTAACCCACACTCTGCATAGCCTCATCATGGTTCCTATCGGAAGGCGTAGGTGTCGAGACCAAAGACTCGTAAAGATAGATGCTGGAGTCTTACGGCCGATACCCGTAACAAACGGGCAGCCAGAACGGTGAGAGCACAGTTGGCCCACATCATTCCCTCTAACTGTCCTTTGGCCATGGTAAAGCAAGAGATGCTGGAGCCCGTGACTTCCCCACCCAACCTGCCAACGCTAATAAAGTGAGGAGGTAGGGGAACGCTAGAAACAACTGATAAGGGACAGCCAGCCCGAGCGTTTGGGCTTGAAATTGAAGTGCTGATGCCGCCCCAAAGAAAAGTGCGGCTAGAAGAACAAGGGGTGGATTCCACCGACCTAGCACGACTACCGCAATCGCGATGAACCCGCGGCCAGCACTCATGTTCTCAGCAAAAGTGCCAGCGTGAGCAAGAGCAAGGTGAGCGCCGGCTATACCAGCAAGTGTACCACCAAAAACCGTTGCCCAGAAACGAGTCTGCTTCACCCGCACGCCAGCGGCTGCGGCTGCATCCGGTTCCTCTCCAACAGCTCTTAATTCCAACCCCCACTCTGTACGGTACACGAAATACCAGAGCGTTGGTGCCAAGAGATAAGTGAAATACGTAGTTGGCGCCTGATTGAAGAGGGCCGACCCGATGATTGGAATATCCGAGAGCAACGGGATTGGAACTGAAGACAGAGTAGGTAGGGTTAACGCCGTTCCCGTGGTCCCAAAGCGAGCCTGGTATATCGCACCCGTAAACCCTAGGCCACCTAGAGTTACAGCAGTCCCGGTGATGATCTGATCGGTCCCTAGACCGACCGCAAACCCTGCAAAAATCATCGCTACTAATGCGCCTCCGAATGCACCAACTAAGATCCCTCCACCAGCACCACCAATGGCGAGAGCTCCAAGCGCACCTCCGAGTGCACCCGCAATCAGTGAACCCTCAAGACCGATGTTGATGACCCCACTACGCTCGGTAATCGTTTCTCCCATCGCAGCTAGTGCGAGCGGAATGCCCAGACGGACCGATGCTTCTAAAAATGCAACAACGGTGATCATCTCAGGCACTGAATCGTCTCCTGATCTGGTCTCCGGCCAAAACAAACAGGATCACAAGCGCTTCGACTGCGCTCACCCACGCTGCAGGTACACCAGCTTCTCGCTGCATCGCACCAGCTCCTGCTTCCAGTCCTCCAAAAAGCAGACCAGTAAAAACCACCCATGCAGGATGAAGTCCAGCTAGCAGTGCCACGGCGATCGCTGTATAGCCCCAACCAGGTGAGAGTCCTTCGTAGAGTGCGAATGTCACGCCAGTGATCTCGATGCCACCGGCCAGACCGGCAATCGCACCAGAACCAAGGAAAACGACTAGTAGAACTCGCTTGCTTTCAATCATCCCTGATACACGAGCCGCTTCAGGAGAAGCCCCAACTGAACGAGCCTGAAAGCCAAAGTGGGTCCAACGCAACCCAATCCAAAGTATTACACCCAAAAGCAGTGCAATCAGAAAACCTGCATGTAGTCGTGTTCCTTCCACCAGCACGGATAGCCTTGCAGCATCACTGATAGGGTCAGTCTGAGGGAAGACACCACGGGTTTCCTGAAGTGGACCGTGGACCACGAATGCTGCAAGATAAATTCCCACGAAGTTCATTAGAATCGTCGGAATCACCTCTCCGATACCTAGCCTTACCTTCATGAACGCGGGTATGGCGGCCCATGCAGCCCCTGCTAGCAAGGCGGCAACTAGTGTGGCTGGAGCAAGAAACCACCCAGGCGCATTGCCCCAGCTCAGGCCCACCCAGGCGGCCGCGATTGCGCCAGCATAGAGCTGGCCCTCCGCTCCGATATTCCATACCCCAGCCCGAAACGCCAATGCGACCGCAAGGCCTGTGACTATCAATGGGACTGCACGGACCATTGTGACCGAAAGTATCGCTGTTCCACTACCGAAAGACCCCTGAAACATCGCTGCACCAGCGACTAAGGGGTCATACCCTCCAAGCCATAGAGATCCTGCGGCTATGATACCGGTAGCGACCAAAGCCAAAACGGCGACAGCCAGCTGGTCAAAGCGCCTCATTTCAGTGGACCTCGAGCCTGCTACCCAACATCATAGCACCGACAGCTTCCTGAGAATTATGCGCAGATGGTACAGGAGTCAGCTTGCCACGTAGAATCACGAAGACGCGGTCTGCTACCTCCAGTATTTCGTCTAGGTCCGTCGAGATCAACACGACACCAGCAGCTTTATCATGAGCCAATCTTTTCAGCTCCCCGCGGACGAATGCTGTCGCCGTAAAATCCAGTCCCCGGGTGGGATTTTCTGCAATTAAGAGTTCAGGCAGCCGGGAAAGCTCTCGACCTACCACCAATCTTTGCTGGTTTCCACCAGAAAGTTCACGCGCAAGAGTTCGCCCACCTGAAGACCTTACCTTGAATCGGGATCGGATCTCAGCGGTGTGTGACTCGATTAGACTCCAACGAAGCAGAGGACCCAAGCGAAACTTTGGGTCACGGTGCAATGCTAGAGCCACATTTTCCGTGAGATCGAAATCTGCTGCCAATCCGTCCCGGTTACGATCCTGTGGGATAAAACCAACGTGCTCGGGAATCTGTAGTTTTCCTGAGGACACCTCCTGACGGCCAGACAAGACAAGCGCTAACTCACGCTGCCCATTACCCTCTACACCAGCCACCCCAATCACCTCGCCACTCATTACCTCTAGTCCCACGTCCTGCAGAGCTAGTCCTCCCTGCGGGCCGTACACATCTACCCCCTTCAATTCCGCTACCGAACGATTACCCGGTTCTCTATTTTGAGCCGAGTGATCTGAGCCCTGACCGAGCGCTGATAAAACATCGGGGGTCGTAGGGACATCTCCGTCGCTGCTAGAGGACCCAACCATGGCATCGGTCAAGATTGCTGTATCTATATCAGCCCCGGCAGCGGTCATCACAGTGCGTCCCCTTCTTAGTACTGTGACACGATCCGCGATTGACAATATTTCATCTAATTTGTGCGCGACGAGGACAACTGCACGCCCCTCCTCAGCCAAAGTGCGAAGAAGCCGGAACAACTGATCGATTTCCGCAGGCGCTAGCACCGCAGTCGGCTCATCAAGTACAAGCAATTGAGGGTCACGTAGCAGAGCCTTCAGGATTTCAATCCGCTGTCGATCCCCCACTCCCAATTCCTCGATCGAGGCTTCGAAGGGTACGGTGAGCCCTGTAAGTTTGCTGAGGTCACTAGCTTCTTTACGTATCTCCTTCAGGTGTAATTTCCACCTATGCCCCCTGTGCCGCCGACCGAGTGCAAGATTCTCGAGCACAGAAAGGCCTGGCACCAAAGTAAAGTGTTGGTGCACCAGACCAATCCCCATTTTCCAAGCGGCCCTTGCACTCTGTAACCTGACCTGGGACCCGCCCACTTCTAGGAAACCAGCATCCGGATGGATGATACCCCCCAAGATATTTAGGAGCGTGGTCTTGCCGGCACCATTCTCCCCTAAGATCCCGTGGATTTCACCTGAATGAATTTCAAGATTTGCGCTGTCGAGTGCCTTCACCTGTCCAAAATGACGGATGATGCCATTAAGGCGCGCAAAAACATCGGTCATGACTCGCCGATCTCACCCTCTATGAATGAGACCTTCGGAACTTCAAATGTCCCGCTGCGAATACGCTCTCGCACCTCTTGCATTGTCGCAATGAAGTCAGCTGAGAAGATATCGGCTATGGCTGGGTTCACGACGAAATCGATAACCTGAGTGTTAGCTCCAGCATAGATCGGTCGGCCACCTAGTTCACCGGACTCCCAAGAAAGTGCGATCTCCAGAAATGCCTGTGGGATGCGGATAACCGCGCTACCCAAGATCACTTCTGGTGCAATCTGGTTTTGGTCACGGTTCATCCCAAGCGCCCATGCCCTTCCTCCTGATTCGACCATCTCCCTGACAGCTTGAAAAACTCCAAAAGAGGCCGCATCGACATTGTGGATGATAACATCAGCTCCATTACGTAGTTGAGCGATCGCGGCCTCTTTTGCAGCAGCCACATCGTCCCAATTGCCAATAAAAGCTTCAAGAACTCTTATCTCCGGATTAATACTTTCGGCACCGGCCTCGAAGGCTCTGAAGGTTCCTTGGACAGGTGGAATCTCAACGCCGCCGACCATACCTAAGATGCCAGACTCACTTACCTGAGCGGCAGCCATGCCCGCAAGGTAACTGCCCTCCTCTAACTCGAAGATCAGTGGGATGACGTTTTCCGAGTACCTACCTCCTCCACTTACAATGAACGTAGTGCCGGGAAATTGCTGACCTGCACGTATTGCAGCGTCTTGGTACTCAAACCCGTGTGCAAAAATTAAATCGTACCCTGATGAAGCATATGATAGGAATGCCTCATCAAACTCCGCCGGAGTCCGGGTTTGTTGGTGACTAACCTGGGCCCCGAGAGAATCACGAAGAAGGAGTAATCCTTCATAAGCACCAGCATACCAACCAGCATCGCTAACCGGACCTGCAGTGAGTAGCGCTGCACGCAGTGGAACCTCCTCGGGTCCCATCGCTCGCCTATCGGAGTTCTCCGGAGCGGTACAAGCCGATACAGCTGCATTTGTTAGGAGTAAGGCAGTTAGGATCAATCGGTGCATAAGCATGTCCCACTAAAAGAGCGAGTGTGGAGATTCCCTAGTGTAAACCTTTGACTGTTGGGAGTTCAAAGTGCCCGGTATGTTTTGCGCCCGAGATCTGGATTCCGTTAGACAATCAGACGCTGATTTGGTCACGACTATCGGAACAGAATGGTCCTAGAAGAAAAGGGAGTGGAGCCCATGGACGGGCAACGTGGCAATTGGAGCTCGAATATGGGGCTCATCCTCGCGGCCACAGGAAGCGCAATCGGCCTCGGTAATCTCTGGAAATTTCCGTTTATTACCTGGGAAAACGGTGGTGGAGCCTTTGTCCTAGTCTACCTGATATGTATAGCTGCCGTAGGCTTGCCAATCATGATGGCGGAGTTGCTCATCGGTCGAAAGACGCAAAAAAGTGCCGTTGGTGCACTTAAGGATGCCGCAGGTCCTATGTGGGGGATCGTCGGAGCCTGGGGGGTACTGTGCGGTTTCATTTTACTCAGTTACTACACCGTTATCGCAGGTTGGTCTCTCTTCTATTTCAGCAAATCATTCGGATGGATGGTGTCTGGCTTTCCGAGTGGCATGGCGATGGGCGATCTCTTTGGTGAACAATCCAGCAACGGCACCCTTCAACTCGGGCTGTCCTTAGGTTTCAGTATTGCCACTGTGTCAGTTGTGTACCTAGGGGTCCAGAAAGGTATTGAGAGGATTGCGAGGACCTTTCTACCTATCCTCGGCGTTATTCTCGTTTTGCTGCTCTTCTCCGCAGTTAGGATGAGTGGCTCGAGTGAAGCCCTCGCCTTCATTTTTCAGCCCAACTTCAATGAGCTTGAGCCAGGCGCAATTCTCGAGGCTCTGGGGCATTCCTTCTTTACACTTTCGTTAGGAATGGGATGTATGGTGACATACGGTTCCTATATCTCAAGGACTCAGTCTGTTGTTAAAGCATCAGCAACAATCGTGCTCCTAGACACACTGATCGCACTCCTAGCAACCGTCATAATGTTTTCAGTAATATTCAGTGTTCCCGGGATGGAAGAGCAGGTTGGTGCATCTACGGTCGGCATGCTCTTCATCTCGCTACCTGAGTTGTTCTTCACTGAGGTTCCTCTTGGACGCTTCCTGGGACCGCTCTTCTATGTGCTTATTGCACTTGCTGCTCTCACATCCACGATGTCACTGCTCGAAGTCGTCGCGAGTTATGTGATCGACGAGCATGGCATCGCTCGGCAAAAAGCAACATTAATGTGCGGTGGTGCTGTTTTCATCTTCACTATCCTCGCCGCCATATCTTTTGGTGCTGTTTCAGGTGTATCCAATCTTGTTGTCCCAGGTGCAATAGGAGAGACACTTTTTGGGGGCAAAATTGGCTGGTTCTCTATGGCTGACCATTTCGTTTCGAACTGGATGCTACCGACCGGTGGGTTCGCAGTAACGATCGCAGCAGGTTGGTTTATGACTAGAGAAGACACCATGAACGAGCTCATGGATGGCACACAGCCTAGTTGGTTTCGGTACGAGACTTGGCGTTTTTTCATTCGTTGGGTAGCACCAGCGGCTGTAGCCGCAATCATTATTGCGGTAATGATCTTTGGGGTGGACTTCAGTTGATGCCGAGCTAATGGTCTAAGCAAGAACGAGCAACAACAGGTAAGCCTCTCAGCTACAGATCTCTGGTTCAGTCGGACGATTGGATATCGGTCCCTTTGCGGCTATCCGTAGCGAGGGCACATTTTAGCTTAGGCCAGCGTATCCAGAGCTCCGGCTAAGACAGGCAAATGATCGCAGACCTCCTGAATAGACATATCGAGAAACGACCCGCGACCCTCAAGTTTGAAGGCCGTATTCTCTATCTGTTGGATGATGCCGAACTCGTAAGAGGGCAATTGTACGAAGGCATCGATATTCAACACCCGCACGACTATATAAGTGCACTACGCGACCAAATCTCTACAGACGAGATCACACCAGCGTATATCTGTTTCTTCTATGACGAAACGCTTGGGGATTTCCCGTATTTGGGTCTGCGCACCACAAATCAAGCCACCAATGACACAGAGTACCCTGTAGAGCGTAATGCTGTGCGCAATGGAGGGTTTGTCTGCTCTGTTGCCGGCAAGAGACGCGGCAAAGGAAGTAGTCGTGAGGCAAGTCCCTACGCTGAACTCCACGCAGGCATCAAGGTCATTATAGCTGAGAGCATTGAGCGCATTTACGACGAAAACTGTCAGAATCTAGGACTTTTAACGTCGACTGACTTTGGGGTTATTAAGAGGATCGTAGCTGGTGAGGAAATCCCGCTCACGGAATTCACTAAGGGCAAGGACGATATTACCCGCCAAATCATTGAGTACGGCGGACTCTTTGAGTTCAATGTCGCACGGCTCCAAGGCAATGTGACCATCCCGTTGGCTGCGTGCGCACAGGAGCAAGCTGCATCAACTCGCCCGATGACTGTTGCCGAAAAAATTTTCGCTTCGCATCTGGTTACTGATGCCGAAAAAGGTGAAATAGGTGTTCCATGGGTTGAGCCTGGAGACAGCGGTTTCTTTCACACGGACATCCGGTTTAGCCACGAATACGTGACTCCGATGGCTTCGATTTTCTTTGAAAATAAAGTTGGAAAGGATGCCAAGGTCGTCGATCCGTCTTCCATGCTCTTTTTTCGAGATCATTTAACCTTTCTGTCCCAAGTGATGAGCCAAGAGCGGATTGAAGACGGTCTGCTTGAAGCGGCAAATGAACTCGAGGTGAAACAGCGTGAGTTCAGCGAAAAACAGGGCGTTAAGTTATATGGCGAACAGATGGGGCACCGACTCGGTTCCCAGGCTATCTGTCACTCCAAAATCCTCGAGGAGTACGCAGAGCCAGGTATGCTCATAGTGGGCACTGACTCTCATACACCACACGCGGGAGCCATTGGTTCACTCGCTTTCGGTGTCGGTACGACGGCAATTTTCAACTCTTGGCTGACAAAGGATGTACGCATGAGCGTACCTCCATCCTTCAAAGTTGAGATAAGAGGAACCCCGGCACCAAATGTTACCGCAAAAGACTATATGCTTGAAATTCTGAGACACCCATACATACGAGATGGACACGCAATTGGGCAGATTATCGAGTATGCGGGCCCTGCTGTGGAGGCACTTGGTATTGATGAACGCGCGACTATGACCAACATGGCTGCGGAAGTCGGGGCATTCACTGGTATCATCGCAGCAGATGACAAATCGGTCCAATTCATGGTTGATGAGCGTGGCATGGATCGAACTCATGCCCAACAGCTCACTCAGGGCATGCAAAGTGATCCTGCGGCGGAGTATGTGAAAACTATAGAGATCGATGCCTCAACGATCCGCCCTATGGCAGCCCTACCCAATGACCCAGGCAACGGGGTCTATATCGATGAACTTGGAGAAGAACCCATCCGTATCGATATAGCGTACGCCGGATCCTGTACTGCTGGGAAAAAGGAGGACATGGATATGTATGCTCGCGTCCTCAGTGAAGCTGATTCACAAGGACTGAAGATCCACGCGGACGTAAATGCATACATCCAGTGCGGCTCGACAGAGGTTCGAGAGTACTGTCATGAAAAAGGCTATATGACACTGTTTGAGCGCATGGGAGCGACATTCATTGAACCGGGATGTGGTGCATGTATCGCCGCCGGTCCGGGAGTCACAAGCTCACCTGATGAAGTATCGATGTCATCTCAAAACCGGAATTTTCCGGGACGTTCAGGGCCGGGGAATCTCTACCTCGGTTCACCTTATTCAGTTGCCGCGAGTGCAGTAGTAGGGTATGTGACCAGTTGGACACCAGGACAGGCGTTCAAGCAGATCGGTGCGCGGAAACTCTCGACAGTCTAAGCGCCTACCACAGGCTATTGGATCGATGGTCGCTGCAGGACTCGAACCTGCGACATCTACGATGTGAACGTAGCGCTCTACCAGCTGAGCTAAGCGACCAATACCCCCACGGGGACTCGAACCCCGGTCTTCGCCGTGAGAGGGCGATATCCTAGGCCACTAGACGATGGGGGCGCTGCGATCCTCCCAGTTTCGAGAGGGCCAAGATCTTACAGAGGCCTATCAGACAACGTCAACCCCTCAACAACTCGGCTCTGATGAGCGTCCTATTAAGTGGAATGAGTGTACTTTTCACTTAATCCTGAGTAAACTCGCATACGAGTTCTAACTCATTACACGACAATCATTTGGTCTGACTCATAGGACAGAAATGGCTAGTAAGCTCAACACAGAATCCATTCGGACATGGCTCGATAGCCACAAAGGATGGAAGCGCCGCTCGAACCAAATAATTAAAAGTTTCCGTTTTAGTTCCTTCAGGGACACAATTGTCTTTGTGAACCGGGTCGCGACTTTGGCAGACACCCACGATCATCATCCTGATATCGATATCCGATACGACAACGTCACAATCACACTTTCCACACATGACGCAGGCGGAATCACTGAAAAAGACCTAGCGCTCGCTGAGCAAATAGATTTCTCGACTTCATCTAATTAAGGGCGCATAAGAGGAAGGCTTGTCCCTCTAGCCATTTCGTCCGAATTAATCTCTAGCACGTCCCCAAGAGTATCCAAAACGAAGTCAGGCTTCTCTGCTAGGAGTTCTTCAAGATTAAACGGGCCCCATAGTGCTGCAGCTGTTCGTGTCCCCGCCCCCTTCCCAGCTTGGATATCGAAGGGTGAATCTCCGACAAACACAACGCCGTCTGGTTCGAGTCCGAGTTTACTAAGAGCCAGATTGACTGATTCAGGGTGCGGCTTCGGGTGCTGTACCTGATTTGCACAAACGACTAGATCTACTGCTTCCCATAAACCGCAGCATTCGAGAGTTCTCTTTGCGATACCCGTACGCTTACTTGTGACAACCGCAATCTTTGTTCCATGTCTTCGCAGCGCCCCCAAAACCGAAGATGCCCCTGGAAACGAGTGGACCATTTCATCATGCACGATGTCCTGATAGGCGATGTAGGTTTGTCGCATCAACTCCGCTTCCTCTGCATTGCGAGCAAAGCCCCTCATCTGCACCGGAAGTGGTATCCCAAGGGTGGCCACGACATCCGCATCGGGAATTGGTTGGCCGAAATGTTTTTTCGTAGTGAAGCGGAAGCACTTAAGGATCAATTCAACCGTGTCAGCCAACGTACCATCAAGATCAAAAAAAACGCCGGACCACATACCAGACGGGCTAGATGTTTTCAATGCATCTTCTGGATAATGGACGATAACAGAGCCAATGAATGGACTACTTGATCCTCAGACAAAAATGCAGAAGGAGTAAGCTCCACCACATGGCTATGTTCCCCGGCAGGCAGAAGAATCAAGCCTTGACCAAGAGCAGATTGCGCTACCTGTGCAGCACCCCCTTTCCATGGCGTTCCGTCAGCTGTAACGAACTCGATCCCGATCATGAGACCACATCCACGCACCTCTAAAACCCTTTCAGCATCCCTAAGCGAATCTTGCAATTCACTAAGTAGTCGTGATCCAAGGACCTTTGCACGTTCCGGAACACCCAAGTGCTCAACGATATCAAGCACAGCTAATGCAGTGGCACACGATGGAGGATGTCCCATAAATGTGTTGGTATGAATTGCTTCTCCATCATTTTCTGGCCAAGAAGACAGCACTGAGCGTGAACTGAGGCACACTGAAAGCGGTAATCCACCACCGAGGACCTTACCTAGACACACGATATCTGGACGAAGTCCTAATCGCTCAGATGCTAACATTGACCCACAACGTCCAAGTCCGGTGAAGATCTCATCAGCGATAACCATTACCCCCTCCTCCATCGCCAAATCTGATAGAGCGGCCATAAAACCATCAGGAGGAATTCTTACTCCTGCCCTGCCCTGCACAGGCTCCACGATCACAGCACCGATCGGATCCCCATTAGGTGCCCCCTGCTGAAAGGCTGCTCGAAGAAATCCGAGAGCTTCATCCGAAGTCACCCGTGAGGCATCATTACATTCAGGGAAGGGGACAAAGCTCACTCCCTTATACAGTTGATCCTCAAAGTATGAACGGAAGTGGGCCCGGTCTGTGACCGCGAGTGCGCCCATAGTAAGACCATGATATCCTCCGTTAAACGCAACAATACCTGGTTTACCGGTAGCGATCCGGGCCGTCTTGAGCGCCACCTCAACAGCCTCTGATCCAGTCGTTGTCAGTATTGCCTGTGCATCAACCCAGGGTACGATCCCACATAAACGCTCAATCAATTCAACCTTTCTAACAGGTGGGTGAATATCACCCATCCCATGTATCAGCTCTTCTCCTTGGGCCTGGAGAGCATGAACAACCTCTGGGTGTGCATGTCCAATGAGAGCAACACCGAATGCCCCGCTCAGGTCGATATATATGTTGTCATCAACATCACGGACATTCGACCCATTCGCTTCTTTCCAAAAGATCGGCCAATCAGAGTCGACATAGGTGATATTGTGGGACTCAACCTCCCTAAGGCGCTTCGCTAGACGGCGGGAAACCCCGCCTGGAGGACTCGTAACAATGTCAGGTAGCAGAGATCCAAAAAGATGCTCAGCTGCCGTCACTCGACCTCGTCTTTGAGCAGCGCTTGAGCAGGCATCCCCATTGCATGGTACCCCTTATCGACGTGGAGCGTCTCACCGGTTATGCCCGCGGCGAGAGGAGAGCAAAGAAATGCAGCGGCATGTCCAACGTCGTCCGCAGTATTCACCTCTGGCAATGCTGCGTTGTCTCGGTAGTAGTCAACCAAACGATCGATCGTTCCGATCGCGCTGGCAGCACGACTCGCAAGTGGGCCCGCACTGATGGTGTTCACGCGGACACCAAACTTACGGCCCGCCTCAAAAGCAAGCAGGCGTGTATCACTTTCCAGCGCGGCCTTCGCCGAACTCATACCCCCTCCATATCCTGGCACAACTCGCTCTGCAGCCAGATAGGAAATCGATACTAGAGCGCCATCGCTGTTCATAAGTGGGCCAAGCCGTTGCGCCATACTCACCATCGAGTAGGCACTCGAACTAATTGCTGCGAGATATCCAGCGCGACTTGTTTCGATGAGAGGGTTTTTGACTTCAGGCCCATTTGCCAGCGAGTGAACAACGATATCTAAACAACGTTCTCCGAAGTCAGCTTGGACTTGATCCGCGACACCCTGAATCGTGTAGCCTTCCAGATCAACATAGCGCTTGTCCTCCCTCACATGCTCAGGTACTTCATCAGCTGTGTCGAAGGCCGCATCCAAAGGGTAGATCTTCTCAAACTCGATCTCTCCTCCACCCGGAAGCGACATGTCAAGTTTTCCCCGCTTGAGACTGCGAGTAAAAATCCTGAGGGCCGGCGGCCATGTGCCCACGCATATTGAGGCACCAGCAGCTGCGAGCGCCCGCACGATTGCCCACCCGTACCCTCTGTCATCGGCAACGCCCGCTATGAAGGCGCGCTTGCCGGAAAGATCGATCGGAAGCATTCAGACTAGCTCCTGGGATTATCAATCTACTCTGAGAACCTGCTTTGCCCACCAGAAGAAGCTACCCAGCCCTAGGGTAAGAGCCTACCCCTAGGTGGTCACGCCAGTTCAACTCTCCTAAACTCAGCCTATATAAGCCACCAGCCCATCCCAATATACGCCGTTAGCAGCAATGCCCCTTCCCATTGCTTGATCTGCCATCCATTTCTCAGGATTGGCAAAAGAAGCAGGGACATAAAAACTACTCCAGCGAGTTCTCGTGAAAGCACTGTTTCGGGGATCATGATCGGCCGAACTAGCGCGGTAGTTCCCAATATCGCAGTCAGGTTAAAGATGTTTGAACCAATGATGTTTCCAACGGCTATATCGACCTCCTGACGCATCGCAGCGACCATCGATGTAGCTAGTTCGGGCAGAGATGTACCAATAGCCACTACAGTCAATCCAATTATGACCTCTGAAACGCCAAGTGCGGAGGCGACTTCTACTGCACCCTTAACGATGCAGTATCCACCTAACACGAGGAACGCGGAACCTAGGGCAACCTGTCCAATATCCTTGGGATTCAGAAGCGAGACCGCCCCTTCTGAGGTCGCTATCGAGTCACTCGGACCAGGAGAACTCTTGATTTCCTCACGGTGGCCAGACCGGAAAACCCAGACTAGATAAGCCAGCAATACCACAAGGAGCATGAGGCCATCTGTCCAGCTCAATACGCCATCAAATGCAATCGGGTAAATGGAGAACGTTATCAACAGCATTATAGGCATCTCACGCCACACGACCCTGTGCTTCACTTCCAGAGGGTGGACCAGTGAGGTGAGCCCCAAGATGAGACCTATGTTGGCTAGGTTAGAACCCATCACGTTCCCAATTGCCAAGCCAGGGTTGCCCTGAAGCGCAGCTACCACACACACGACCAACTCTGGGGCAGACGTCCCTAGGGACACAACTGTTAGGCCAACTACTATAGGGCTAACACCCAGTGAACTCGCCAATCTTGAAGATCCCCGGACAAGCGATTCTGCACCGAAATACAGCACCACTATTCCAAAAATCAGCACAGCAAGATCCGGCATCAATCCCAACAAGTTCCCCTCCTACCTAGTCGCTCCCCGGAATCCTCACCCATAGCCTTGATAGCAGTTGGGTGCTCTGAATACGATAACCCTGTTTTCTCAGAGCAGAATGGGTAAGAGCCCTGGAAAACGGTGGATTCAGGCAACTGAGGTGGGTCGTTGTCCCTCGTCTACTACTGGAGCATAAGCTCCTTTATAGAACGTCAACTTCACCGCCCATTGAGACTACTTTCGCAACAAATTCACCGAAGTTGAGAATTACTAATTGGAGCCGCTCCGCTTTTTCTTGTTTTGAGCCCGCATTCTCCCCCACAACCACAAAGTCAGTTTTTGCGGAAACGCTGCTTGCGGTGCGGCCACCAACTGCATGCCATGCAGCTTCAGCCGATGCCCGTGGAATAGGAAGCGAACCAGTGAACACAGCCGTACCTGCAGACGGCAAACCTCTGGCTACGGGCACAGACGCCACTGGCTCAATACCACGTGAGAGAATGGCATCTATCGCTGACCTATTCCGTTCATCCTCCAGGAAGACCGTTATCACTTCGCTCATTTTCGGCCCTATGCCATCTATTTGCTCCAGCTCTTCTGCCGTAGCTCCAAGTATTGCTTCGATGCTACCGAAATGGCCTGAGAGGTCCCTCGCAACAGCTGTACCTACTTCTGGAATGCCCAGTGCAATCAAAAACTGTGGGAGATCGGGTGCCTTCTTTGATTGAATCGCTTCTACTAAGGACTCCGCAGATTTTTCAGCGAAGCCTTCGTATTCTAGAAGCTGCTCAGAAGATATATCGAATAACTCCGCAAGGCTGCGCACCAATCCTTTGGCGACAAGTAACGCGGCTGTTTCTTCCCCAAGCCCTTCGATATCTAAGGCGGACCTAGACGCCAGGTGTACGATGCGCCCTTGGAGTTGAGCCGAACATCCAAATCGATTGGGGCACTTTATACGCGGACCGTCTTCCTGCACTGGCGTACCGCATACAGGACACTCAGGCGGCATCTCAAACGAGCGGGCTCGATCCTTCTCATGTGCGACCACCTCTACGACCTGAGGTATCACGTCCCCAGCTCGCTGGATGCGTACCGTATCGCCTTCACGTAAATCTTTCCTGCGAAGCTCCTCTCTATTATGAAGAGACGCTCGAGATACAGTAACGCCACCAACCACTACAGGATCTAGCACCGCAACCGGCGTAATCACCCCCGTACGGCCAACGTTGACCTCGATCTTGTCGATCCGAGTGATCTCCTGCCGTGGCTCAAACTTGAAGGCCATCGCCCATCGAGGATGATGTGAAGTAACACCGATTGCCGAGCGAGCTGAAAGGTCGTCCAGCTTGATTACAATCCCATCAATCTCATAATCCAAACCTTCACGATCGGCAGCAAATCCAGCGTGATATTCAAGAATGTCTTCGACCGTTCTTCCCGTTTGTATGCGATCAGGCACCTTAAACCCCCAATGCCGGATTGCTTCTATACCGTCCGCATCACTTTTGAACCCAGAACCCTCTATTGCGAGAATATCATAGACTAAGAGATCCAGCTTCCGGGATGCGGTGACACGCGAGTCGAGTTGGCGTACTGACCCAGCGGCAGAGTTCCTGGGAGATGCATAAGGTTCGCCACCAGCCTCAACCAAACGAGCGTTGAAGACCCGAAAGTCTGAGATGTACATGATCACCTCACCTCGCACAGAAAGCAGATCGGGCACAGCTCGAGCCTCAGTACGAAGTCGGAGTGGAACCGACGAAATCGTTCGGATGTTATCAGTGACCTGCTCACCCTCACGTCCATTCCCTCTTGTAACTGCTCGGATTAACACGCCGTTCTCGTATACGAGTTCGATCGAGGCACCGTCCAACTTTGGCTCGATGACGTACGTGGGCTCATGGCCCTCCCCGAGTGCCTTACGAATCCTATCGTCAAAGCGGCGAAGTTCATCGACGTCTTGTGTCGAATCGAGAGATAGCATTGGAGCTGTGTGAGCCACTGTTTTGAACTTGCTTTGGGGTTCAGCACCAACACGCTGGGTCGGCGAATCAGGTAAGCAAAGCTCGGGATGGTCTTTTTCTAGCTCTAGTAAACGCTTGAATAGCCGGTCGTACTCAGTATCGCTGATCTCCGGTCGTGCTTCGA